>UQZM01000039.1 GCA_900545615.1 uncultured Collinsella sp.
GCATGGCCACCGGACCCATCGAAACACATCTCCACCGTTCCTTCAACTGGGAAAATGCCGCCCCCGGGGCCCGGGAGGGGCCTCGGGGGCGTTCGGCTAACTGCGGGAACGGTCTATCCGCTCAATGTGTTCGGCTGAGATCGGAAATCAACCTTTGCTATCGAAGTTCATTCATCGTCCATGTACATGAGCGGAACAGCGGAAACCGTTCGCTATGCTCCTGACCGTGCCAAAGAATTACTCGAAACGGGACCACGAGAGTACGATCGTTTGCCGGATAGCCGCCACTACGACGGATATCCTTGATAGTAAGCGCTAGAATGATTTTGCTCTTATGGAGCTCAGCCCCGGCTGGTAAACCTGACGTTCGGCGCGGTGTACGTGGACGCGCCTGGAGAGCTTGACCTCAAGTACGTTCAAGCCTAGGGGCCTAAGCCCCCGCGCTCAAGCCTAGGCTTGAGAGAGCAGACTGGCAGGCAGCAACCGGGATATAAACGATTTAGGGGGAGTACTGGCGTACTCCCCTATTTTTTACTGAGTAGCCGAAAAAACGAGGCAACGAGAGGCGATTTAAGGTGCCTGAAAACAGGTACCCCTAGCGGGTATCCAAGTAGGTCTTTTTGGGGTCGTATTCGCGATTGTGTTAAGCCGTTTACCTGGGCGTTTGGTTTCGAATGGGCGTTTTGGCTATTTTTACGGTGCGCTTGCCGCTGGGGTGTCATCGTCTGGGTCGTGAACGACATACCAGCTGTTTTGGTAATGGCAGATGTCGCGGCACGTACCGTCCCCGACGACCACGTGCCAGGACTCGGACCGCCTGTTCCTGCCGAGCGCCCACGAACGGGAGCTGTAGGACTCGATGCGGTCGAACGGGTAGACGGTGCCGTCGTACCATTTGATGCCCCACGGGGCGTACTCGCCGTCGGGGCGGCACTCGACGAGGGCCGTGACCAAACGTATCGACTTCTCGCTCTCCCCCACGATGGCTCCCCTTTCGAATCAATAACGAACGCGTGTTCTATTATAGCGCAATCTCGATTGTTGACCATCGGTGCGGTTGCCGCTGCGGCAAGACCGATACAAATATTTGGAATAGTCCTACGCTCGGCAATGTATCTACAAACCCTGAGCGAAGGGAGCCGCATGTGCATGCAGCGGCAATTAACCTTCGGGGGGGGGGGGTATCTCCTAGAGGCACTCTTCTCCGAGGGCAAAGTATCATCGAGTACGTCCTGATCATCGCGGTCATCGGCCTGGTCATCGTGTTCACGGGACCCGGCGTGGCGGGTGCCATCCGCTACCAGTTCAACCTAGTGGGTAACACGGTGAACAATGGGACGACCGGCGGCGTCGAGGGAGGCGCGTCCGGTGGCGGCTCCGCGGGGGCCGATTCCGCGACCGTCCAGGCGGCTATCGCCAAGGACGCGAAGGATTGGACGCTCGATGAGCAGAAGGCAGTCGCCGAGGACATCGCCGCCAAGGGCGAGGCGTCGCCTGCGTTCGCGAAAGCTAAGGCCGCGATGGATGCCGGCACCAAGTTCACGTTGAAGCTGATGAACGGCAAAACACTGACCTACCGCATCATCGGCATCGACCACGACGATTTGGCCGACGGCGCGGGCAAGGCGGGACTGACGTTCCTCACGACATCGACGGGCATCATGTCCCGCATGAATGCTACGGACACCAACGTCGGAGGATGGGAGAAGTGCGAGCTGCGCCAGAAGATGAACTCTGGTGAGATTTGGAACCTCATGCCGAGCGATTTGCAGTCCAAGGTGAAACCGGTCAGGAAGCTCACGAACAACGTCGGCGGTACCGACAAGAATGCCGCCGTCACTGCGACCACGGATAAGCTGTTCCTGCTCAGCTACTCCGAGATCGTCCCCACCTCCCACTGGGCATCTGACTACCCATGGACTTCCAACGAGGGCACCCAGTACGAGGCCTTCAAGGGCAAGGTGACGAATAACTATAATTCCAACTATGCCACTGCCATTGGCGACTATTGGTGGGAGCGTTCGGTGAATCCGGGCTACTCTGTGAGCTTCCTCTTTGTCGGCAGCGACGGCGATGCGTCGGGCAACAACGGCGACGCGGCGTACTCGTATTGCGTCTGTCCCGCTTGGTGCTTCTAGACATTATGTCGTATAGGCCGACATTTGGATAAAAGCCCGCGCGCTCCGCGCGGGCTATTCCTTTGGCGATTTTGGCCGAGGAGTGGCCTGACAGCTAGATCTATCGCCTCATATTCGAATTTCCGATGGGAATTGACGGGAAGGTTTTGGCACTGGGTTTCGGCAATCGATTAGCATGACATCTACGGCTTGATTGCCGAGTTCCAGGTGGCATACGTTTTGGGACCGGATACCGCTCAAATCCATTCTGGACGATGACGCGACTGACCGCCTTACCCTTTCAGCGTGATTGCCACTGCGGCAAGACCTGCGCAAATACTTGGAATAGTCCTACGCTCGGCGATGTATCTACAAACCCTGAGCGAAGGGAGTCGCATATGCATGCAGCGGCAATTTCGCCTCGGGGGGGGGTCGCTCGTAGGGCGGCCAATCTCCGAGGCCAAGGAATCATCGAGTACGTCCTAATTATCGCCGTCATCGGCCTTGTGATCGTGTTCGCGGGGCCTGGCGTGGCGGGGGCCATCCGAAACCAGTTCAACCTGGTCGGCAACACGGTGAACAGCGGGACGACCGGCGGCGCCGAGGGCGGTGGCGCGTCCGGCGGCGGTTCAACCGGGGCCGATTCAGCGACCGTCCAGGCGGCAATCGCCAAGGACGCGAAGGACTGGACGCTCGACGAGCAGAAGGCCGTGGCCGAGGACATCGCCGCCAAGGGCGAGGCGTCGCCCGCCTACGCCAAGGCGAAGGCCGCGATGGACGCAGGGACGAAGTTCTCGATGAAGCTCAACGACGGCAAGACGCTCGAGTACCGAATCATCGGCATCAACCACGACGATTTGGCCGACGGATCGGGCAAGGCGGGACTAACCTTTCTCACAACTTCTATGATCTTCAACTCCCGGATGAACGCTACGGCAACTAACGCTGGCGGCTGGGAGAAGTCGGAGCTCCGCCAGGAGATGAACTCCGGCTATATTTGGGGCTTGATGCCGTCTGAACTCCAGTCCAAGGTGAAAGCGGTTAAGAAATTTACGAATAACGTGGGAGGCACAGACAAGAATGCTGCTGTGACACCGACTGTGGACAAGCTGTTCCTGCTCAGCTACTCCGAGATTGTCCCCACATCCTTCTGGGCATCCAGCTATCCTTGGACCTCCTCCGAGGGCACCCAGTACGAGGCCTTCAAGGGCAAGGTGACGGCGAACTATTCTGGTAATGCCTGTCTGCAGATTGGCGACTATTGGTGGGAGCGTTCAGTGAGTCCGAGCGGCTCTGCGGGCTTCCTCAGTGTCGGCAGGTACGGCGATCCGTCGAACTACAACGCCGGCGCGAGCGGCGCGACGTACTCGAGTTGCGTCTGTCCCGTCTGGTGCTTCTAGCCCTATTTGCACCTAGACATAAGGCCCGCGTGACCCCGCGCGGGCCTTTCTTTTGGCGATTGCTCGAACAATTCTCGTCTTGAAGCATAGTTATCGGGTTGAGGAGAAATGGGGTCATACAGCGGCTCTCAGAGTGCCAGCCGCACTCCCCCGCCATAATCTCTTCGGCGTCCTCGTATAGAGTCCATCTCACACGGCGTTTCGTCGCGACAGCCCACTTGTCCATCGATCAAGTGAACTACTGGAATAAATATAGCGACACGCTTGTTCGTTACAGTTGCTATATCTATGTAAATCGCCGCGATAAATACAGCCTGTACTCGGCTGTATACCAGCTACGCGTATGTAGATTCATATCGCGTTATTAAATCGGCTCAAGCGTGTGCAAAACGCGCAAGTAGCCGTAAAAGGCGATTATCGCGTAGGTAGATTATTGGCACCCTGTTGCTTAATCATAATTAAGCAATTGCTTAAAACAAAAAAAGTCAGGCACTAGGTGCCTGACCTGCAAACCTCTGGTCGGGACGACTGGATTCGAACCAGCGACCCCTTGACCCCCAGTCAAGTGCGCTACCAAGCTGCGCCACGTCCCGAAGCTTTTGTTTGTTGCTCTGCTCTCGCTCGCAACAGGGAGTATATTAACCCGAAACTTTGCCCTTGTGCAAGAACTTTTTTAAATATTTTGAAGCAAGTCCAAAATTGTATTTGCGAGCTGGGGTTTTGTTAGCACGGGGAGTTCTTGCGTGCCCGCTGTGCTTACAATCCAGGCCTTGTTAGTGTCGGTTCCAAAGCCCGAATCGGCGCGTGAGACATCGTTGGCGATAATGGCATCGCAACCTTTGCGTGCCAATTTGCGCTCGGCGTACTCGACAACGTTATCGGTCTCGGCCGCAAAGCCGATCACGCATCGCTCGCCCTTCTGACGCGAAAGCTCGGCTAAGATGTCAACGGTCTCGACGAGCTCGATTCGATCCAGGCGCTCGTTAACCTTTTTGAGCTTATGGTCGGCAGGGGCCGCCGGGGTATAGTCGGCGACGGCAGCCGCACAAATTGCCGCATCGGCCGTCTGAAAGGCGCTCAGTGCCGCCTGGAGCATCTCTGCGGCGGTTTGCACGCGCACGCACTCCACGCCGCGGGGAACATCGAGCGATGCCGGTCCCAGCACGAGCGTGACCGCAGCACCGCGGCGAGCAGCCTCCCCCGCCAGGGCGATGCCCATCTTGCCCGAAGAGCGGTTGCCAATGAATCGCACCGGGTCGATCGGCTCGTGCGTGGGGCCGGCGGTAATCACGATGTGCTTACCTACCAGGTTCTGAGGCGCGGGGTTAAGCACCTCACAGACAGCTTCGACGATGTCCTGGGGCTCGCTCATGCGGCCTGTGTCCACGTCGCCACAGGCAAGGTAGCCGCTGCCGGGTCCCACCACATGCACGCCTCTGTCGCGCAGCGTGGCCATGTTGGCCTGCGTCGCCGGCGCCTTCCACATGCCGTTGTTCATAGCGGGTGCGATCACGATGGGTCGCGGCGTCGCAAGCAGCGTGGTGGAGATGAGGTCGTCAGCGATGCCGTTGGCCATCTTGGCGATGATATTGGCCGTTGCGGGCGCCACGACCACCAGATCGGGTTCCTGCGCCAGCGAAATGTGGTGGATGGGATCGGAGGGGTCGTCGAACAGGCCCACAGCGACCGGCTCGCCCGTGAGCGCGCGGAAGGTGAGCGGCCCCACGAACTCGGTGGCATGCTCGCTCATAACGACCTTGACGCGCGCGCCGCGCTTTTGCAGCAGGCGCACGATATTGCACGACTTATAGGCGGCGATCCCGCCGGTAATGCCCAGCAGGATCGTTTTTCCCTCAAGTTGCATTGAATTGTTGGATGCCGCCGTCATCGCTAGGCTTCCTTGCTCGGGAGTACCAGGAGACGGTGGCAGTACGGGCAGTGCGTAATCTCGCTACCGTCGTGATTGAGGTCGCTCATGGACGATGCCTGCAGCGCGGTGTGGCAAACCGTGGGGATATTGCCCTGGATGGTCTCGACGGCCAGGCCGCGGAACTGCTTGAGCAGACGCTCGTAGTCGGTGAGCACGTCGGCCGGCAGCGTGGCGGCAAGCGCAGTGCGCTCCTTAGTGGCGGCGTCAATCTGAGCCTGCAGGTCGGCGGCCTTAGCGCGCGCGGCCTTGGTATCGGCCTTCACACCCTCCTCGAACTTGGCGATGATTGCCTGCGCGCGGGCCTCGCGGTCGAGCGCCTCCTTATGGGCGATGACGACATCCTTGCGGGTGTGCTCAATCTTGTCCAGACGCTTGGCCAAGGTGGCGAGTTCATTCTCCAGGTCCTGAACCTCGCGGTAGTCGGAGCCGTCGACGTGGCGCTTCTTGGCAGCCTCAATGGCGTTGTTGGTCTGAATCTCGGTGGTGTTGAGATCGTCGAGCTCAATGTCCAGATCCTTGCGCTGGGCGTAGAGCTTGGTCATCTCGGACTTGAGCTTCACATAGGTCTTGCGCTTGGAAGCGAGCTCCTTGAGCTCCGGCATATTGGCAAGTTCGCTCTTGTTGCGGGCGAGCTCCAAATCGATCTGTTGCAGCTTGAGTAGCGTAGCGCCGGCGCTCATAAGTTCTCTCCTTTTGTCACAGTCCACCATTGGCAAGGGTTCAGTATTTTAATCGCATGACGGGGGTCGACCCCGGCGTCAACTGCAGAGTTCATCAATATATCAACGAACGGCTCCTCAGAGCGGTCGTGGCCGAGCAGGATCACCGGTAGTCCGCGCAAGGCAAGGTCTTGCGCCACGTGATAGCCCGCCTCGCCCGTCACGACAACGTCCGCGCCCGCGGCGATGGCGAGCTCTCCAAAGTCGCCCAGGGAGCCGCCCAAAATGGCGACGGTGCGGCATGCGTGCTCGGCTTCGCCCCACACACGCGGGTCGCTGCCGAAGGCTGTGGCAGCACGGGTGGCAAGATCGCGCAGCGTGCACGGGTCGTTGAGCGTTGCAAGCGCGCTCAGGCCGGTGGCTTCGGGGTTGTCCACGTGTTCCAGTGAGCTCACTGGTGCGGCACCCAGCAGCTCGCTCAGGCAGACGCGGGCTTCGTGCGAGCGGTCCAGGTTGGTGTGGAGCGAGATAATGCTCACGCCGCAACGCGCTGCCTCGTAGAGCGCCGCGCTGCATTGGGGGCGTGTGGTATCCGCCGGACAAAAGGCCTCGGGTGCCTTGATGTAGATAGGATGATGCGTCAGCAGCACGTTGACGCCGGCCTCCTGGGCGCGGTGCACATTGGCTTCGGTCGCATCGAGCGCGCAGACAACGCCGGTAATCTCCGCGGCCGGATCTCCCACAGATAGCCCAACATGGTCCCAACTCTCGGCATCAGTCTTGGGATAGCGTGCCAGCAGCGCGCGCTCAAGCTCGGCGACGATCATGCGGCGCCTACGATCGAGAGCAGCGTCTGGGCAAACTCGTCCAGATCGTCCGGATTCACGCGGTCATCGAACGAGATGCGAAGAGCGCCGAGAGCTTGCTCGCGACCGATGCCCATCGCGCTCAAAACGTGGCTGGGGTCCATACTGCCGCTCGAGCACGCCGAGCCTGCCGATACCTCAAAGCCGGCAGCGTCGAGCTTGATGATGAGCTCCTCGGAGTCCATGCCGTCAATGTAGATCGATACCATGCCGGGCAGACGGTCGGCCTGCGTGTAGTCGCCCATGGTGGCGTGAATGCGCGGATGGGCCGTAAGCGTGGCATAGAGCTTGTCGGAAAGGGCTTGCAGCTTCTCGCGCTCCTGGGCCACATGGGGCGCCAGCGTACGGGCGGCAGCGGCAAAGGCAAGCTGCGTGCGCAGGTCCTGCGTGCCGGCACGACGACCGGCCTCCTGTCCGCCGCCAAAGATGCGCGGGCGCAGCGGCGTGCGGTTCTTAAGGTAGAGCGCGCCGGATGCCACAGGACCGCCAATTTTATGGGCGGCGACGGACATAGCATCGACGCCCAGCTCGGTGACATCGAGCGGAATATGCAGATAGCCCTGGATAGCATCGGTGTGGAACAGGGCACCCACGGTATGCGCGGCCGCGGCAAGCTCGCGGATGGGCTGCACCACGCCGGTCTCGTTGTTGGCAACCATGATGCTCACGAGTGCCACGTCGTCGCCTAACAGCTCGACAAGCGCGGCAGGCTCAATGTAGCCCGCGCGGCAGGGCTGCACCAGGTCGACGGTAAAGCCAGCGGCACGCAGCAGCGGCAGGTTGTCCAGAATCGAATCGTGCTCGATCGCCGACACGATCACGCGGTCGCGCTTGCGATCGCGCTGACGGGCGCCCTCGGCAAGTCCGAGGAGCGCCAGCTGGTTTGCCTCGGTACCGCCGTTGGTCAAGATGATCTCGGACGGACGGACGCGCTCGCCAAAGCTGCGGGCAATCTCGCGACGCGCGACTTCAAGGCGCGCAGCGGCCTTGCGGCCGAGCGAATGCAGCGAGTTGGGGTTGACGCCGGCAAGCTCGCTGTCGTCGTATTCGCGCTGCGCAAGGCGCGCCTCGGCGCGCATGGGCGTCGAGGCGGCATAGTCAAGATTCACGGGTATGCGGTTTTGACCTGCGGTCATAAGGATTTATGCCTCCTGTGCAGCCTCGTTGCCCAGCTTCTGCAGCAGCGCAACCGCAGCGGCGGGATCTTCGGACTTAAATACGGCGGAACCGGCCACGAGAACGTTGGCACCAGCCTTGACAACCTCGGCGATGTTCTTGGAAGAAATGCCGCCGTCGACCTCGATCATGGGCGAAACGCCGTGGCGCTCGCACATGGCCTTGAGCTCGTGCAGTTTGGCAATGGTACCGGGGATAAAGCTCTGGCCGCCAAAGCCGGGGTTCACGCTCATCAGCAGCACCATATCGACGACGTCGATGATGCTCTCGAGTACGCACACGGGGGTGGCGGGGTTGAGCACCACGCCGGCCTTGACGCCGCGCTGCTGCAGATGGGTGAGCGTGCGGTGCAGGTGCGTGGAGGCCTCGTAGTGCACGGTGATCATGTCGGCACCGGCGTCGGCGTACCAATCGACCGTTTCGTCGGGGTTCGACACCATCAGGTGCGCGTCGACCGGTACATCGGTGGAGCGCTTGACGGCCTTGAGGATGTCAACGCCAAAGGTGAGGTTGCCGGTAAAGTGACCGTCCATAACGTCGAAGTGCACGTAGTCGGCGCCGGCGATCTTGTCGAGCTCGCCCTTGAGGTTGGCCATGTCGGCCGAAAGGACGGACGGAGCGATTTTAATGGAACCCATGGTAGAAGCCTTTCTGCGTTAGTCGGTGAGTCCGTAGAACTCTTGAGAAGGGACGCGATCGGTAAGAATCTCGAGTGCCCTATCCAAAGTAACACCGTTGTAGAGCGTTTGCTCCACGGCAAAGGTGAGCGGAATGTCTACGCCCAGTGAACGGGCGAGCTCGCTGACGCTGCGGGCCGCGACGGCGCCTTCGACCACCATATGCGTGCGCGTCTGATACTCGTCGAGCGACACGCCATGAGCGAACTCGTAGCCAAAGGTGCGGTTGCGCGAATGCTCCGAGGTGCAGGTGGCAATGAGGTCGCCCATGCCGGCAAGTCCCATGCAGGTCATAGCTTGACCGCCGCGGGCGTGCACCAGACGGCTGATCTCGGCTAGGCCGCGCGTCATGATGAGGGCGAGTGTGTTGTCGCCCGCGCCGGTGCCGGCGGAGATGCCGCACACGATGGCGATGACATTTTTCATGGCGCCGCAGACCTCGACACCGGTCATGTCTTGCGACAGATAGATGCGGAAGGCCGTGGACAGGAGCAGGTCCTTAAAGGTCTCCCCTATCTGCTGATCTTTGCTGGCGATGACGGCGGCAGAAAGCCCACCGCGGCAGATCTCCTCGGCATGGTTGGGGCCCGAGAGCGCTGCCACGCGCGCCTCGTTGCCGATCTCGCTGGCAATGACCTCGCTCATGAGCAGGCCGGACTCGGGCTCAATGCCCTTGGTGAGGCAGAGTACCGGAGTATCGGCGGCGATAAAGGGCGCGGCCTGGTGGCACACGCTGCGAAGGTGCGTCGAAGGAACGGCGAAGATGATGGCCTCGGCGCCGTCGAGCGCCTGCGAAAGGTCCGTGGTGGCGACGACGTTGCCGGGCAGCTCGTAGCCCACAAGGTAGCGGGGGTTGTGATGCTCGTCATTGATGCCGGCGGCCGTCTGCTCGCTGTGGGCCCACATGGTCACGCGCTCGGCTCGCGCGGCGGCGAGGCCGGCGACGGCGGTTCCCCAGGAGCCGGAGCCAATCAGCGCAACATTCATGGCTCTCTCCTACTTATCGTCGGGCTCGGTGACGCGCTTGGTAAACGAGAGCTTGGACTCCTTACCAGCCATGAGCTTTTGGATATTTGAGCGATGGGCCCATACCACGGTGATGCCGATCATTGCCATGCAGAACTTGAGCCCCAGGCTGCTGTACGGAAAGACCGCGCAAGCCGCGATGGGAAGACCGATGGCCGCGGCAAGCGAGCCTACCGACACAAACTTGGTGATGGCGACGGCCACGATAAACATGCCCAGCAGCGACAGGCCAATAGGCCAGTACCAGGCGAGGATGACACCCAGACCAACGGCGATGCCCTTGCCGCCGTGGAAGTTGAGGTAGGGCGAGAAGATATGGCCCCACACTGCCGCCAGGCAGATGACGCCGAGCATCCAGTCGCCGGCGGCACCGGGAGCCATGATGCTCACGGGGAAGCCATAGCCCACGCTCGCGATGAACGGACGCGCGATAAGGACGCAGATGGCGCCCTTCAGGCAGTCGAGCAGCAGCGTGAGCGCCGCGACCTTGGGGCCGGCCACGCGCAGCGCGTTGGTGGTGCCGATGTTGCCGGAGCCTGCCTTGCGAATGTCGGTGTGGTTGAACACGCGGCCCAGGATAAGGCCAAACGGAATCGCCCCGATAAAGAACGAGACCACGGCGCAGATGGCGGTCAGCAGAATCGGATTATGCATCCTTTTGCTCCTTCTTCCTAAAGAAGAGTCGAATGGGCGTGCCGGCAAAGTCGAAGGTCGAGCGCATGCGGTTCTCCACGTAGCGCTGGTAGGTGTCGTTGACCAGATCGCTGTGGTTGACGAAGAACGTGAACGTCGGCGGGTTGACGCCCGTCTGGGTCACGTAGTGCATACGCAGGCGGCGCTTGCCGTCCACCACGGTATGACCGAACTCGCGCAGGTCGGTGAGGAACGTGTTGAGGCGCGAGGTGCTGATCTTTTGCGAGCGCGTCTTTTCGGCGGCGTCGACCATCGCCCAGATCTTCTCGACGCTGCGGCCAGTGAGGGCAGAGATGCGCAGGTACTGGGCCCAGGGAGCCATGACGCCCAGACGGCGGTCGATGGTCTCCATGCAGGCCTCGCGCTTGCGGTCGTCGTCGAGCAGATCCCACTTGTTGAGCAGCACCACGATGGCGCAGCCGCGCTCGATGGCAAGACCCATGACCTTCTGGTCCTGCTCGGTAACGCCCACGGAGGCGTCGACGACGAGCAGCGCCACGTCGGCGCGATCGATGGCGCGCAGGCCGCGGACCATGGAGTAGTACTCGATGTTCTCGTACACGGTGCTCTTCTTGCGAATGCCCGCGGTGTCGACCATGCGGTAGTGCTTGCCGTTACGCTCCACGACGGTGTCGATGGCGTCGCGCGTCGTGCCGGCAATGTTGGACACGATAGAGCGGTCGGCGCCCAGGATGCGGTTGAACAGCGACGACTTACCGGCATTGGGGCGGCCGATGATGGCGACGTTCAGCGCGTCGGGGAACTCATCGGCGACCTCGTCCTCTTCCTCCGGAAGCAGGGCCACGATATCGTCGAGCAGGTCGCCCGTGCCATGACCATGCAGGGCCGAGAGCGGCGTTGGCTCGCCGATGCCGAGGGAATAGAACTCCCAGATGCTGTCGTTCTCGCGATCGGGGTTGTCGAGCTTGTTTACCAGCAGAAAGACCGGCTTGTCGGAGCGCTTGAGCATGCGGGCGACCGACTCGTCCTCTTCGGTGACGCCGGTGCGGCCGTCGACCACAAACAGGATGACGGCGGCCTCCTCGGCGGCGGCGAGCGCCTGGTCGCGGATGGACGTGGCGAAGACGTCATCGCTCTTGAGCGGTTCGATGCCGCCCGTGTCGACGATGGTGAACTCGCGGCCGTTCCAATCGGCCGTGTGGTACGAGCGGTCGCGCGTGACGCCGCGGGACTCATGGACGATGGCGTCCGAGGTCTGGGCCAGGCGGTTAACGAGCGTGGACTTGCCCACGTTGGGGCGTCCGACGACGGCGACGATAGGTTTCATCTGCACTCCTTTAATGGGTAGGGTCAGTGGAAGTGTTAGAGTCGGCAGGCACAATGCCAAGGATGTGCTCCAGGGTATCGAGCAGCTCATGCGGCATGGTCGACACCACATGAACCTCGGCGCCGCGACTGGTAAGGCTTGCGAGTAAATCGTCACGATGATACTCGTCAAGCGTCATGCCGTCAGCGTTGAACATGAGCTTAGGCACAAAGAGCATAACCCCCGAGAGGTCCTGCGGCAGCTGTTCCAGAATGTCGCAGGCGACGATGAGGCCGGTCACGTCCACGTTGCCGCCAAAGTAGCGATTCTTGATGGCCGTGACGGTGCCGGCGAGCCCCTGCGGCGATTCCACAAAGCGGGCCACGGTCTCGCGTGCGCTGGCGCCCGAGAGGCACAGCAGGTGCTGGCTGCGAGCGGCGATGGCCTCGCGGACGCGGGCCAGTCGCTCGGCATCGGCGGCAAGCACATCGTCCGTCTCGTCCAGATACGAGCGGATCATGCCGATGCCGTCGTAGTACTGCGGGTAACCGTCGTAAAAGTCTGCCTCGGGCGGATCGATGCCGGCGTCCAGGTAGAACTCGTCGCTCATCTGGAAGGTGTGGCGGCCAAAACGCTCGAAGGCGCGGTCCTGGTAGGGACGGATCATGGCAATGGTCTCGCGTGCCAGTTCGGGCTTGTCGCTGTATGACCAGCTAAAGCGGTTCTGATGCTTGGTAAAACCGAGCGGCACAATGCCCAGGCTTGTGATTTGCTCGTGCTCCTCGCAAAAGCGCAGGGTCTTTTCCAGCTCTTCGCCGTCGTTCATGCCAGGGCACAGTACGATCTGGGCGTGGATCTCGATGCCGGCGGCCATGATGGTCTCGAGCACGTCTATGCCTCGCTGGGCGTTGCGGCCCATCATACGACGGCGGACGTCGGGGCTCACGGCGTGGACCGATACGTTCATGGGACTCATGTTGCGCTGGATGACGTTTTGCACGTCCTCGTCGGTGAGGTTGGTGAGCGTGACGAAGTTGCCCTGCAAAAAGCTTAGGCGATAGTCGTCGTCGCGAATATAGAGCGTGGAGCGGCCGCCCTTGGGGAGCATCGTCATAAAGCAAAATACGCAGGCGTTCACACAGGTGCGCATACCATCGAAGATGGGGCCATCGAATTCAAGGCCCCAGTCCTCTCCCGGGAAGCGGTCGAGCTCGACGGGGGTGACGCTGTTGTCGCGCGGGTCGAAAACCTCGAGGTCGACGGTGTCGTCGTCGGCCTCCCAGAGCCACACGATCATGTCGGTGAGCGCCTCACCGTTGACCGTGAGCACGCGCATGCCCGGCTCGATACCCACATCCCACGCGGGCGATTCGGGACGCACGTTCTTTACGAGCGCGCCCTCACCCGGCTCGGGGTCGCGGCTGCGCCCGTAATCGGCCACCTCGGCGGCGTATGCGGGTACGGTCTGGTCCATGATTAGCGGCAAAGCTCCTTGATGCGCTCAACGGCGCGCTCGATGTGTTCTTGCGGGGTGGAGGCTCCGGCGGTGATGCCGATGTGGTGAGCGTCGGTAAACCACGCGGCCTGGAGCTCGGAAGCTTCCTCGATGTGATGCGTGTGCTCGCAGGCGTCTGCGCAAATCTGAGCCAGGCGGCGGGTGTTACCTGAGTTCTTGCCACCCACGATGACCATGCAATCACAGCGTTTGGCAAGTGATGCGGCTGCCTGTTGGCGCTCGCTCGTGGCGGCGCAGATGGTGTTGATCACACGCAGCTCCTGCACGCGCGGGGTGATAGCGGCCACGACCTCGGCGAGGTTCTGCGCGGTCTGGGTGGTCTGCACAACCAGACCCACCTTGCCCTTGAACGACAAGGCGTTGGCGTCGGCGGCACAGCTCACAACCTGCGCATCAGTGCCGGCGTGGCCCAGGATGCCCTCCACCTCGGGGTGACCTGGCTCGCCTACGACCACCACGCGGTAGCCCTCGCGCACCAGGCGCTCGGCTGCCATATGGACCTTCTTCACGTAAGGGCAGGTGGCGTCGACGACGTTAAGGCCACGCTCGCGAGCGGCATCGATCACCTGCGGCACCACTCCGTGCGCGCGAATGATTACGGTGCCCGATGCGGCGTCGTCCAGGTTCTCGGCCAGGCCAACGCCTGCCTCAGCAAGCTCGCGCACCACGATGGGGTTATGGATGAGCGGCCCCAAGGTATGGACCTGAGCGCACTCCCCTGCCTGCGGGGCGGCCGCTAGGGCCATATCGAGCGCACGCTGCACGCCATAGCAGGTGCCGGCGTGGGCAGCGATTTCGATGGTGGGCGCGGTTGCCTGGTCAGACGCAGTCGCGGCAGTGTTCGTCACGTTCTCGCTCATGGCTAGAACCTGCCCGGATGCTCGGTGCACAGCTCATCGCGCATCTTATAGACGCGGTTCATGGCCTCGGACTCAAACCATTCCAGGCGCTCCGTGCGCTTAAGCCCAGCCGGTGCGTCGGAAAGCGAGACGGCCTTGCCAGCACGGATCCAGCACTTCTTGGGACGCATGATCTTTTTGCCCGCGGGCGTGATGTCGGACCAGCCGCAAATGGCGAGCGGGTTCACAGGTGCCTTGCCCATCTGAGCGATGAGCGCAAAACCGCCGTGGACCTCGGGCTTGATCTCGCGCGAGCGGATGCGCGTGCCCTCGGGGAAGATCAGAACGTCCTCGCCGCGCTGCAGCGCATGCTGGGCGGCGCGCAAGCACTTCATATCGGCAGTACCACGCTCCACGGGGATGCCGCCAACGCGGCTGAAGGCCCAGCGCACAATCTTGCTCTTGGCGAACTCGGACTTAAAGATGGGACGAATGCGGCGTCCCCCAAAGAACAGCGCCGTCTCCACGGCCAAGAGCTCGGCCATCGAGGTGTGGTTGCAGATGACCACGCTGCCGCGGCCGTCCTGGCGCTCAAACAGCAGATCGGCATCCTCGACCTTCCAACGCCACATGAGCTTGGAGAAGGCCCAAAGGATTGCCATGACCACGAAAACGGTGCCGCGGATGAGCGCCGGGAACTCGGCGTAGGGGGCGTTGTAATAGTCCTCGGGCGTCTGCTTAAACAGGCGCATGGGCTACCTCCTTTGGTTGATGAGGTCCTCGATGATACGAACGACCTCGTCGATGGTGTGAGCGGTGGAGTCGACGTGCACGGCGTCCTCGGCGGGCACGAGCGGGGCGACCTCGCGGCTGCTGTCGAGCTTGTCGCGCTGCTTAAGGGCGTCGAGGGTCTCGTCGACCTCGGCCTCGAGCTGCTCGGACGTGAGCGGCTGGGCATCGTTTTGGTGACGCTGCAGCACACGGCGACGGGCGCGCTCGCGCGGGTCGGCGGTCAGGAAGACCTTGACCTGCGCGTTAGGGAACACGACGGTTCCGATGTCGCGACCCTCGGCCACGATATCGCGGTCCTCGGCTGCGCGGCGCTGGTGGATGAGCATGGCGGCGCGCACGCCCGGATAGGCCGAGACCTTGGACACGTTGGCGTCGACCTGCGGGGTGCGGATGGCGGCCGAAGCGTCCTGGCCGTCAATGGTCAGGCGCGTGTCCTCGCCGGTACCGTTGGTAAAGCGAATCTCGATCTGCTCGGCGAGGGCGTCGATGGCCGCCTCGTTATCCAAGTCGATGCCGCGGTCGAGCGCGGCGAAGGTGACGGCGCGATACATGGCGCCCGTGTCGAGCTTGTTAAAGCCCAGCTGGCGGGCGATCTCCTTGGCGATGGTGGATTTGCCGGAACCGGCGGGTCCGTCGATGGCGACGATCATGCAATGCTTCCTTTCGGTGGTTGACGTGCTGGTATGATGCGCGGGCGTTGGGGCGCGGCAGTTTGCCTAGCCCGTGTAGCGCTCGCGGTAGGTGTTGCGCTTGGGCGCGGAGCCGTGGCTGCCATGGTGACGCGTGCGGCTGGCGGGCGTGTCTTGGGGCCTGCCGCCGTTGCGCTTGGCGCTCGCCTGCTTGGGCGGGATGCCGCCGGCCTTGAGGATCTGCACCTCGCGGTCGGTGAGCTCGCGCCACGAGCCCTTGGCCACGCCCTCGAGCTCAAGGCCCGCAAAGTTGCAGCGATGCAGACGGATTACCGGATGGTGAATCTTGCTCAGCATGCGCTTGACCTGGTTTTTACGACCTTCGCGGATGATGATCTCCACGGCGGTGGTACCTGGCTTGACGCCCTGGGGAGCCACGGCCTCGGCCTCGCGTGCGGTGATGACGCGGCAGATTGCCGGCTGGCATAGGCCGTCGTCGAGCTCGATGCCACGGCGAAGCGGCGTGAGGTCGCGGTCGGACAGTTCGCCGTCAACGAGTGCTTGGTAGGTCTTGTAGACGTGCTTGCTCGGGTGCAGCAGGTCCTGAGACAGGTCGCCGTCGGTGGTAAAGAGCAAGAGGCCCGTTGTATCGCGGTCCAGGCGACCCACCGGGAACAGGCCCGGAAAGCAGTCTCGGGGAACCAGGTCGGCCACGCAAGGGCGCTCCTGCGGGTCGCTCATGGTGGTGAGGTAGCCGGTCGGCTTGTAGAGCATCAGGTACACAGCGCCCTGGTTGAGCTTGACGGACATGCCATCGACCTCGATGTGGTCGCGGTCGACATCGACCTTGGTGCCCAGCTCGGTCGCAACCTCGCCGTTAACCGTCACGCGGCCGGCGGTCATCAGGTCCTCCGACCCGCGGCGGCTCGCTACGCCCGCGCGCGCCAAAAAGCGCTGCAGGCGCATGGTGTGAGGGTAGACGGGCTGGGCGTCGCCTGCGGGCGTCGTGGCGCCCGTGGCACTTGCGGTGCACGTCTCCCCTACTTCGTTAGTCCTCATCATGCGTGTCCTCCGCAGTGTCGTCGGTGGCCAGGAATTCCTCGCCACCGACCGCCTCGACATCATCAATATCGGTATCGAGCAGCTCGCGCTCTTCGTCCAGGTCCTCGGCTTGCTCCTCGAGCGTGGACTGAATACTGCGGCCGCTCAGGCGCTCGCGGATAAACTGGCGCGACTGCTCGTCGGGGGCAAACTGCTCCAGATCGGGTAGGTCGCGGGTGGAGCGCAGGCCGAACTTTTCCAAGAAGGCGTTGGTCGTGCCGTAAATGATGGCCTGACCGCGCTCGGGGTCACGGCCGAGCTCGCGCACCAGACCCTTGTCCACGAGCGACGCGATGACGCCGTCTGAGTTGACGCCGCGGATGCCCTTGACCACCTCGCGCGTTACGGGCTGGTGGTATGCGATCACGGCCAGGGTTTCGAGCGCCGCCTGCGACAGCTTTTGCGTGTCCCAGCTCAACACATAGGCCTCGACCACGTCGTGGTAGGCGGGATGCGTAAACAGGCGCCAACCGCCGGCGACCTCGCGCAGCTGAAAGCCGCGGTTGGCCTCCTCGTACTCAACCTTGAGCTCGGCGAGCAGCGATGCGCACTCGCCGGGGGCGATATCCAGCGCACCAGCCAGCGCGGGCGCACTCACCGGGTCGCTCGACACCAGCAGCAGCGCCTCGAGGGCACCTTTGAGGCTGTTTGCCTCTAGCGTGGAAAGGGTTGACATGGTTGCGGCTCCTATTCGGTGAGCTCGGGGCCCTCGCCGGGCACATAGGCCTCGGCGCCCTCGACGCGGTTGATTTGAATGGTTCCAAAGATCTCGTCCTGGCTCAGCGTGAGCGAGCCGCGCTTGGCGAGCTCAAGCATGGCAAGGAAGGTGACGACGAGCTGCTCGGTGGTGGTATCGCCGTCCAGCAGCTCGCGGAAAGTGCAGGTTTGGTGCGCCATGGTAAAGCGGTCGACTGAGGCCACGGTCAGGTCGAGCGGCACGCGATGCGGAGCTACGTGCTCGGCCTCCAGCAGGAAGGTCTGTCGCTTGCCGTCCAGGTCGGCGCAGATGACGGCGAGGCCGCGCAGGGTAATGCCGGCCAGATAGTCGGGCATGAGCCCCAGGAACTCGGGATCGGGGCCGGCCACACGCGGGTGCATGCGGCTTTCGGCCTGCATGCGGGCACCGAGGGCCGCAGCCGCACCTTTAAACTGCTTGTAGGCAATCAGGCGCTGGATCAGGACCTCGCGCAGGGCGTCGCCGTCGAGCGCGCTGAGCTCCTCGAGGTCTTCGTCGAACTCGTCATCGTCATCGACTTTGCGCGGGGCCTCCTGCGGCACCAGAGAGGCGGCCTTGATGTCCAAAAGGGTTGCCGCGACCAGCAAAAAGTCGCTCGCCACGTCCAGGTCCAGCGCCTCGATGCGCTCGGCCTCGGCAAGGTACTGCTCGGCCACCTCGCTGATGGAGATGGCGCCGATATCTACTTTTTGGCGGGTTACCAGCTGCAGCAGCAGGTCGAACGGTCCGCTGTAGACCTGCGTCGACACGCGATACGACATCTTCGACCTCCTTTGACGGCGCCTTCGCGGCGCGGTTTGGGTGCATGTTGCGACCGTTTTGCACGGTCGACCTGTAAGTTTACCTTAGATGCTGGCGATTGCGAAGTTGAGCAGCTGCTCAGCAAGCGGATACACGGTAACGTCGAAATAGCGGCCGATCACGTCGATGCCGGTCCACATGGGCAGCAGGTACAGCACTAGGATGAAGATGGGCATAGCGTATTGCTGCAGACGATAATAGTTGTTGAGAGCCTTGCCTTTAAGGAACGGCACAATGATCGACGAGCCATCGAGCGGCGGAATCGGGATGAGGTTAAAGAACGCGAGCGACAGATTGACCACGATAAACGTGGCGCCGAAGTTCATGATTTGGGACGCCACGGCAAAGGACATGCTGGTGTAGAGGTTGCCGTACGTTGCGTGCATGAGGGCGGCCGCGAGGCATGCGAGTGCAATGTTCGATGCGGGGCCGGCCACGCTCACCAGGACCTCGTCGCGCTTTGGGTGCTTGAGGTTGTTGAGGTAGACGGGCACGGGCTTGGCGAAGGCGAACACCGGGCCTCCGGCGGCGAGCATGAGCAGCGGCAGGAGAATGGTGCCAAACGGGTCGATGTGGTTGAGCGGGTTGAGCGAGACACGACCGCGCGATCGGGCCGTCTTATCGCCGAGTGCCCAGGCCGCGGCGGCGTGCGCACTCTCGTGGATGACGATGCCCACAATGACGGCGACGGCGCTCGCGAGCAGGTTCATGATGTAGCTGCTGGACATGGCGCTCCCCTAGCGGACGCGGCGCGAGGCGCGCGTGAGCAGGTAGTCAGCCACAAACAGGATGACGGCCACGATGGCGTAATCCAAGCGGAACACGCCGCCAAAGGGCGAGGTGATGACGCCGTAGCCGGCGATGGCGCTCGGCAGCGCGCGCGAAAGCTCAACGACAAAGCCCACGATCTGCAGCTTGGCGGTCAGGCCGCTAAAGCACAGCAGCACGGTCATCGCGCTCATAAAGATGCCGCAGATGCGACAAGCGATAGCGATGATGCTCATCGCCACGGCAGCGGCCTTACGAGAGTTCACGCGCGGTCTCCTCTTCGATCTGGGTGGAAAGTTCCAGCCATTCGTCCTCGAGCTTGGGTAGCTCTTGCTTAAGGCCGTTATATTCCCCCAGCGCGGCGTTGAACTTGTCTTGATCGGCATAAAGTTCTTCGCTTGCCATCAATTCCATAAGCTCGTCATAGCGGGCGCGCTTTTTGTCCAGCTCCGTCTCGATCTTCTTGAGCTGGTTGCGCACGCCCTTGAGCTTTTTGTTGAGTGCGGCGCGGGCCTGGGCCTCGGCGCGCTTTTGCTCCTTGGTCTTTTTGCCCTCGGCAGGTTTGGAAGCGGCGGCGGGCGCATCGGGCTGGGCCGCGGTGACCTTAGCGGACTTGGTCGCGGCCGGTGCACTCTCCCCTGCCACCTCGGCGGCGGCGCGGGCTGCGAGGTCCTCGCGCTTGTAGAGGTAGTAGTCGTAGTCGCCGTCATAGACCGTGACCTTACCGTCGCGGATGTCGATGATGCGGTTGGCCACGGCGCGTACCAGGTGCTCGTCGTGGCTGATCAGCACGATGGTGCCGGGGAAGTTTTGCAGGGCGTTCTCGAGCATATCCACCGAGTCGATGTCCAGGTGGTTGGTGGGCTCGTCCAGGCACAGGAGCGCCTCGGGGGCCACGAGCATTTTGGCGAGCGCCAGGCGCGCCTTTTCGCCGCCGGAGAGGACGCGGACCTGCTTTTCGATGGAATCGTTGTCGCTAAACAGGAAGGCGCCCAGCAGGCTGCGCTGCTGCGGCACGGTCCACTTGGGCGTGACGGTGTCGATCTCTTGCAGGACGGTATTGGACTCGGTCATACCCTCGAGTGCGTGCTGGGCGTAGTAGGCCACGCCCACGTTGGTGCCCAGGTCCCGGGTGCCGGTGGTGGGCGGCTCAAGGCCGGCGAGGATCTTCATGAGGGTGGACTTGCCGGCGCCGTTGGGGCCGACGAGCGCCACGTGCTCGCCGCGGTAGAGCTTGAGGTCGATGTCGCTGTAGATGTGCTTGTCGCCGTAGGACTTGGAGACACCCTCCAGGCCCACGACCATGTCGCCGGAGCGCGGTGGGTCGGGGAACTTAAAGTCGATATGCTTGTGGCCCTCGGGCAGGATGACGAGCTCCTTCTTGATCTGCTCGATCTTGCGGATACGCTCCTGGGCCTGGGCGGCCTTGGTGGGCTTGTAGCGGAACTTATCGACGAAGACCTGCATGTGGGCGATGTCGCGCTCCTGGGCGGCACGCTTGGCGCGCATCTGCTCAAGGTTGTCCTCGCGCTGCTTGAGGTAGCTGCTGTAGTTGCCGGTGTAGGTGGTCACGCGGCGGTTCTCGAGCGCGGCGACGTGGTCGACGCAGGCGTCCATGAAGGCGCGGTCGTGGCTGACGATGAGGACGGCGCCGTCGTAGCTGGCGATAAAGCCGCGCAGCCACTGGACACTCTCGAGATCCAGGTGGTTGGTGGGCTCGTCCAGGAGCAGCAGGTCGGGGTGGCGCAGGAAAAGCTTGGCGAGCGCGATGCGCATCTGCCAGCCGCCGGAAAACTCGGAGCAGGGACGCTCAAAGTCGGTGACCTTAAAGCCCAGACCGGACAGGATTTTGCGGGCGTTGCTTTCGAGCTCGTAGCCGCCTAGGTGCTCAAAGCGGTCCTGGACCTGGCCGTATTCGTTCAGGAGTGCGTCGACGTCCTTGCCCTGCTCGGAGAGCTCGGTGATTTGTGCCTGAAGCTCGTTGGCGCGCTCGCCCATGCGGCGGATTTCCTTAGCGGCCGCCATGACCTCGGCGAGGATGGTGGTGTCCTTGTGCTCCAGGTTGGTTTCCTGCTCTAGGTAGCCTACCTGGCAGTCCTTTGCGTACTGGATCTGGCCGGCGTCGGGGCTGTCGATGCCCATGATGATCTTGAGCATGGTGGTTTTGCCGGCGCCGTTGGGTCCCACGAGCGCAAAACGCTCGCCGGGGTTGATCTGGAAGGACGCGCCACTAAAGAGGACGCGCGCGCCGAAGCTTTTTTCGATCTTGTCGACCAGGAGGATCATGGTGCCGCCTTTGACCTTGTGTTCCTATATGAAAAAAGGCCCCAACTTGCGTTGGAGCCTCATTCAATGCTCGGGTGGAGACGAGGGGGATCGAACCCCTGACCTCTTGACTGCCAGTCAAGCGCTCT
>UQZM01000040.1 GCA_900545615.1 uncultured Collinsella sp.
AAAGAGAAGAGGCGGGGCATGCCCCGCCTCTTACACCACATCTCTGCGCGCTACCCAACAGTACTCATATTTGGCATTTTTTGCCCACCGCCATATAACTAACGCCCTATAGCAGACAAAAAACAGGCCGCAGCCCATCGCTGCGGCCTGTTCGGAAGCAAAAGTGGGCGCTACGCGCCGTAGCCCATCGCTTGCAGCACAAACATGACGACCGTCAGCACCGTAATCACGCCGATAGTCGCCCAAGTAAGCACGTTCCATACGCGGCCGTTGCGGTTGGCGCCCATAATGTGGCGATCCGCCGCGATAACCACCTGAAATACCAGGACTACGGGCAGCAGCACGCCGTTGATGACCTGCGAGGTCATCATAATCTGGAACAAATCGACGCCAGGCATGAGCACCAACACGGCAGAAATGCCGATGATGGCCGTAATGATGCCGCGGTAAACCGGGGCCTCGTCCCAGCTGCGATCGGCACCGCGCTCCCAGCCAAATGCCTCGCAGATGGCACTCGACGTAACGCCGGGCAGCACGCAGGCAGCCAAAAAGCTCGCTGCGACCAGGCCCGAGGCGAACAACACCGTGGACCACTGGCCCGCGATGGGCTCCAGCGCGCGGGCGGCATCGGCGGCATCGCTAATCTGAATACCAGCCGGGAACAGCACCGCACCGGTCGTGATGATAATGAAGCCAGCAATGATATCAGCGGCGATCGAGCCGCTCACGGTATCAATACGCTGCAGCACGATGTCGTCCTCGCCCGCATTCTTATCGACCACGTTGTTCTGAGCCAAGAAGATCATCCACGGTGCGATGGTGGTACCGATTGTTGCGACCACAAGCGACACGTAACTGGGATCGTTCTGAATATTGGGGACGACCAAGTCGACCGCGACCTCGCCCCAGTTGGGGCCGGCCATAAACGCGGCGACGATGTAGGTCACGAACACGCAGCTTACCAGCAGCAAAATCTTCTCGATGCGCTGGAAGCTGCCCGACATGGTAAGCATCCACACCAGCAGCGCCACGAGCGGCACCGAGATGCTCGCCGGAACGCCAAACAGAGCAAGGCCACTCGCGATGCCCGCGAACTCCGAAATGGTAACGGCCGTGTTGGCGATCAGCAGCGCCGCCATGGCCAGCACGCTCCTGCGCACGCCAAAGCGCTCACGGATGAGCGAGGCCAGGCCCTTACCCGTGACGCATCCGCAGCGCGCCGCGGTCTCCTGCGTCACGATAAGCAGCACGGTCATGACGGGAAGCATCCAGAGCATCTTATAGCCATAGCTGGCGCCCGCGCTGGAATACGTGGCGATGCCGCCGGCGTCATTGCCCGAAAGCGCCGCCAGAAGACCGGGGCCCATGGCGCCAAAGATGGCCGCGATGGTCAGCTTTTGCTTGGTGCTCGCCTTTTGCTTCGTGTTTTGCACGCGACCACCTACCCCATGACCGACATGGTGAGCAGCACCGCGGCGATGCAGTACGCCACACACGAAATCATGACGGCGATGACGTTCATGGCGGTGCCCGACGTGTTAAGGTCGTGCTCGTCGCGCCAGAACAGCACCATCAGATAAATCACAGCGCTCATGTTGCCAACCAGGCAAATGACGGCAGCGATATTAAAGCAGCCGGTAAAGAGCTGCTCCTCAAACATGGTGGCATCGGGGAACGCGGCGGTGCGCACCAGCTGCGCGCACAGGTAAGTAACAAGCGAAAGGATCAGGCCCATACCCGTGCTCTGGAAGAAGAATCCCAGGTACGGTTTGGGCTCGTCGTCGTGACCGTCGTACTCGAGGAAGTAGTTCTTGACGAACGACACCATGCGCGAGGCAGCCAGCAGCACGAGCGGCATGGCGCACATGGGGAACACCACCAGATGCGCGGAGCCCAGCGCCGTCCCCAGCACGGTCGCCATAATGCACGAGGCGATGCCCCACACGACGACCCAGTACTGACGATGCACAAACCAGCTGAGCACGTTCGTCGAGTCGTCCGACGCGCTGTCGCCCGAGCCGACACCGGCGATCTGCAGGTCCTCCTGATGCTCCTCGGCGATAACGTCCATGGCGTCGTCGAAGGTCACGATACCCAGGATATGACGGTTCTCGTCGCAGACAGGGATGGCAACCAGGTCGTACTTGGTCATCTCGTCCGTCACGTCTTCCTGGTCCTCGTCGGGCGACACGTAGACCAGATCGCGATAGGCGAGCTGGCCCAGCGTGGCGTCGCGGTCGGCCACGATCAGCGTGCGCAGCGAAAGCACGCCCGTCAGCATGCCGCTCGGATCCTCGGTATAGACGTAGTAGACGCTCTCAAAGTCCTCGTCGAGCTTGCGGATTGCCTCGATGGCATCGCCGACCGTCGCCGTGGCGGGCAGCGAGACAAACTCCGAGGTCATGATGCGGCCGGCGGTGTTGTCCTCATAGCCCAGCAGATTACGAATCGCCTTCTCCTCCTTGACGCCCATCAGGCGCAGGAGCTTCTCGGCCTTCTCATAATCGAGCTCGTCGATCAGGTCGGCAGCGTCGTCCGGGTCCATCATGGCCAGCATCGACGATGCGTCGGTATCGGACAGGCCCTCGAGCATCTCGGTCATAAGCTCGTCGTCATCGAACTCCGAGATGGCCTCGGCGGCTTGAGCGGTATCGAGCTGAGCGAACACCTGCGCGCGCAGGCGCGGGTCGAGCTGCTCGATAATGTCGGCAATGTCGGCAGGATGCAGCTCGCCAAGCGTCTTGTGCGACACCGAGAGCTGGATGTTCTTAGTCGAGCGATCGAGCAGGTCCATGTAAGACCAGGCGATAATGTCCTCGCTGAGCGGTTTGCCCAGATGCTTCATAAAGCCCTCGACGACATGCTCGAGTGTGGGGCTGATCGCGCGCAGCAGACCGCGGGCGCCGACCTCGGCACCCAGCAGGCGCAGCTGATTTTCACCCGACATGGAAAACTTGATGTCGTTTACGCGCACGACCTTCATGCCCTGCGTGTCGACAATCTGCTTGTTAAGCACGTCGCGGGCAAGCAAGAGTTCGGTCGGCTGCAAGTACGAAAAACGGATTTCGGTGGCCGACGTCTTAAGGTGTACGCCCGTCTCGTCGATACGGTCGACCCATTTGCGCCAGCTGATCATAAACGGCGTCTTGCCGGGACCACGGAACGCGAGCGACGTCACGTGCGGAAAAACTTCGCCGGTTGCAATGCCAAAATCGTTAACCACGCCGAGCTTTTCGCCGTCGACGTCCAAGACCGGCAATTTGAGCATCTCACTCAGATAATTCAATGGTGCTCCCCATCATTATTCCTGCGGACCGCGCGACCATGCCGGCACGCAATCCGTGGACTTTTAGATATGTATACGCATGCGCGGGCGGCACGCCGCTCGGCGCTCACACCCCGTGCACGCGCAGAAAGCACCTGCATGGGGTCATCGACTGTATGGTCGAGGTTTGGATTTCACCTGTAACCTTTCTCTTGACCCTCATTAACCGCAGTAACTATAGCATCAGCATCGCGCTGCGGCACCGAATTTATGCGCTGCACATTGCAGGCATACCAAACGCTGACGTATCCGTGACATAGAGCCGGATGAGCACAGTGGGACAAAACGATTAAGACCGCCCTAAACGACCAGTCGTTTAAGCACGTCCCCAATGACTACTCTGTGGTGTCGTCGTCCTCGGGGAGTTGGGGGAACACGGCGTTTTTGGGCATGGAAACCTTGGTGAGCGAGGTGAGCTTTTTGCTCAATGCCGTGTCTGTCTTGACCAGCTCGCTGAGCGTCACGATCTTGTAGCCGTCGGCGACAAGACCATCGATAATCTGCGGCAGCGCCTCGAGCGTCTGCTCGGCGCACTCATCGCTATCGGTAAGCAGCACGATATTGCCCGGCGTCATCGAGTCGAGCACGGTCGATACTTGCTCGTCAGCGCCGTTGAGCAGCCAGTCGCCCGAATCGATATTCCACGAAACCACGGCGGATACCAGGTCCATCGAGTCGATCCAGTTTTGCTCGTCAAACGCGGCGTAGGGGGCACGCAGCAACATCGTCTCGACGCCGGCCGCCGACTTAATCGCCTCGGTGCCCTTCGCGATCTGCTTGCGCACCGTCTCGCGATCCTCGCCCTTGAGCGAATCATCGCTGTAGCTGTTGGAGCCGACCTCGCACCCGGCATCGACAATCGCTTTGGCAGTAGCGGGCGAGGCCTCAGCCGCATCGCCCGAAAGGAAGAATGTCGCCGTGACGCCCTTTTCCTTGAGCACCTGCAAGATCTGCTTGGTCGCTCCGCTCGGACCCTCGTCAAATGTCAGGGCCACGTACTTTTCGTTGCCCTTGGGCGCTACGCTTGCGCACTCGACCACGCAGTCGGTGGCGGGAACGACCTCGCCGCGGTCCTGCGTCTTGCCCGACTGCTCGCCGACCCATACCTCGGAGCGGCCCTGAACGCCCCAGGTTTTGACATACTCAATGGCGCCCGTGCCCTCGACCTTAAGCTTTGGCTCGATAGTCGTGGCCTGGACCTCGTGCTTTTCGTACGCGTTGCGGCCGTCCTTGACCGTCACCTTCTCGCCACCCGTAAGCTCGCGACTATCCCATTTGCCTTGCTTCACGCGCTTACCGTCGACCTTCACCGACAGCTTTTCGCCGCCATGGCGCTTGAGCACGCTGTCGTCGACGGCCAGCAGATCGCCGGCGTCGTACGTTTCGGTCAGGCTTTGATCGTCGATAAGATTCTGCAACGTAGAGCCCACGCGCACCGCGGTCTTTTGCCCGTTGAGCTCCACGTCCACGCTGCGGTTGACGTAGCCCACGACGGCAGCGATAAACAGCACGAGCGCGCAACCCACGGCGATGAGCGCATAGGGCAGACGGGACGGTCGGCGCGGCGAGCGCCCGTTACCGATGCGCGCGCTGCGATCGCTAAACCCACGGCTATGGTTGAGGTACATCGCGCCGGGCTTACGGCGACGTCGACGCTGACCGCTGGACAGCTGCCCCAGGTCGCGGCGCGCCGTCGGACGCGCACCCGAGCGCCCGTTTAAGTTAGATCCGTTTTGGCGCATGTGCCCTCCCCCATAAACACAGCGAGCCGGAGCAACATGTCTCCGGCTCGCCTCCCATCATTTGGTACGTCGCTATTTGCTAGCTTTTGACGAGCCCCCGCTCGCCTTTTGATATTCGTCCTTAAAGGCCTTGAACATACCGCGCGTCTTGCCGAGCTGCTTGCCCAGTGCGCGGCTGCCCTTGTCCACGGCGACCGATCCCTTGTCATCGAGCACCTTGGCGCCCTTCTTGACCTTATCGCCCACCACGACACTGGCCTCGGCAGCCTTTGCGGCCGCGCCGCCCGAATACCCGAGCGCCTTGACCTCGTCCGAGACAATCATCGCGCCGTTCTCGTAGCCGCGTAGCATCGTCGGCGGCACCTGCGTGTCGCCCACCAGCACGCTCGAAGCGGCACCGGCGGTCACGTAGAACATCTGCACAATACCCGAGCGCGGCTTGAACTCAACGTCCGAGCAGTAGCCCACGACATCGCCCGATTCCGTGCGCACGTCCATGCCAACCCAGATGATGCAATCGTCCAGGTTGATATCGAGGCGCTTGGCCGCGGCGGCATCGTAGGTGCCCTTGACGTCGTCGACCGCGACAGCGCCCTCATAGACGCCGATGGCATCGAGCGCCACAAATCGGTCGGGACGCTCGATCATGCCCGCGATATCGGATTGGCGGACCATAAAGCCGACCACGCGCGTACCGCCCGGGGTAAAGACCGGAAAGTGAATCTTTCCGAGCTTTTTAGGGCTGCGCGGTGTGCCGTCCTTTTTGGTGCGCTTGTCCTCGGTAGGCTTGCGATAGATCTTGGCGCCGACAAAATCCCCGGCGCGCATTATGCCTCGGTCGAGGGCTCCGCAGCCTCGGTATCAGCCTCGACGGCGTTCTCGACCACGACGTCGGCAGCGGGCGTCACGTTGCCGCCCGAGATGGCGTCGTTGAGCTGCTCGCGAAGCTGGTCCATGCGCTCGCGGGCCAGGTCGACCTTGGCGCGCAGGTCATCGGTCTTGGCGTCGACCATCGGACCAAAGTCGTTGACCGCGGCACGAGCCTCCTCGGCACTGTGCTCGTAGGTGTCACGCATGCTGTCCCAGGCGTCGTTGGCGATATCGGCGGCCATGGCGCGGGTCTCGGCACCCGAGCGCGGGGCCAGAGCAACGCCGATGATAGCGCCGGCGGCAGCACCAAAGAGCGCACCGGAGACAAAGCTGAAAGTCTTTCCCATGATCATTCCTCTCCTGCGGGCACCTCGATGCCCACCGTTTGAATGCTGTCCATTATACCCGCAGCGCAACACTTGCCGTCGCGCTCATCTGCGTACGGTAAAAGCGCAGGTACATGATGGTGATAAGCGAGTGAGCCTACTCCTGCGGCATAGCCGGCATGGCGACCGTGGCGGCCGGGTTCTCGCCGGCGCCATCGACGAGCGGCAGGTTGCCCTCGTGCGCCGAACCGGACGGAGCCGTTGCCGCACCGCCAAAGACGGCCGCGGGGGCCTCGTGGTTCTCGGCGACCGCACCCTCGGTATCGATTGGCATCTGCGGCTCGTCGTCAAAGCTCGGGACGCCTTGGGGCTCCACAGACTCGGGCTCAGCAGGCGCCTCGGCAACGGGCTCGGTGTCGGCGTCGGCGGGAGCGTCGCCCTCGGGCGCATCCTCGGCCACGTCCTCGCCGTTCGCAGCGGCAACGGCCTCGTGCGGGTCCTTGCCCTCGGCCTCGGCACGCATGCCCAGCACCAGGTTGCGCAGGCCAGCGACCGTGCCTTCCACGTCGGGGGCCGGCTGGTCGGCGTGCAGGTAGGCCCAGTCCATCATAAAGGTCGCCGACGACAGCGCGCCAATGGCCAACGCGTCATCGGGACACGAAAGCTCAACCTCAAAGACACGCTCGTCGTGCTCGCTCACGCGCGTGCGGCCGCACGAGATGCTGCCGGCAAGACCGGTCTCGTTCATGAGCTCGACCGTCACATGCTCCAGTAGGTGGCAAAGCTCGGTCTGGCCCATGCAATCCTGGAACTCGCGACCCGAATCGCCCAGGCACAGGTGCTTGGCAATCGCGGGCACCAGGTAGTACACGCGCGCCGTGGCCTCGATGTCCTCCGAGGTCATGAGCGGCATGCCGGGGTTCACCAGCACATGCGCGCAAATCTTGTCCTCGCTGACGGTGACCTTAAGGATGTTGAACAGGCCTGCCATAACTCTCCCCTACTCGTCCTTGCCCTACTCGTCGCCATCGTGCGGATCCACAGAGCCCGCACCCGACGCCGCCGGCTTCTCTGCCGAAGACTCGGAATCCTTCTTATCCGTTTCGGCCGGAGCGATCACGCGAATGAGCGAGATGCGCTGGCCACGCATCGACTGTACCTTGAACTTGTACCCTGCGACCTCAAACACCTCTCCGATGTCGGGCACCGAGTCGCAAAGCTCCAAAATCCAGCCGGCGATGGTCTCATAATCATCGCTTTCCTCGAGCGGCCAACCAAGCTCAATCGCGTCATCGCACGAAAAACGCCCATCGACGAGCCACTCGCGGCGCGAAAGGCGCGTGAGGTACTTGTTGTCGGGGTCGAACTCGTCCTCGATTTCGCCGACGATCTCCTCGACGATGTCCTCGATGGTGATGATGCCGGCCGTGCCGCCGTACTCGTCCACGACGACCACGATCTGGTCGTGCGAGGTCTGCATCTCGGACAGCAGCGGCAGGATGTCCTTGGTATCGGGCACAAAGGTGGCATCGCGCAAATAGCTGGCGATGAGCTGGTCGCCCTTGCCGTCGAGCGCGGGCTGGATCAGGTCCTTGATGTGCGCGATGCCCGCGACGTTGTCGGGATCCTCGTGATACACCGGGATGCGGCTGAAGCCGGTCTGGCGCATAGTGGACAGCACGTCGGCGACCGTCTCGTCGTCCTCGCACATGGTAGTGTCCACGCGCGGCACCATGACCTCGCGAGCCACGGTGTCGCCCAGGTCGAAGATCTCGTGGATCATGCGCTTTTCTTCGTCGAGCAGGTCGTCCTGCTCCGAGACCATGTACTTGATCTCTTCCTCCGAGACGTTCTGGCGGTCGTCGGCGCTCTTGATGCGCAGGATGCGAGCCAGGCCGTCGGAGCAGGCACCGGTCAGCCACACGAGCGGGCGGGCGATCTTTTGGAACACGGAGAGCGGTCCCACGACCTGCTTGGATACGCCCTCGGCGTTAGCGAGGCCGATGCGCTTGGGCACAAGCTCGCCGATCACGATGGACACGAAGGCGACCGCGACGGTGATGATGACCGGCGCCAGGCCGCGCGCAATGGCGGAGAGCGGCGCGATGCCAAAGCTCATGAGCCAAGCGGCAAGCGGGTCGGACAGGCTCGTCGAGGCGACGGCGGACGAGGCGAAGCCCACGAGCGTGATGGCGACCTGGATGGTGGCCAACAGCTGATCGGAGTCGGCGGCGAGCTGGACGGCGCGCTCGGCGCGCTTATCGCCCTCCTCGGCATCGTGCTCCAACACGGCGCGCTTAGCCGTGGTGAGGGCCATCTCGGACATAGAGAAGTAGCCGTTGATAAGCGTCAGGACGAGCGTGGTAATAAGGGAGATGGTTATGTCCATCGGGAGTTTCTCGAACCTCCAAGATTCGGGACGTTAGGTTAAAACGTTGATCGCGGATACGGCAATTGCGCCGGTCGCCCGCGCGAGCGGGGCCGTGGGCGCGGTCGCTAGATTACGAAGAGGATCACCGCCATGAACTGGAAGATACTGCCGGCGAGCACCCACAGGTGGAACACGCTGTGCAGGTAGCGCACGTTTTTGGCGATATAGAACGGCACGCCCACGGTGTAGCACACGCCGCCGACGGCGAGCAGGGCAAGCGCGACGGGGTTCAGCAGCGCCACGAGCTCGGGCAGTTTAAAGACGACAAGCCAGCCCATCAGCAGGTAGACCAAGCCGCTTACCCAGTGCGGCTGACGCTCGCGCAAAAAGCACTCGAGCGCGATGCCGATGATGGCGATGGCCCACACGGCAAAGAACAGCATAGGGCCGCCGTCGTTTGCGAGCGTGATGAGGCAAAACGGCGTATAGCTGCCGGCTATGAGTAGGTAGATGCAGCTGTGGTCGATGATGCGAAACACGCGCTTGGCGCGCGCGGGCTGAATCGCGTGATAGAGCGTGGAGGCAAGGTATTCGAGGATGATACTGACGCCATAGACAATTGCCGCAGCCATGTGGGCCGGGCCTCCGCCGCGCAGAGCAGCGAATACGATCAGGAGCACCAGGCCCGCGATACCCAGCAGGCAGCCGACACCATGGGTGACGGAGTTCATGATCTCCTCGCCCACCGTGTAGTGTGGAACGGCCGCGGTCTTGGGTCGCGGCTTAGAACTGTCGCTCGAATCGGACATGCCGGTTACATCCTCCAACGTAAAGAGTTCTCAACACTATATCAAAGCGTCTAGGTACGTGCGAAATTTGCACCATACGTGACCCTTTGTTTACCCATTCTTTGCCTGTTGACGCATCAACGGCGAACGTCCATAATGCGCTTGCATTAAATGTTGATGTATTAACATCTTATAGGAGAATACCGCATGGCTCAAAACGCACGTTCCCATCGAAAGCTCAAGATAGCCGGCATCGTTGCACTGGTGGTTGTCGTTGCGCTGCTCGGATTTGCCGGCAACTTTCTGTTTGACTTCGCGCTGAATCCCCGCGCGCCATACACCATGAAGATGATGCAGGATAGCAAGAACGACAAAGAAGGTGAGCAGCCGGATGCCGAGGATACCGAGGCGCGGGCATGGTTTAAAGAGAACCGCAAGAGCAGCAACCTCACCGCGGACGACGGGACCGAGCTTGCCGCCTGGTATTTTGCTGCGTCGGAGAGCACGCACGACTACGCCGTCTGCCTGCATGGATATACCAACGAGCCCATCGGTATGGCCCGATACGCCAAACGCTTCCACGACCGTGGCATGAACGTACTCGCACCCGCCGCCCGCGCCCACGAGCGCTCCGGCGGCGACTATATCGGCATGGGCTGGCCCGAGCGCCTCGACATCGTCGCATGGATCGAGCGAATCGTTCAGGCTGACCCCAAGGCGCGCATCCTGGTCTTTGGCGAATCCATGGGTGCGGCAACCGCCATGAACGTCGCGGGGGAATCTCTACCCGCAAACGTGAAATGCATTATCGAGGACTGCGGCTATACGAGTGTTTGGGACGAGTTTTCTCTGCAGCTCAAGGACGTGTTCGGCCTGCCCAGCTTTCCCTTGCTCGATATAGCAAACTTGGTGTGCAACGTGCGCGCGGGCTACGACTTTCATAAGGCGAGCAGCGTGGAGCAACTCAAACACGCGACGGTTCCCATGCTGTTTATCCACGGCGACCAGGACACCTTTGTACCGTACGACATGCTCGACCAAAACTACGACGCGTGCGCCAGCAAGGTCAAGCAGAAGCTCACCATCCATGGCGCCACCCACGCCAAGAGTGCGCAAGTTGACCCCGAGCTCTACTGGAACACGGTCGATGACTTCCTCGACGAGTATTTTTAGGCAAATAGCACGGTGTACTGATTTATCTGACCTCCTTTTTTCGGAAGTGCGGGGAAAATCTTGGAAACCCCGACCAGACCGCAGTTTTATCAACGATTTATCAGGGGTTTTGTTGCCAAAAAACGGTTTGTGGTCGGCGGTATTCGATTTTTCACCGCACTTCCGAAAAGCCGCCCGTGGGCGCTGTGCTCACGGGCGGCTTTTGCTAACGTTGCGCTACAAAGGCGCTTGATATGTCCAATAGATAGGCGCTATTTGACCTCGATGAGCTCATACTCGCTCGTGCCCAGGCCGATCTTCTCGGCATGCGCGATGCACGCGCGCCAATCGGTGTCGGGATGCGTGATGCAGAAGGGATCCTTGGCCTGCTCGCCCTCCAGATGCTCGTGGTTGTGCTCCATCTTGGCCGCGCTGTCGGTGAGCTCGGTGTTGGGCAGCGGCTCGGACGCCATGACGGCGTCGGCGCAGGCCTGGTCAATGGCGACCGGGTCGAAGCTCGCGAACATGCCGATATCGTTGACGATGGGCGTGTCGTTTTCGGGATGACAGTCGCAGTTGGGGCTGATGTCCATGGCGAGCGAGATGTGGAAGCTCGGGCGGCCGTCGACGACGGCCTTGGTGTACTCGGCGATCTTGCAGTTGAGCACGTCGGCCGCGGCGTCATAGCCGGGCTTGATGCAGTCCTGGTTGCATGCCGCAATGCAGCGGCCGCAGCCCACGCAGCGATCGTGGTCGATGGCAGCGACGTGGACCGTGCGGGTGTTGCCGTTGGCAAGCTCGCGCTCGCGGGTGTCGTCGAACGAGATAGCGTTGTGTGCGCAGATCTTTTCGCAGGCACGGCAGCCAACGCAGTGCTCGGTCGAGACGTTCGGCTTGCCGGCGGCATGCTGCTCCATCTTGCCGGCACGGCTGCCGCCTCCCATGCCCAGGTTCTTCATGGCGCCGCCAAAACCGGCCTGCTCATGGCCCTTAAAGTGGGTGAGGCTGATCACGATATCGGCGTCCATGAGCGCCTGACCAATCTTGGCCTCGTGTACGTACTCGCCGCCCTCGACCGGGACGAGCGCCTCGTCGGTGCCCTTAAGGCCGTCGGCGATGATGATCTGGCAGCCCGTGGCATACGGGGTAAAGCCGTTCTGATAGGCGGTATCGATGTGCTCGAGCGCGTTTTTGCGGCTACCGACGTAGAGCGTGTTGCAGTCGGTGAGGAAGGGCTTGCCGCCCAGTTCCTTCACGACATCCGCGACGGCGCGGGCGTAGTTGGGGCGCAAAAAGCTCAGGTTGCCCAGCTCGCCAAAGTGAATCTTGATGGCGACGAACTTGTTCTCAAAGTCGATCTGCTCAATTCCGGCGTGACGGATGAGGCGCTTGAGCTTGTCGAGCTGGCTCTCGCGAGCATGCGTGCGCAGGTTGGTGAAGTACACCTTAGCGGGTGCTGCGGGTGCAGTTGCGGTCATAGATCTATCCCCTCGGTCTATATGGCGTTACAGACATAAGAGGATGGTACCAGTTAAAGCAGAGTTAAAGTCAAGCGCGACACCTTGTCATTGGGGACGTTCTTAACGACTACTCTTGGACTTTGAGGGCTTCGGCCAGACTGACGCGCTTGATGGAGCGCGTGTGCAGCAGCGCCACGACCAGGTAGGTCGCAAAGCCAATGCCGACGCATGCAGCCATGGACCAAGCGGGCACGTAGATCTCGATATTGCCGTTGTAGGCGAGCAGCATCGAGCGGAAGATGGCCGTGAGCGAGCCAATAATGACCGGCAGGCTCAACACGAGCGACGCCGCCACGCACAGCGTAATCGAGCGGATGTACAGATGCGAGATCTCGCTATCGCGATAGCCAAAGACTTTCATGTAGCTAATCGAACGGGCGCTGTGGTCGATCACAGCCTTGGTCAGCAGGTACATAAACAGCAGGAAGATAAACACCGCGAGCCCAACCATCATGCCGATCATTTTGCTCATCATGCCTATAAACTGGTCGCCCACGGCGCGCATGTCGTCGGGCGTGGTGTCGCCGGCAAAGTAGCGCGCATCGAGGTCGAGCTTCTCGTCGCTCACATAGCCGTTAAAGTAGGCGGCGTCGTTGTCGAACAGCTCGTTAAAGTCGTCGATGCTCATGTAGATATTCATGTCCGACTTGGAGCCCCAGACACAGTCCTTGCCCGCGTACTCAAAGGAATAATGCTCGTCCTCGTACTTGTCGCTGAGCGTGACCTTCTGGCCCTCGCTCCAGCCAAACTTGTCGAGCAAGCCGCCGCCAAAGACGACGTGTCCGTCGCCGACGTCCAGCCCTTTCCAGTAGCGCGAGTTGGGCGAGATGCCGTAGATGGAAATCGTCTCCTGCCCATTTCCGTCGCCGCGGTCGTATTGCAGCTGGTAGACGGCGTATTTCTCGGGCTGTGCGATTGCGCCCACGCCGTTGTCGGTCGTATTGATCGGGTGGATATCGTCGTTGTCAGTGTCGATCTTAGAGGCCTTGTCAATCAGGTCGATGGCCTCATCGCGGTCGCAGCCGAGGGCATCGGCAAGGTCATCGAGGCGCGCGTAGAGCGCATCCTTCTTGTCCTGGACCTTGGCGAGCGCGTCCTGCGCCGCGGCCAGGCTCTCGGCAGACGGAGATGCGGTCGCGGCATCGGCTGCCGTCTGCGCCGCATTGGCCGCGTCGTCAAGCTCGTCATCGGCATCCTGGGCGGCAGAAAGCAGCGCGCAGTCAACCGACTGCAAGCGCTCGAGTGCCGACCACTGCTCGCGCTCCTCGGCGGTGCCCTCGAGCTCCAGCGGCGCCTTGAGCGTGTACTGGTGCTCGGCGACCAGACTCGTCTCGAGATTGTCCGCATAGTGCGTCATCGTGGGCAGAATCGCCAGGCCAAAGAGCAGCAGCAGCGACGCAAACGCAATGCCCACGAAGAGCGTGGCGAAGTTGCCCAGATTGCGCAGGAAGATACGCAGGCGGAAGCGGGAAACAAAACCCATGCGCTCTGGCAGTTGCATACCACGCTTGGTACCCGACTTGCCGCTCGCTTCGTGACGAAGAAACCGCAACGGCGTCTTTCCCATTTTGCGAAGCAGACCCACCAGCGTGATAAGGATGAGCGCGGCGGCGGGAACCACGGCGCACTTCACAAAGATATCCCAGCTCCAGTACACCTGGAAGGGCGGCAGGCTGTACGAACCGTAATAGAGGCTGCGCATGGGCTCGGTAAAGAACACAACGCCGAGCGCAGTGCCCAAAAGCGCCGCGACCACGCCCACGATGGCGGGAAGCGCAAGGTAGTGCAGCACGATCTCGCGTCGACGATAGCCGCTGGCGAGCAGCGTGCCGATGATGGCGCTTTCCTCCTCGATGGTGGCGTCGGTAAGGACCACAAAGACAAACGCCATGATCACGATGATAATGTCGAGCAGCGTCATCCACATCATGGAGTCGCCGTCTACGTCGTCGCGCGCGTAGCCAATGCCCTGGTTGGAATCGGCGTCGATGAGGTCATCCACACGCGCATCGGCATCGGTGAGCGCCTCTACCATATCCTGCTCGGCATCGGTGCGGTCCGCGGTGGAGAGATCGCGATCGGCAAAGGTGAAGGAGTAGGTGTAGGCGGGTGCGCCGCCGGCGTCCTCGAGCGCGGCAAAGCCGGCGTCGGTGACCTCGGCCACGCCGTACGTGATGGTGTTCACCGTAAAGTCCGAATTGTTGAGGAACAGCGCCTGGCTATCGGGCTGGGTCATGATGCCGCAGATGGTGTAGGTGCGGCCCTCGAGCTCGACTTTATCGCCCACGGCGAGGTCGTTGTTGGTGGCAAAGACACGGTCGATTGCCACCTCACCGTCCGTCTTGGGCTCCTTGCCCTCACAGTAGGACGCGATATCGACCTTGGTGCGGTGCGCATAGGTGCGCAGCGTGCGCTTGGTGCCGTCGTCGCCGGACGCCTTTTTGATGATGGCGTCGATGGAGAAATTCATGTAGAGCGTGACGCCGCCGACGTCACTGGCGGCATCCTCGGCAGCCTTGAGTTGATCGTCGGTAGCCTCAAAGGAGGTGGTCACACGACCGTCCTCGATCGTGTACGCATCGCGCATGTCGTCGATAAGGCAACCGATGGAATGCGCCGCGAGCAAAAAGCCCGAGGTAAGGGCGATGCTTCCGCACATAAGCAAAAAGATGCCCAGGTACTTGCCGATATTGCGGCGCAGCTCGCGCGGGAGACGTTTTGCGAGAGGTGTCATGGCGCCGCCTACCAATCGAGCTCGGCAGCCGCGACGGGCGACTCATTGAGCTCGTCCTCGACGATGCGCCCGTCGCGCAGGCGCAGCACGCGATTGGCCATGCGGGCGATGGCAGCATTGTGGGTGACGATGATAATGGTGCAGCCGTACTCGCGGTTGACGTCCTCCATGAGCTGCAGGATTTCCTTGGATGTCTTGTAATCGAGCGCGCCCGTGGGCTCGTCGCACAGCAGCAGGCCCGGGTTTTTGACCAGCGCACGACCGATGGCACAACGCTGCTGCTGGCCGCCCGAGACCTGGCGCGGGAACTTGTTGCGATGTTCATAGAGGCCCAGCGAGCGCAGCAGGTCGTCGACATTGAGCGGGTTTTTGGACAGGTGCGCCGTGACCTCGATGTTCTCCTTGATGGTGAGATCGGGCACCAGATTGTAGAACTGGAAGACAAAGCCCAGCTCACGGCGGCGGTACTCACCCAGGTCGGCGGGCTTGAGCACCGTGAGGTCGCAGCCGTCCACCATGATGGAGCCGTCGTCGGCATCCTCCAGGCCGCCGATCAGGTTAAGAAACGTCGACTTGCCCGAACCCGAGGGTCCCAGCATGACGCAGATCTCGCCGCGGTTGATGGACGCGTCGATGCCATCGAGTACCGTCAGGCGTGCGTCTCCATCGCCGTAGTGCTTTTTGAGATCCTTAACCTGGACGTAGGCTTTCTGCGTTGCCATGGTATCCCCCATTGTTAGCCTCGTACTACTTTATGAACGTAATAGTAAACCTTGGCGAACTATTTTTGAGCGAGGCCTGGGATTTATTTCAGACTAGTCATTGGGGACGTTCTTAAATGGCTAGGTGGCTAGACGCGGGATTTGGCGCGTGCGAGGGCGAGGCCTACGGCGGCGATGGCCACGGCAAAGAGTGCCGTGACGCCCAGATCGCAGGCGATGTCGCCCAGCACGGTGGACGTCAGGTCCGCGGCGAGTGCCTTGCTGATCGCGTCGTTCACCCAATATGTCGGCACAAAATGCGCCACCGTCTGCACGGCCGGGCCCATCAGCGACAGGGGCATCCAGGCGCCGCCCAAAAACGTCATGAGCATGCCGAGCAGGTTGCCCACGCCGTTGAGCAGCTCCTCGCGCGCACCCAGGCTCGAAAGGGCAAAGCCAACGGCCAGAGGCGTGCACGCCAGGGCAAACGTCACCGCCAGCGCCAGACACACACGACCCACGCCGACCTCGGCGACCGCGCCGGCAAAGCCCACGACGCCCATCATGCTCGACACAAACCAGATACAGACGGTGAGCACGGCGGCGGCCGCAAACACGGCGAGCGAACGCTGACGCTCGGAGATTGGGCCGGCATCCATACGACGCACGCGCTCGGGCTCGTTCATGCCCGAGAACACTAGCCCCACCGATACGATGACCGACGAGATAATCGCGTACGCGCCAAAGTTGAAGTACGACTCAAGCGTGGCAGCGGCCGTCGAGTCGACCTTGACCTGCTCGATCTCGACCTTGGCGCGCTTCGCGGCGGCATGCTCGGCCGCCTTGGCAACATCGCCGTTGGGGGCAGCGGGTTCAAGTGCCGCCGCAGCGCCCGCGAGCGAGATCCAGCGCGAGGCCTCGGCAGACGAAAGCGCCGCCGCCATGGTGCCGGCACCGTAGGTCACATCGAGCTTGGGCAGAGACTCCCCCGCTCGGGCGGCTGCAACGAGGTCGTCCTCAAACCCCTCCGGGATAAAGAACACGCAGTCGGCGCTACCCTTGGCGCTGTTGCTCTTGGAGAGCGCGTCCGCAAGGTCGTAGGTGTCGTCGCCGACGCCCGTGACCAGCTCAAAACGAGAACCCAGATGCTTGGTAAGCGCACGCGAAAGGTCGCTGTCATCGCGGTCGACCACGATCACGTTGGTGTCGTAGGGCTTGTACTCGGTAAGCTGCGACGAGTTCCAGCTCACCGAGGCCGCGATGAATACGCCCATGAGCGAGATGAACACCGTATAGATGAGCAGGTAGAACGGGTGCGCCTGCGCCATGCGAAGCGCGGTCTTAAAGGTGCTCATAGCGGCTCCTTCCAAAGATCAGCGTAGCGGCAGCGACAAACACCAGGGCCATCAGGACGAGCGCGCCGGCGCGGACGGCGAAGGGTCCCAGGTCCTCAAAGAAATACAGGCGATTGAACATGTCGCAGATGAGCTTGACGGGGTTGAGCCAGCACTCGGCCGGGCAGGCGCGGGCGACGTCGTCGGCAAGCGCCATCGCCGGTTCGCCGTAGAGTCCGGCGAACAAAGCGCACGTGGTGGCAAAGCCCGTGAGGATGCCCGACTTGGACGCCTTGCCACCCTTAACGGGAAGCGTGCCCACAAAGAGCCCCAAGCCCGTGGCGGCAAGCGCGGAAGCGGCACCGCCCACCAGACACAGCCCCTCGCGCCCGCCAAAGTCGACGCCCACGACCACGCGCACGTAGCCAATCGCGATCGTCATCGAAGCAAAGGAAACCAGCCACGAGGCGACAAAGATGCCGGCCAGCGACGCCGTCTTGGAAAGACCGCCCACGCAGCGACGCGCACCAAGGCCCGACAGATTGGGCTGCAGGTCGACGACACTCAAGGCGGCAAACTCGGCAGACATCATCGCGACCAGGCCAAAGAGCGCGTAGTAGTAGATGACCGTACCATCGGGCGTGGTGCGTGTCAGGCTTACGCGGCGGGTGCCGCCCTCGAGCGACAGGGCGCGCGCAACCGCCGTCGAATCGGCGAGCGCCGCCGGGTTGTCTTGGGCAATCTGGCGCATGAGCTCGGCATTTTGTGTATACGAGCTTGCCACCGTCTCAAGGATGCTGCGGTCGGTGAGCACCGACGACGCACGCGAGTTGTCATAGCTCGAAAGCAGCGTGAGCTTGGGCGTGCCTTCGGCGTCGACCGTATAGATGCCCGCGACCTCGCCGGCCTTGAGCGCACGGTTCGCATCGGCTGCGTCGTCGTACTCATGGATCTCGAGCAGCTGGTCGTCGCCCTCCTTGGCAAGCGACGTCGCCACATCCTTAAAGGTCGAGGCGTCCCAGGCTTCGTCAGCGACAACGGCCACCGGCACCGGGTCGATCTTGCCGTCGGAGCTGAGGTTCGCAAACATAAACATGAACATCGTGGAAAGCGCGACGGGAAAGATCGCGCCCCAAACCCACGTGCTCGGCCGGCGCAGCAGCGTCTTGACCGTAATGATAATGGTGTTGAACATGGCTGCCCCCTAGTCGCGCAGCTCGCGGCCGGTGATCTCGAGGAACACGTCGTTGAGAGTCGGCGGCTCGCTCCACACGCGGCCGAGCGCCACGTCGGCGGCGCGCAGCGTATCGAGGATGTCGACCAGATTGTGCGGGCTCGCTTCGCAGGTGCAGACGAGCTCGCCGCCGGACAGCTCGACGCTGAGCACGTGCTCGTGGGCGCGCAGGCGCTCGACTGTGGCGGCCTCGACGGCGCCGACCTCGACAGTCACGCGCTCGCCCATCTGAATCATGCGCTTGAGCTCGTCGTTGGTGCCCTGCGCCAGCACGCGGCCGCCGTCCATGATCATGATGCGGCTGCAAATCTGCTCGACTTCCTCCATGTAATGGCTGGTATACACCACCGTGGCGCCCTCGTCGCGCAGGCGGCAGATGCCCTCCAGGATGGCGTTGCGGCTCTGCGGGTCGACCGCCACCGTGGGCTCGTCAAAGAAGATGAGCTCGGGCTTGTGCGCGATGCCGCAGGCAATGTTGAGGCGACGCGCCAGGCCGCCCGAGAGCTTGCCGGGGCGAAACTTGGTAAAGTCGCCCAGCCCGACAAAGTCGATGGCCTCTTCGACCAGCGCGCGACGGCGCTTGCGGTCGTTGACGTAAAGGCTGCAGAAATAGTCGATGTTCTCGCGCACCGTAAGCTCGTCAAACACCGCCACCTGCTGCGGCACCACGCCGATGCGGCGCTTGAGGTCGTAGCGGGCGGGCGTCATGGGCTCGCCGAACAGCTCGATGGTGCCTTTGTCGTAGGCAAGCAGCTGCAAAATGCAGTTGATGGACGTGGTCTTGCCCGAGCCATTGGGGCCGAGCAGGCCAAAAATCTCGCCGGGGGCGATGCTCAGGTTAAAGTGGTCGAGCGCAATAAGGTCGTCATAGCGCTTGACGAGGTTTTCGACGTGGACGATGTCTGTCATGAGGCGGCCCTTCCGTTGATTGCGGTCCGGTACGATTGCATCATCGCAGGAGCGGGCGGCGCGCACCAGTGAGCTTTGTCACGAGTGCGAGGGGGCAGAGGTGAAACCCCCGCTCGCGCGAGCGATCGACGCCGCTTTGCCGCGTGGGAGGAATGTCACAGTTGCGCAGGCGGTCCCTCCACCACGCGCGGCTTCGCGTACAATACCCGTATGAACAGGCTTTTCGACAAATCGATCGTGCTGGCGTGCTGTATTGCGGCCGCCATGGGTCTTGCTGTGGACGCTCGCCTGGTCGCGGCGTTCTGCCTTGGCGTTATTGCCACCTCGCTGGCCGAGGTCGCACAGGGGGAACGCACGCGCCGTGTAAGCGAGGCCGCGAGTTACGCTTACATCATTGCGGCTGTCTTCGTGCCGCCGTTTGTGCCGTTTGCGCCTCTCGCCCTCTATGACATCGCGCGACGCGTGCGCCGTGAGCACGTTTGGGTCGCGCTGGGCATTGGCTCCGTCTTTGCCTTTGCGCTCGTCGCGGACCTTCGCGCCGACGAGCTCACCGCCCGAACGCTCCTGCTGACCGCCATCCTCTCGGTTGCCGCCACCTTGCTATCGCTACGTACTGCCCAGTTGGAGCGCGAGCAGCAGCGCATGCGCCGCACACGCGACGAGCTGCAGGAACGAGCCCTCGCGCTCGAGGCGCGCAACCGTGATCTTGCTGACCGCCAGGACTACGAAATCGAGCTCGCGACGCTCGCCGAACGCGCCCGCATCGCGCGCGAGATCCACGATAACGTGGGCCACCAGCTCACGCGCGCCTCACTGCAGGCCGAAGCCCTGCGCGTGGTTCACGCCGACGAGCCCGGCGTCGCCGCCGATTTCGCCGACGTCAAACGCACGGTTGACGAGGCGCTCCAGCTTGTGCGCACCAGCGTCCACGCGCTCAACGACAACGCCGTCGACCTTTCCGTGCAGTTCGAACGTATTGTTGAAGGCGCGCGCTCGGACGGCGGCCCGCAGATTGAGCTTGAAGTTATGACCGAACATGCGCCCGCAAACGTCGCGAACTGCTTTGCGGCGGTCCTGCGCGAGGCGCTCTCCAACACCATGCGCCACGCTTGCGCCCAGACCGTCACTGTACGATGCATGGAGCATCCGTCGTTTTACCAGCTCATCGTTACCGACGATGGCGTGGGCGGGGCCCAAGCAAGCGGCCGCGGCGCCACGGAGGGCATGGGGCTCGCCTCCATGCGCGAGCGCATCGAGGCGCTTGGCGGCACCTTCACCGCCGGCCCGCGTGCCGGCGCCGGCGGCTGGCGCGTGTTTGCCACCGTTCCCAAACAGCAAGGAGATGAGGACCGATGAGGCTCATCGTTGTCGACGACGACCGCTTGGTAGTCGATTCGCTCAAGATTATCCTGGGCGCCCAGCCGCAGATCGAAGTCGTGGGCACCGGCGCCGACGGCAACGACGCAGTGGCTCTCTATGCAGAACACGCACCCGATATCGCACTGCTCGACATTCAGATGTCGGAGCGCGACGGCCTTTCGGCGGCACGCGAGATCCTTGAGCGCGACCCCGCGGCACGCGTGGTGTTTCTGACGACATTCTCGGATGACGAGTACATTGTGTCGGCGCTCAAGCTGGGCGCCCGTGGCTACCTGATCAAGACCGATGTCGCCGCCATTCCACCGGCGTTGGCACAGGTCATGGATGGCAAACGCGTGCTCGAGGGAAAGGCGATCGAGGATATCAACTTTGATGGGGCGGGCATCGAAGCCGGCACGCCCCGCCGGCCCGCCGCCTTTGCCGGCCTGACCGACCGCGAGTTCGAAGTCGCCGAGCTCATCGCCCGCGGTCTCGACAACAAGGAGATTGCCGCCACCGCCTATATGGGCGAAGGCACCGTGCGCAACCACATCAGCTCGATCCTTGCCAAAATGGGCCTGCGCAACCGCACGCAGATTGCCATCGCCTACCTGCGAGGGTAGTTGCCCGAAGACCGACCGCCCCGGCATAGCAAAATTGCTGCCGCCGGTTTAATGCCATTTCAAAACTATGCCGGTTTACGGGGCCAAAGCCAGGACCCCCATCCATACCCGCGTTTTCTGCAAAATGACGGCTCGTCTACCTGCGGTTTTATTTTCACGAATATCGGTATGGTTGGGGACTCGTGACTCAGCCCCGTAATCCGGCATAGTTTTGTTCGGGCGGCCCTGCACGAGTGCCTCTGCCAGCCTCGCGGGACCAAAATGATCCGTTTTCCTCCGTCCCCAAGGGATCAGCCGGAACCGCTCGCCACGAAATGGGCCCATCTACTACGTTTAAGCCGCGGTGGCCAACCATAGCCGGTTTTTTCGAAAA
>UQZM01000041.1 GCA_900545615.1 uncultured Collinsella sp.
AAAGAGAAGAGGCGGGGCATGCCCCGCCTCTTACACCACATCTCTGCGCGCTACCACAGCACGTATCCAGCAAACGAGAAATCGAACAGAATGGGAAATGTGGGCATCCAGCACGTGAACTTATTGCCGCCGATACCGGGAAACGCCGCGGGGAAATCAAACGGAGTGATCTCTTGGTCCATGGTGGTGGGAATGATGGTGGTCGAGCCCGATTCCGCCTTTGCGGCCGGCGCGGTGACAACGGCCATGGGGGAGGAGAGCGTGTAGGTTTTGCCCTGATAGTCGAGGACAAAGCGCAGCTTGCATCCTTCTTCCAGAAGGCTCGACGCTGCATCGAGGAACTTGTCTTCGAGTGTGAACGTCGCCAGATTATCCGCACCCGATGCGCTGGCCTTGATCTGGCCGATCTGCGTGACGGTTTCGGGTGAGCTGCCCGCGGCAGGCGTCACTTTGTTGATGCGCAGCGTTGCCTGTCCACCCTGTGGCAGATGTGCCTGCACGGTAAAGGCGTGCGTATCGGGCTGCTCGTTTGCCGTGTCGTCCTTCGGCAATGCCATGAACGTGGCTTCAGCGTACTGGATGTCCCATTCGTCGAATGTGAGTTGGCGGAAGTACGGCTCGCCATCGGAGAGCGGACGTGTGGGTGCGGTAATAGCGGTGCCGCCCTGGATACGCGCAAGGGGAATCTCGACATCGCGGTAGCCTGCCATGCTAATGGAGATGCCGCCGTTAAAGTCGTACGCGTCGAGAAGCGTTGCCTCGTCCACGTAGCCTTCTGAAAGCGGCGCGACCTCAAAGATGGCCGTGCCTTCGTCATCGGTAGTGGCGGTGAGCTGCTTGCCTGCGGCATAGCGCGACGTGAGCGTGACCTGCGCGCCCGTGATGGGCGTATTCTTGTTGGCGACGTCGACCACGACCACACCGAACATGGTGCGCGAGAGAACGAGCACCCTGAAGGGGTCTTTTTCGTCGGCATGGGCTTCGGTGGGCGCGAACGGCAATATGAAGGCGTTTGCGCTTTCCGGCACGCGCGGCAACATAATGCTCGCTAACGAGGACGCTCCGGCAACAAGTAACGAACGGCGATCAAGCATCTTGGGCTCCCATCCCGCAAGTATCGGTGGAAATAATCCAATTTTGCGAGAAGGCGCCCCGTAGCGGTAGTGCCGTTCAAGGGTCAAAATGTCCAAATTGATCGAGCGAAGCGCCGGGTTCCGGAATGCGTTCGATTCGCTTGGCAGTCCGGTCGCTAACGTAACATATGCGCGACCAGCTCGGTGCGTGTGCCGATGCCAAGCTTTGCGTATACGCCGGATAGGCGGTTTTTGACGGTGCCCGGCGATACTCCCATATGGCGTGCGATTTCGGCGTTGGTCCACCCACGACAGGCGAGCATGGCCATGGTGAATTCCGTGGTCGTTAGATCGTCGGCCACGTCCTCGCCCGAATCGGGGTTGTGGATGCGCCGCCAGCCGTAGCTGAAGCGGTACGTGATCTCGATGATGCGCGCGAAGTCGTCAGGGTATTGCGTTTTTAGGCACGCCTCGATGAGCCCCTGTAAAAGGCCGTGATGCTCGCCAATGAGCTCGATAAGGCCGTCGGGACGCGCAATGTTCCAAGCAACTCCGAAGTGCGTTTTTGCGGCGTCGACGTCTTTGAGACTCATGCATGCCATGGAAGCTGCCAGGTGCAGGAACAGTTCCGAGATCGGATAGCTTCCCTGTTTCATGATCAGGGCATTTTCCGCCATGCCTAGGCTGCGGCCGTATTCGCCGCGCAGGTACAAGGCGTGCGCCATCACGTAGCTGGCGAACAGGCGCAGGCCTTCGGGCAGATGCGCCACAAGTGGATAAAACTCTTCGGCAGAATACGGGGAAGGCAAGTGCAGCAGGACACTCGCGGCCGAGGCGAACAGGATATGCGTAGCGTGGATGGCGGGCGATTCCTCGTCGGCCGGCGTATCGAGGATGCCCGCAAGACAACGGCGGGCGTCGGCGATACGGTTGAGCGACAGGCTGGCATATCCGCAGATAAAGCATGCGGAATAGCGCAATGCGGGGTCGGTGGCGTCAAGATAGGGGCGCGCCGTCTTGGCAGCGAGGGCGGCCTGTCCGCGAAAGTACAGCGCTTCTGCCGTGGCGATGGTGCGTGAATCGGGGTCGGAAATGCCTGCAACCGCAGCGTCAATCTGCCCCGGCACAAAGGCGGTGCACATCAACGGCATGGGAACGCGTGGGTAGCCATCGCAGTCCATCATCCATCTCCCAACAGCTGGCAACAATAGCAGCAATTGTACTCCTGTTGCTCGGGACTGGAATTTGTGGGTATCGCCTACGATTGTGCCGAACGTATAAAGGAAGAGTCTATTGGCGATGCTCCCAAGGTGGCTACCGAAGTCTAGCTGACCTTGGGATATAGAAAAACTGCCGCCCCTGCAAAAAGCTCTGTCGCAGCGATGGGAAACGTATCTCGTTCTGCATATAATGAGGTCATATGACGGTGCGTCTGCATACGCGCGGCGCATTTCCATCGAACCGAGAAGGAGCTCTGCATGGATCCCAACAAGCGTCCCGACGACATGGTACGTATCACCACTCCCGAACTTGCCCAGGCGTTCATCGAAGAGCAGGTCGCTGCAATCCGCGAGCAGATCGGCGACAAAAAGGTCCTGCTGGCTCTTTCCGGTGGTGTCGACAGTTCGGTTGTCGCGGCCCTGCTCATCAAGGCCATCGGCAAGCAGCTCATTTGCGTGCATGTTAACCACGGCCTGATGCGCAAGGGCGAGAGCGAGCAGGTCGTCGACGTCTTCAAGAATCAGATGGATGCCAACCTGGTTTACGTTGACGCCACCGACCGCTTCCTGGACAAGCTCGTGGACGTCGAGGAGCCCGAGGCCAAGCGTAAGATTATCGGCGCCGAGTTCATTCGCGTGTTCGAGGAGGAGGCCCGCAAGGTTGGCGATGAGGTCAGCTTCCTCGCCCAGGGCACCATCTATCCCGACATCCTGGAGTCCCAAGACGGCGTGAAGGCTCACCACAACGTGGGCGGTCTGCCCGAGGATCTGCAGTTTGAGCTCTGCGAGCCCGTCAAACTGCTGTACAAGGACGAGGTCCGCGTCGTGGGTCGCGAGCTCGGCCTGCCCGAGAATATGGTTGAGCGCCAGCCGTTCCCCGGTCCCGGCCTGGGCGTCCGCTGCCTTGGTGCCATCACCCGCGACCGTCTTGAGGCGCTGCGCGAAGCCGACGCCATCGTGCGCGAGGAGATCGACAAGGCCGGTCTGACCATCTGGCAGTATTTTGCCGTCGTGCCCGACTTCCGCGCAACCGGTGTGCGCGAGGGCAAGCGCGCCTACGATTGGCCCTGCATCATCCGCTGCATCAACACCGTCGATGTCATGACTGCCGAGGTTCCCGAGCTCGACTGGGCGCTACTCAAGCGTATTACCGCTCGCGTCACCGCCGAGGTTCCCGGCATCTGCCGCGTGTGTTACGACCTTACGCCCAAGCCCGTTGGCACCGTTGAGTGGGAGTAAGCTTCTACTCTTTTGGACGAATTGCATTGACAGGGAGGGGCCCCGCGCAAACGTGTGCGGGGCCCCTTTCGTTTTACTGTTCGGCTAACGCTACAGATCATTTTGGAAGGCTTACGAGCATGGTGGTCCCGTCCTCGGAACTTGCTTCGACCTCTACGGCGCCACCGTGAAGCGCTGCAATCTCCCAAACGAGCGCTAGCCCGAGTCCTGCGCCGCCGTATGCCCTGCTGCGGGATTTATCCAGGCGAAAGAACGGTTGGAAGATGCTCTCACGGTACTGTTTGGGTATTCCCGGGCCCTGGTCCTCGACTCGCAGGAACACGTGGCTGTCGTTGTCGCAGATGGAGACGTTGACAGTCGAGCCGGGGCGGCTGTAACGGATGGCATTTTCGACCAGGTTAAACACCAGCCGATAGAGGAGCGTGTCGCTCCCGATTACTAAAGCGTCTCCAGCACAATTGAGGGCTATGCCCTTATTTTCGGCAAGTGGCGCAAGGTCGGTGAGGACCTCTTCGGACAAGGGACCAAGTTCCACATCGTCCTCGCAAGGAACGCTGCGCAGCTCACTCATCTCGAGCAATACCTTGGCCATTCGAGACATGCGCTCGGTTTGTTCTTGTAGCAGGCCGAGCAGCTCGGCTGTTTCGGGTTGCAAACCGGAGTGTTCGGAGATGAATAGTTCAATCTGTGCTTGCATAAGGGCGAGCGGGGTGCGCAGCTCGTGTGCGGCGTTGCCGGTAAACTGACGCTGTGCAGAGAACCCTTCGCCAAGACGAGCGATCATGTCGTTGAAAGAGGCGCTGCATCGTTGTAGCTCGGTGGGCACATCTTCATTGAGTCTGATTTCGCTTAGGTTGTCAGGTTGCACACGCTCAACCTGAGCTGCAAAAGCCCGTAGCGGTTTGAGTGCACGGCCGCTCACAAAGTATGCCAGCGCGCCGCCAAGGAGTGTGACTCCAGCCGTGATGTACCAGGCTGTCGTGCCAAAAGACTCCTGTGCGTCGTTTACGACGATCGTGACCTTGTCATCGAGGGCTGCTTTCGTTGGGTCGAACGCCTGGAGCGAATCTTCGCCGGTTGCGTTAAAGGCCGAGATGTCGCTGCCGATGGCATCCATGTAGCGCATGCCCGTATAGCCGACCAGGCAGTTCGTCAGCACGCATGCCGCACACGTGAGCAGTGCCGTCATAATCGTTATGCGCCATTGCAGCGAAAGCCCTTTCATTCTCCATCCTCCATAACGTAGCCCTCTCCAATCCGATTACGAATCGGGTCGTATCCCAAAGCGCCGCGCAACTTTTTTCGGAGCGACGAGATGTGAACGCGGGTTGCGTTGCTAAAGCTGTTCACGGTGCTATCCCAAACGTGCTCTATAAGCTCCTCTTGGCTTACCGGTCGCCCCTGATTAAGCATCAGGTATTCCAAGATTCCCGTTTCCTTGCGTGTAAGAGATAGAGCCTCACTGTCCACGGAAGCGATGCGCGCCTTGGTGTCAAAGTTGAGCTTTCCGCAGGTTAATACTATGTCGCTTTGTGCGAAGCGCCTGAGGGTAAGGCTGCGGATCCTTGCCGCAAGTTCGTCCAGATGAAACGGCTTGGTAAGGTAATCGTTGGCGCCGGCATCGAGTCCGGCAACTTTATCGGATACTTCGCCACGTGCGGACAGAATCAGTACCTTGGTCTCGCAGTCGGTTTTCCTAAGTTCCCTGAGCACGGTCATGCCGTCGATACGGGGGAGATTGAGGTCGAGCACCACGAGGTCAAAGACTTCGACGCCCAGCAGGTCGAGCGCCTCCTGTCCATCGTGACAGCAGTCGACGCTGTACGCCAAGTTTCGCAAGCTGCGCGCGATTGCATCGCACAGTGCTCGCTCGTCTTCGACGATCAAAATACGCATAACAGTCTCCTTGCACATTCCATATCGCGCTTAACACGGATTTTATAGCCGATATGGTCCAATGGTCGCGTAACGAAAGGAGTGGTCGTGTTGTTCAAAGCGGTAAAACCCGTGGTACAGGTCGCTTTGTTGATCGTCGGAATTACCATGGTGTGCTTTGGTGTTATGCGTGGCGAGGCGGATGCCGTGCTGGCCAAAGCGATTAGGCTGTGCTTGGAGTGTATCGGAATTGGATAAAAGAGAAAACACTGCGTCGCATGTTTTGGCCCGATTTCGCGGATTCATTCAGGCGGCGGCGACGCTGGTCACCAATATTCACCTGCCAAACTTTGCCAAAGGCGGCATCTATCAGGGCGCGGGAAAAACAGTCTGCGTACCTGGGCTTAATTGCTATTCGTGCCCCGCGGCATCAGGTGCGTGTCCCATTGGGTCGTTCCAGTCGGTGGTAGGTTCATCCAAGTTCAACTTCTCCTACTACGTCACCGGTACGCTCATTTTGCTTGGCGTGCTGCTGGGACGCTTTGTATGCGGGTTTTTGTGCCCGTTTGGCTGGCTGCAGGAACTTCTACACAAGATTCCCGGCAAAAAGCTATCAACGAAAAAGCTCAAGCCGCTCACGTACGTCAAGTATGCCGTGCTGCTGTTTGCCGTGGTGCTGCTGCCCGTCTTGGTGGTCAACGATGTGGGCATGGGCGACCCGTTCTTTTGCAAGTACATCTGCCCGCAGGGCGTGCTCGAGGGTGCGATTCCGCTGTCCATCATGAATACGGGAATCCGCTCCGCGCTGGGAAAGCTCTTTACCTGGAAGCTCGCGATTCTCATTGCGGTTGCGGTGCTGAGCGTGTTGTTCTACCGCCCCTTCTGCAAATGGATTTGTCCACTCGGCGCATTCTATGCGCTCATGAATAGGGTGTCCCTGTTGGGGATTCAGGTCGACGCGTGCAAATGCGTCTCGTGCGGCAAGTGTTCAAGGGTTTGTCAGATGGACGTTGATGTGGTCCGGGCGCCCAATCATGCCGAATGTATCCGGTGCGGAAAGTGCATCGGGGCCTGTCCCGTCGATGCCATCAGCTATCGCTATGGCCTGGATGTGTCGGCGGAAAAGCTCCCCTTGACCGCCGATAAAAAGTAAACAAGCTTCGACAAAACGGAGGAATGACCATGAAGCTTTCTAAGATTGCGGCCCTGTTTATGGTGCCGGTACTGGCCTTGTGTCTTGTGGCGTGCTCGGCACCTGGCGGCAATGCGAGCGAATCTGCGGACTCCGATTCTAAGATTGCAGAACTCACTGCGCAGAAGCCGACCAATGCCGACGAGGCCGCCGAGTTGTATGCAAAACTCATGCAGAAGGAGAACGATATCTTTTCGAGTGATAACGCGCTGTGGGAAAAGGTATTCAATGCGGCAAATAAAGACTCGGTAATGATTGAGGACGGCAGCAATTACGGCGATTTCCTGCTCAAGACCATCGACGGCGCCAAGGATGAGTTCACGGCGGATGAGCTCAAGACGCTCAAGGCCGGTGCGCAGCAGATCAAGGAGATCGAGGACAAGCTCGAGAGCTTGGAGAAGGAGTTCCCCGGCTGTGGAAGCACGCCGAGCGAAGGCGAGAGCGTCGACGCTTCGACCGCTGGCATGACGGCTGGTGCCAATGCTTCGAGCGAGGCGACGAAGTTCCCCAGCTTTACGGGCAAAGACCTGGATGGCAACGACGTGAGCAGCGACGAGCTGTTCTCTAAGAACAAGGTCACCGTCATGAACTTCTGGTTCACCACTTGCAAGCCGTGCGTGGGCGAGCTGGGCGATCTTGAGAAACTGAATCAGGAGCTTGCCGAGAAGGGCGGCCAGGTCGTGGGCGTCAATTCCTTTACGCTCGATGGCAACAAGGGCGAGATTGCAGATGCCAAGGACGTGCTGAGCAAGAAGGGCGTGACATATAAGAACATCTGGTTTAAGTCGGATAGCGAGGCCGGTAAGTTTACGTCAAATTTGTTCTCGTTCCCGACAACGTATGTCATCGATCAGAATGGCAACATCGTAGGGGATCCAATCGTGGGAGCCATCAGCTCCGCCGAGCAGCGCGCAGCACTCAACAAGCTTATCGACCAGGCGATTGCGAATAGCAAGCAGTAAAAAACACGTAAAGCATCGCGAGGATCGTGTGTCGCTGTGCGAAGTAGTCCGCTGCTTTTCAAGATAAGCTCCACCATATAGAGGCCCCACTTGGGGCCTCTTCTTTTGGGCGCCATCCCGTTCGTTTTTTGATGCGGTTCCCTACATTCCTCACTGGCTCCGGCAACAAATGGGGATAGAGTAGGACAAACGCGTCGAATACGAACGGCGGGGGAGAGCGGGCAAGTGCGCCCGCGTGGGAGAGGTTGCCGTCCATGTTGGAGCTCAAAGGTATTTGCAAAAGGTACGTCACGCAGTCGTTTACGCAGGTGGCGCTCGATAACGTGAGCCTGGCTTTTCGCGATAACGAGTTCGTAGCCATTCTGGGTCCCTCGGGCTCGGGTAAAACCACGATGCTCAACGTTATCGGTGGGCTCGATCATTTCGATTCCGGCGACCTGCTAATCGACGGTATTTCGACCAAGGACTTTCACGATCGCGATTGGGATGCCTATCGCAACAACCGCATCGGCTTTGTGTTCCAGAGCTATAACCTCATTCCGCATCAGACTATTTTGGAAAACGTGGAGCTGGCGCTTACACTCACGGGCGTGGGGCATGCCGAGCGCCGCCAGCGTGCGCGCGAGGCGTTGGAGAAAGTCGGCCTGGGCGAGCACGTTAACAAGCGCCCGAGCCAACTTTCGGGCGGGCAGATGCAGCGTGTGGCCATCGCCCGTGCGCTGATCAACGATCCCGAGATTGTGCTGGCAGACGAGCCGACCGGCGCCCTGGACTCAACGACATCCGTGCAGGTCATGGATTTGCTCAAGGACGTGGCACGCGACCGCCTGGTCATCATGGTCACGCACAATCCCGAGCTGGCGTACCAATACGCCACGCGCATCGTCAATCTGGCGGACGGCAAGATCACCGACGATTCCGACCCCTTCGATGTTGCTGACGCCACGCGCCGCGAGGCCAAGCCTACGCGCAAAACCTCGATGAGCTTTGTGACGGCACTGGGGCTTTCTGCCCGAAACCTCATGACCAAGAAGGGCCGCACGGCCATGACTGCCTTTGCGGGCTCGATTGGCATTATCGGCATTGCGGCGATCCTAGCGCTGTCCAACGGCGTAAACGGCTACATCAAAAAGGTCGAGGAGGATACGCTCTCGAGCTACCCGCTCACCATTTCCAAGCAGGATTACGACCTGTCGTCCATGATGGGCGGACAGGGGGCTGCGGATGATGACTCGCCTGAAAACGTGGATTCGTCCGACGACAGTGCCGAAACCGATAAGATTCCCGTGGTCACGGCCGTAAAGGATATGTTTGCGAGCGTTAAGTCCAACGACATGACGAGCTTTAAGGCATGGCTTGACGACGGCGGCGACGGTATCGACAAAGAGGTCAACGCCATTCAGTACGGCTACGGTGTATCGCCGGTTGTCTATCGTGCCGGCAAGGGCGATGAGAAGCCCGTTCGGCTTGTTCCCAACGCAATGACCGAGGCTATGAGCGGAGGCGCGAGTTCGGCGGCAACGGTGAGCATGGAATCCATGGGACCCTCGGTCTTTAACGAGATGATTGACGACCAGAGCCTGATCAACAGCCAGTACGATGTCGTCGCCGGTCATTGGCCCACGTCTGCCAACGAAGCCGTGATGGTGCTTTCGAGCCGCGGTACGGTGGGCGACTATACGCTCTACAGCATCGGTGCGCTGGATATCGATGAGCTCAACGATCTGGTAAACAGTGCCATGACGGCCGACGGTGGGGTCAAAGCACCCGAGACCGGCACCGACTTTACCTACGACGATGCGCTGTCCACGACGTTTAAGGTGCTGTCGCCGGCCGATGCCTATCGCAAAAACGAAGAGACCGGCATGTGGACCGACATGTCTGGTGACGCCGACTTTATGGCCGCCAAGGTTGCCGATGGCATCGACGTACACATCGTGGGTGTGGTGCGCCCTAACGAGACGGCCAATGCGAGTGCGTTGTCTCCGGGCATTGCCTATACACATGCGCTGACTCGCCAGCTTATGGAGCGCGCCGCCGATTCGCAGATTGTGCGGGAGCAACTCGCCCACCCCGAGACGGATGTCTTTACGGGCAAAACCTTCGACGAACTGCAAGGCGAGGCCAAACAAGGCGTGGATCTGGGCAGCATGTTCAGTGTGGACGAGGCGGCGCTCAAGAGCGCGTTCTCGTTCGATACCTCCGTGCTCTCGGGTGTTGCCGGCGGTATGGACCCGTCGTGTCTTGACTTGTCCGAGCTGGACATTGACCTTTCGGGCGTAGGGAAGGATATCGACTTCAGCGACATCATGTCTAAGGCGCCAGCCCCCGATTTCTCGGGTGTCTTCGATGGGTTGGAGCTTACAACCGAGCAGATGCAGCAAGTGGGGGCGCTCGCCAACCAACTGTTCACGGGCTTTATGCAGTCGGAACAGTTTAAGGCGCTGACGCCCGAAGATCTTAAGGACGCGTCAAAGCTTGCCGCCGCGTTCTCGACGTATCTTGAGAGTGATACGGCAGCCCAGCAAATCCTGGCTCAGCTCAAGGCACTCGGCGGCGATGCCCTGGCCGAGCGCCTGCAGCAGGCGATGACCGACTATGTACAAAAGCAGCTGGCTCCGTATCTGCAGCAGGCTCTGGATCAGATGATGAAGTCGATCAGCGACCAGATTGCGACGACGGTGTCAACTCAGCTCAAGGCAGGCGCGGCAGGGCTCATGGGCCAGATGGCGACGCAGATGTCATCGAGTTTTGCCAACCTGGCGAGCGCTATGCGTGTGGATGCGAGCGCCTTTGCCCGCGCCATCCACTTCAACATGGACGCCGAGGATCTGAGCTCGCTCATGATGAGCTATGCCAAGGCTTCGAAGCTCACCTACGACAACAATCTGACCACGTTGGGTTATGCGGACGAGGCGGATCCCATCTCGGTCAAGATTTTCCCGCGCGACTTTGAGGCCAAGGAGCGCGTACTCGATCGCATCGATGCGTACAACAAGCAGGTCAAAGCCGCTGGCCACGATGATCGGGCAATTTCGTACACAGACTACATGGGCATCATCATGGGTTCGGTGACCGACATCGTGAACACCATCAGCTTGGTGCTCATCGCATTCGTGAGTATCAGCCTGGTGGTGAGCTCCATCATGATCGGCATCATCACGTACATCAGCGTGCTGGAGCGCAAAAAGGAGATTGGCATTCTGCGCGCGATTGGCGCGTCGAAGCGTAACGTGGCAAACGTGTTCAACGCCGAGACCTTTATCGAGGGCCTCATCGCCGGCGTCTTTGCCATTGTCGTCGTGGTGGCCGTGAGCTTCCCGGTTAATTCCTGGGCGCTTGCTGCCAAACAAGTACCCAACCTGATGAGCCTACCCGTGCAGGATGCGCTGGTGCTCATCGCGATTTCGGTGCTGCTGACGGTTGTTGCCGGCCTGCTGCCGGCCCGCAGTGCATCCAAAAAAGACCCCGTGGAAGCCTTGCGCTCCGAATAATGTGACAAAGGGACAGTCCCTTTGTCACATTGAGACCCTTGCGAAAACGGGGTCTAATTACCGTTCGGCAGGTTAAGAACTCCCTCTCCCCGCTTAATGCTTGACGAAGAGTCCTCTGGTTTATATACCTATCGGTAGGCATATAGGATGTATTGCCGATAGAAATGGAGCAACCATGACTCTCACCACACCAGCCAAAAAAGATTGTCTCCGTGAAAGCGGCGCATTTGCTTGGGTCGTCGTTATTGCGCTCGGCTTAATGTCCGCCGGAACAACTGGCACATATAGCATTATTGCCGGCTCATTCGTTGCTCCAGTATGTGAAGATCTGGGCTTTGACTACACTTCTTTTTCTTTCTATTTCACCGCGATTCTTCTTGGCCTTGCGCTTGGGCTTCCGCTTTTGAGTCGCTTCATTCCAAAAGTAATCGGCAAACCATGGCATATTTGCATTGAACTCGTCCTTATTGCCGCCGGCGCCGCAATGGCGTTCTACACCGAGGTCTGGATGTTCACCGTCTCCGCCGCAGTGATCGGCATCTGCTTTTCGTTTACAACGGGCGTCTGCATGTCCGATGTCATTGACCAATGGTTCAGCAAATCGTCCGGTCTCGCCATCGGCCTCGCTTGGGGCGTTAATTCTCTCTGCACGCTGTTATTGAGTCCTGTCATTACACTGGTCATCGAGCAGCAAGGCTGGCGTACGGGATACATCGTGCTTGCGGCCGTTTCTGCAGCTATGATTTTGCCTGCAAGCGCATTTATCATTCGCCTTAACCCCTCTGATCGCAATATGCTTCCGTACGGAGAGACCGCCTCCGAAACCCATGAGAGCTGCAGCGCCGATGAGCAGGAAGATGTCCTTTCGGGCATGGCACTCCGCGATGCCGCGAAAACGCCGTCTTTTATTCTCTGTGTCCTCTTGCTTTGCGTGGCGCAGCTCACCTGCTGCATGAACCAGCTGTTTCCAACCTATGCAAGCGAGGTCGGTTTCAATCCTATCGTAGGAAGCTTAATGGTCTCGGCAGCTTCACTCTCCGATATCTTCCTAAATCCCTTCGTGGGCAAAACATGCGACAAGCTTGGCGCTATTAAAGCAACGGTCGCATGGACAGGTGTCAGCATTCTTTCATTCCTGCTTCTTATCATTGGCGGAAGCAATGAGACCGTTTCCATCATTGCAGCTGGTGTAAACGATGTCATGTTCGCCATCGTTGGAACCGCAATGCCGATGCTTCTCCTCTCGCTCTTTGGATCACGCGATTTTGGAAGGATCTATTCGATCGTTTGCTCAGCGGGCTATGTCGTCGGTGCTTTTGGAATGCCGGTCATGATGAAGGTTTACGGCATGGCAGGGTCATTCCAGGGAGTATTTATCTTCTGCATTGCCTGCAACCTTATGATTGCTGCGTTTGCTATCGTTTCCGGCTTTCTCAATAAGGCTGCTGAAAAGTAATAAGCGCCGATTTGCATCGGCATAGATTGCCATGCAACAGGGGTCGACTCCAAGCCAGACTGGAGTCGACCCCTGTTTTCGTTTTAAAGGTTGCCCGCAGGCACCATGGGTGCCAACATGCGCTTCAGCTTGGCTGGTTTATTTGAACATAAGCTCGACTATTCCCGCCCAAACCGCTTTCTCATCAATATCCTCACCTTGAGCGACCGTATTGCTTGCTCCCTCCAGAACGGTATAAAGAATTTGTACGTAGAGCATTACGTCGGCGCTATCGGAAAACGCGCCAATCTCTACACCATGAAGAAGGATGTCTTTAAGCGCATCCATGGTTCGTTTGGTCGCCGTCGCTTGACGTTCCTGAACTGCAGGAATTCGATTTGCTTGAACGCTAACCTCGGCCAGCACGCGCCGGCGCTTTTCATCGCTTCGATAGCCACCTATAACTGAATTGCCGAGCTCGATAAGCGCGGCCTTGAACCCGTCCCTATCGACTATTAGCGAGTAGTCGCGCTGATAGTCAATGGTCGGAAACATGCTGTCCAAGAGCGTAGTGAAAATCTCCTCTTTTGAGGGAAAGTAGTAGTACACCGACGGCTTGGATATACCGACAAAGTCGCAAATCTTTCCGATAGACGCTTTGTCATAACCGACTTCTGCCACAAGATCGTACATTGCGTCCAATATTTTTTTTCTTGTGCTCACGCTGCATTTCTCCATTGCAAATCACTTCCGCACTACCAACATTATTAAGGATGGCAACGGAACATCAATTCGTGTCCAAACATGACCACTATATACGGCGAACGGTATGTATCAGTAGGCGAGCGGCAATTATTCAAAATTATCTACCGAACGGTAGGTATAGTAGTACTATAGCAGGTGAAACCCCGCTATTGTCGCGGCCGGACAGCATCGCGGGAAACCCGACGGAAGGACCAACCATGTACGAGAACTATCGTATGCCGGGCGAGTTCGAGAAGCGCTCCAACGTCTATGTGACATGGCTTCCCGATTACATCCGTGCAGAGGGCTACGATAACCGCCAGCCCTGCGTTGACGTGATCAAGGCTCTGCTCGAGTATGGCGACGTTACGGTCAACCTCAATTGCGGCACCCCCGGCTCCTATGAGGAGGCTTGCTCGCGCCTGAAGGAGGAGGGGGTTGATCTCGATCGCATCGAGATCACGCAGTTCGAAGACTCCAACTTCTATGTCCGCGACAACGGTCCCAGCATCATGGTCGACGACAAGGGCCATTCTTATATGGTCAACCCCGCTTGGACCTATTACGGCGTGTGGGACAAGAACTCCCCGGAGTGCCAGTCCGCACGTAAGGCAGCCGTTCACATGGCGGTTGCGCTCGGTTGCTTCGATATCGTCAATTCCGAAATGGTTTCGGAGGGCGGCGACCGCGAGTTTGACGGTCACGGCACTCTGATCGCCATCGAGGACACGGAATGCCGCAAGCGTAATCCCGAGTTCACGAAAGAGGAAATAGAGGCCGAGTATAAGCGCATCTACAACCTCAACAAGGTTATCTGGCTTCCGCAGCCTATGCTCGAGGACGACGACTATCGACTGGGCATCCTCGACGAGAAGGAAGACGGAACTCCCGTCTTTGGCATGAGCTTTGCAGCTCACATTGATGAGATGTGTCGCTTTATCACTCCGAACAAGATTCTTCTTGCCGAGGTGTCCGATGAAGAGGCAGCCTCGAGCAAGGCTGGAGCAGAGTCTCGTCGCCGCATTGAGGCAGCCTACGAGATCCTGAGCAACGAAACGGACTGGGAGGGCAAGCCCTTCGAGATCGTTCGTATGCCCACCGCCGAGCCTATTGAAGTCGTTATCGCCCCTGGCGATGAAGATTACGAGCTCTATAAGGGCTTCATCGACGAAATGGGCGGCAAGTTTATGGATGGCACCCCCTGGCCCGAGGGCCCCGTCCACTTCTACGCCGCAGCGAGCTACTGCAACTTCCTGATTTGCAACGGCGTCGTTCTTGGCCAGCGTTATTACCACGAGGGCATGAGCGAGGTCGTGAAAGAGAAGGATGAGCAGGCCAAGGCAGTTCTTGAGAGCTGCTTCCCCGATCGCAAGGTCATCATGATTGATTCCCTCGCGCTTAACCTGTCCGGCGGCGGCGTGCACTGCTGGACTAAGGACGTGGCGGCCAGTCGTTAGTGAGCCTTAGAGCCTGCGCTCTTTGGCTTAGGCGCCACATGTACCGCTCCCCGAGGGATATCCGTGTTTTCCTCGGGGACACATTCAACAATAATTTTGATAATAATTCGAAAGGAAATAGGCATGAACAACAGCCTCCGCGGTCGCGACTACATCAACATCCATGATCTCTCCTCCGAGGATTTCCGCTATCTCATCGATCTTGCCTGGAACCTTAAGGCTCAGAAGAAGTCTGGTGTCGACCAGCGCTACTTCCCCGGCAAAAACGTCCTCGCCAACTTTGAGTGGGGCTCGACCCGTACTCGTTGCGCATTCGAGACCTCCTGCAATGATTTGGGCATGGGCTTCACTTATCTGACCAACTCCCACATGGGTGACTGCGAGACCGTCAAGGATGCCATGCGCGTCTTTAACGGCATGTACGATCTCATCGTCTACCGCGCACAGAAGGACGAGCAGTTCCTCTATGACGTCGCCGACCTGGTTGACATCCCGGTCATCAATGCCCTTACTCTCGGCGATCACCCGACTCAGATGCTCGCTGACGCTCTTACGATGGAAGAGCAATGGGGCGGTCTGCGTACGAGCCGCGGCAAGAAGATGGCTTTCGTTGGCAACTGCGCCGGCGCCCCAGTGTGGTATGGCCGTCTGTGCGCTATGCTCGACATGGACTTCCTCGCCATCGGCCCCGACGACCTCCGTCATCAGATGTGCAAGGAAATGATCGAAGAGGTGGAGGCCTGCTACGCCAAGTACGCTCCCAATAGGACCTTTACCATCACCTCTGACCTCGATGCCCTGGATGGCGTTGACGTTATCGTTACCGAGGAGTGGCGCTACATCAACCCCGAGTGCGGAGAAGAGGTTCTGGATCCCGACGACTACAACTCCTGGTTGGGCGATGCCGAGTCTCTGTACCCCTATCGCGTCACCAGCGAGCTGTGCAAGCGCACCAACAATCCCGACATCTTCTGCATGCATGAGCTTCCCTCTGTCCACAACGCGGATCACCGTGTTGGCAAGATGCTCCTCGACCAGTGCAAGAACGACCTTCATCGCGAGATCATCACCGAGGGTTTCGAGATTGCCGACGAGTGCTTTGAGGCCAACGCTTCGGTCATCTTCCGTGAGGCAGAGAACCGTCAGCACACCATCAAGGCCGTTATGTGTGCCCTTCTGGGTCTCTAGGAGCTGCGTCAATGGAAAATGCAAAGTTAAAGAGCAGCAAGGTTTACGCATGGGTTCTCGTAATCGCGCTCGGCCTTATGTCTGCCGGCACGACCGGATCCTATAGCGTCATCGCGGGCTCCTTCGTCGCACCCGTGTGCGAGGAGTTCGGGTTTGACTATTCCATCTTCTCGTATTACTTCACCGCAACGCTCATTGGTCTTGCGGCAGCTCTTCCGTTTGTCGGAAAACTCATTCCCAAGGTCGTTGGCAAGGTTTGGCTCCCCGTTGTCGAGCTTATTTTGCTCGCTGCCGGCGCAGGCATGGCCTTCTATACCGAAGTCTGGATGTTCATCGCCGCTGGCGCCCTGATTGGCGTTTGCTTCGCCTTCACCACCGGCGTCGCTATGTCCGACGTTATTGACCAGTGGTTCAAAAAATCTGGTGGCCTGGCAATCGGTCTCGCTTGGGCAGTGAACTCGATTTACATGCTCATCATGAGTCCCGTCATCACCTCTGTCATCGAGGCCGCTGGCTGGAGAACTGGTTATCTGGTGCTCGCCGGTGTTTCCGCAGTGCTCATTCTCCCAGCTTCCATTCTGATCATTCGCTACAAGCCTCAGGACAAGGGCATGCTGCCCTATGGCTACGTCGAGGGCGAGACGGTCACCGAGACCGAGGAGACGACCGAGGATAGCACGCGTGGCGTTAGCTATGCGCGCGCCATTAAGTCGCCTGCCTTCTTCTTCTGCATCGGCTTCCTCTGCCTCGTTCAGCTCACTTGCTGCATGAACCAGCTCTTCCCGACGTATGCTTCCGAGGTTGGTTTTAGCCCCATGGTGGGCGGCTTCATGGTATCCGCTGCATCGCTCTTCGATCTGTTCCTCAATCCGATCGTCGGCACCACTTGCGATAGGTTCGGCAGCACGAAGGCCATTCTGGGCTGGCTCGCTGTCTCCATCCTCTCCTTTGTCATGCTCATGATGAGCAGCGGCAACTCGACGCTCAGCATCCTCGCAGCAGGCGTGAACGACGTAATGTACGTCATCGCTGGCACTGCCCTGACCGTTTTGGTTATGGATGTCTTTGGCTCCCGCGATTTCGGTCGCATCTTCGCGCTGATCTGCTCCGTGGGCTATATCGTCGGCGCCTTTGGCATGCCCGTTATGATGAAGGTCTATGAGCTTGTCGGCTCCTTCCAGGGCGTCTTCATCTTCTGCATCGCATGCAACGTTATTATCGGCCTGTTCTTGCTGCTGGCAAAAAAGACTGGTAAGAACCTCTCCTGGGACGAATAGTTCGATTCGTCTTAGACATACGCTGTAGGGCTTAACCTGCAGCCGCTTTGGGGCATCGACTAACATCGGTGCCCTTTTTCATCGAATGTGACAAAGGAGCAGCCACTTTGTCACATTGAGTGGCATGTAAATCGAGGTCTAATACTTTTCCGAGAAGTGAACGGCCATACTTGGGCCTCCGAAGCATCGACATTTTTAGACGTCAAACCCGCAGGATTTGGCTGGCAAAACCGCAGGAAATTGCATCTCGAAAGTGCAGATGCTTCGGGGCCCGTTTTCACTCGTTCACTTCTCGGGAAAAGTATTAGACCTCGTTGTATGGGGTGCGGCTGGAGGGTGGTCATCGTTCAGTAGCTACCTCTTCCTTGTGAATCGCCTGAAGCGCAAGGCATAATGCATGTGACAAAGGGACGGCCCCTTTGTTGTGTTGATATGAGAGAAGAGTAGATGATTCTATCGTTGGCCCCCATGGAGGGGATTACCGGGCATGTGTTCCGTCGCGTGCATGCGGAGTGCTTCGGTGCACTCGATTGCTATTACACGCCGTTTTTGCCGCCGCCGCGGGTGGGAAACCGCTTTGGCGGCAAGGCGTTTAAGGAGATCGATCCTGCCAACAACCAGGGGCTCAACGTAGTGCCCCAGCTCATGTCCAAGAACGCGGACGAGTTTGTGTGGGCGGCACAGGTGCTCGCCGACATGGGCTACCGCGAGGTCAATCTCAACCTTGGCTGCCCCTCGGGAACGGTTGTCGCCAAGGGCAAGGGCTCGGGTTTCTTGCGCAATCTCGACGAGCTCGAGGCGTTCTTAAGCGATGTGTGCGAGCGGTCGCCGTTGCCGGTATCGGTAAAGACCAGGCTGGGGTTGGAACGCGATGACGAGTATGAACGTGTGCTCGATCTGTATTGCCGCATGCCGTTGGCAGAGCTGATTGTGCACCCGCGCGTACAGAAGGACCGTTATACGGGCTCGCCGCGCAAGGAGTTTTACGGCGAGACGCTGGAGCGTGCGCCGTTTCCGGTGGCCTATAACGGCGACATTTTCGATCTTGAGGATATGGACGCGCTGGCGGAGGCCTATCCCGACACGCGCCATGTAATGCTAGGGCGTGGCCTGCTCGCGAACCCCGCGCTGGCTCGCATGGTTAAGGGCGGTCCTGCTGCCACGGCAGCCGAACTGCAGCGTTTCCACGACACTCTGTTTGCGGTCTATGCAGAAGAGATTGGCGGCAACGCGGTCTTTCGTATGAAGGAGTGGTGGTTCTACGCCAAGTGCGCTTTCGCTGACCCCGCTACCGTTCACAAGCTCGTACGTAAGACCAAAAAAGTCGACGAATACCGCGCCGCCGTCGAGCGCGTCTTTCGCGAGCAGCCACTCGCACCCATAGCTCGCTTCCGCGGCTAGTTAGACATCGGGGACGTTCTTTAACGACTAGTCATTTAAGAACGTCCCCAATGACTATGTTGCAAAAGCTGTACACCAGCATCCAAAGATGTCGAAAAATGTCGACTTTGGATGCTGGTGTACATGTTTGGGTCCGACGGGGGAGCGGGCCTAGGCAATCAGTGCATCAAGTGTAATGAGCTCTCTGAGCCGCTCCGTGCGTGTTTGCCCATGGCGTTTGGCTTTTTCGTCAAACGCCTCAAGAATCGATTCGCCCACACGTGCTGTTATAACGACGCTTGGCTCATCGGAGATCGACGGCCTTCCCAGCTTGATGGTGCGACCCTTCGGCCATTCATCTTTTTCGTATGCCTTCGCGGCTTTCTCCAACTCTCCGGGAGCAAATCCCATCATCTTTTCGAGCTGCTTAGCGTCCATAGCGCCTCCTATCGATCGGCATAATGTCGAGCACAGGTCAACGGATACTCTTTTTGTATACAGTTTTGTAGACAAAAATATAAACAGTTTATCAGGCTAATTAGCTTGTTTTGACCCGCGTGTTCGATAGGAAATGAGCATTGACGGCTTCGATACTCCTTTGCTTTTCAGCTTGGAATTTGGATGCCCATTGAACTTCCGGAGGGGAGCGCTTTATTAAGCTATCGAGATTCTGGGCAGGAGCTCTCACTGGTCTTCGGTAATGGGACCAGCTTAATTCGCGACACAGTGTGTCGCGAATGGGAGTAGTCGTTAGGTGTCCTTCAATGGCTACTCATATAAGAACGTCCAAGTGCCGGATTTTGTCATTTAGTGTCGTTCTCAGCGACTATTCTGGAGGGTCGTGGTCAAAAAAGGGCAAATATGAGTACTGTTGCCATTATGGTTGCATTTATTTTGCTATAAATAGTAGCTCCTGATGAGATTTGTTCCCATTAGGAGCTACTTTTATTGAACATATGAGGAGAAATAACGTCGTCTGCGGACGAGTGGAACGTTGAATGGTTCCTGAAGTGATCAAAATCGCTGCTACTAAACAGGTAGCAGTACTCATATTTGCCTTTTTTTGACCACAGCCCTCTCGGAAACCTTTCCAGAGGCGTCAAACAGCCATAATCCAAAGGTCGCCTCAAACAATTAGCCGGCTAAGAGCGTCCATGACTACCCAAAAGCTGTACACCAGCATCCAAAGATGTCGAAAAATGTCGACTTTGGATGCTGGTGTACATGTTTAGGCCGTATGGGGCGGGGCCTTGGACGGACGGGATGCGCGTACTAGAGCAGGTTCTCTTGCGCCCACGCGATGATGTCGCTCGATTCGTAGAGTGGCTTGCCGTCGATGAACAGGCAGGGAACCTGGCGCTTTCCGCCGACGGCGATGAGTGTCTGTTCGGCATCGGAGTCGGTTGAGATGTTGCGCTCGGGAATGGTCACGCCGTTATCGGCCAGAAAGCGCTTGACCTTTATGCAATACGGGCAGCCGGTCATAACGTACAGCGCGAGCTCGTGATTAGTAGCCATAGGTCTCCAATCGGTTGAGGTTTTGATTGAAATACCCAAAGCCGCCGCGGTCTATGCGCGCGTCAACGAAGACTCGATGGCCTGGACCAGAAACGCCGTGGCTCCGGTGGCGCAGGGCTTGTCGTAGTAGTCAACAAAGCGCTGGTCGGCAAGATAACCGTGGGCGAGGCCCAGGTACGCCTCGTCTTGGGGCTCGCATCCCCAGTTGAGAGCAATCCAGCGACGATGCATCGCGACAAGCTTACGAGCCTCGTTGCTCTCTGGGTCGCCAATGCCCATGGCAATTGAGAGCTGGCCCAGAATAGCGCGTTCAAGTTCCTTCATGTCGTTCCATGTCTCGGGGTCCATGTCCAGCAACGCTTCGTTTGCTGCATCGATAGCCTCATCGCCGTAGCGCGCCCGCGCCTCGGCACCGTAGCGCGCCTCGTTTTCCTGCACGGTGCGCCAGCGCTCCAGTTGCGGCAGGACGGCGCCCATGAGCGAGACGGCTTCGTCGAGCGACATGCCGGTGTTTTGTGCCAGGCGCGGGGCACAATCCTCAATCATTGCCTCCATGGTGGTGTCATAGGTGTACTTGCCGTGGTCGTAGCACCACTTGCAGTAATGATCGGTCGCGGTGCCCGTGGCATCGGTGCCGCAGTCGTCGGGCGTGAGTATCATGCCGCAGCTCTCGCAGTAGTGCTCGGGCATTTCGAGCAGGTGGGACAGTGGCTCTCCGGTCACGGCGGCGATGAGCTTCATCATGTCGATGCCCGGCGTGACCTCGCCGCGCTCCCAGCGGCTGACGGCCTGGCGCGTTACGTAGAGCTTGGCGGCAAGCTGTTCTTGGGTGAGATTGTTGGCACGGCGGACGGCGATGAGTTTTTCTGCAAAGGCCATGACGGCTCCTTTCTGCCGGTTGATGGCTTAAGCATACGCGGCGGCTAGCGCCCTTCCAAGCAACCGTTGGTTGCATAATCAGGGTTGATTTCCGATCTCAGCCGAACACATTGAGCAAATAGGCCATTCCCGCACTTAGCTGAACGCCCCCGCGGCCCCTCCTGGGGTCCG
>UQZM01000042.1 GCA_900545615.1 uncultured Collinsella sp.
CAGTATCGAACTTCGATACCAGCTTATTTGCACCTATATATAGGTCGAGATCGGGCTTCCACGCCACGATCGAGCGTGGATTATCTCCCACTTTTAGCGCGGCTCTAAGGCCAAAGTGGCAGATTATCCACGTTCATTCTCCAGGCGAGAGAACTGTAAAGCCGCAACTACTCGGGCCAGGCCAAAGTAGACCCATAGAGCGGCTCCCCCTTGGTGCAGGGGTAGCGACTCAAGTAACACGACGATAGCAAGTCGAAAAAATAAGTCATGGCGTATTTCGAATAAACGCCGAGTCGGTCAATTCCGTTTCCCGCATTACCAAGACGATATACACGGTCAAAAGACCTCGATTTGTCATCGTTGCTAAACGCAGTAATTAGAATCTTCCTGCCCGAACGGCAATCAAGATACTCACGCGCCTGTGACGCAAATAGCCCGGAGACCGATACGAGAATTATCAATGACTGCGAAGCGTCTCCCATGTTTTTCAATTCCGCGACGTTAGCCCCAGCAACTATGCGAACTATCTTGCCCGCATAAAACATTTCCTGCTGAAATCGTACGAGATTGGCGCTCACATTATTGGTGCACCAGATTTCAACGTTTTTATGGCCATCAATTTCGTCGACAAGATGCTTAATAGCGATATCGGACACGCCGCTTTCAACCTCAGCGAACATCTCGATCATGCGAACGTCGAGCTCTGCCCTGTACTCCTCGTAGCCAAATTCCTCCTCTCGATGGCTTAAGTCGCTTGGAAAGACTGACTGAGTAAATGATTCTTTCAAATCGCTAAGAGACTGGTAGCCCAATCGATTGCAGAAACGACGAACAGCGGAACGGGTCACGAGTGCATCGCGGGTTATTGCGGCAACATTGATTTCGCTCGAACGCCTAATGTGAGCGATGAGATATCGAGCGATGGCGGCATCGTTTGACCCAAACTCGCTGTTGATGATGGAGCTAATGCGATTGAGCACATCGAAGTCATTGATATTCACGTGATCCCTCTTTCCGCTCTCCTCGAAATCATGATTCATTTATTGAATCAAACAGCTTTGGTCGTTCTCCTATGATTCAAATCAGTTGACGTCATCTTAATCATAATTCCGCCACACGTATCCACCGTGTTGAATGATGGAAAGGGGATTCATGGGCAACGTGAACAACATGCCGTTTCTCTGGGGTTCCGCCACGGCGTCTTATCAGTGCGAGGGTGCCTGGAACGAAGACGGCAAAGGCCTTGGTGAGTGGGATTTCTTTAGCCACACAAGCAATAAGAACATCAACCATGTTGACGGTGATGTATCTTGCGACTTCTACCATCGCTATGAAGAAGATATCCGCATGATGAAAGAAGGCGGACAAAACACCTATCGCTTCTCTCTTTCATGGAGTCGAATCATCCCCACCGGTATCGGCAAAGTGAATGAAGAGGGTATCGATTTTTATAATCGGGTCATTGATTGCTGCCTCGAAAATGGCATAGAGCCCAACGTTACGCTGTTCCATTACGATCTGCCATTCACGCTTGCTTGCAAAGGCGGATGGCTGAACAACGACATGGCAGAGTGGTTCTGCAAATACGCCAAGATTTGCTTTGAGCGCTTTGGAGACCGCGTCAAAATCTGGGCTACCGTTAACGAGCCGCATTTCTACAGCTACTGCGTAAACATGTTGGGCAACTATCCCCCCAATCGATCGCTCGATGTTCAGTCGTACATGCAGTTTCAGTACAACCTGATGCGCGCAAGCGCACTCGCAGTCCGAGCATATCGTCAAATGGGCTACGACGGCATCATCGGCGCCGTCCACGATGGCGGCGTTGTCGAACTCGACCCGGCAACCGAGCACCCCGATGACGTATTTCGATACGCAGACTTTTTCGCCAATCGCATGATTCTGGCACCAGCGCTTCAGGGTCAACTGCCGCCAGAAATGGACGAAATCCTTGAAAAACTTGGCGTCTCGCTCTATCGATCCCCAAATGACGTAGAAGAATTCAGCGACGGTAAAGTCGATTTTATTGGACTCAACGTGTATTGCCGAGAGTATGTAACCGACTGGCACGGTGGAGAGCTTGCCGTTTCGGCGAACAATAAGGGCGGTTCGAGCAAAAAGGTCGAAGGAAAATGCATTGCGCCCTTGTTTGAAAGCGCCCGCGACAGCAATGTTCCCCGCAATAAATGGGGCCGCGAAATACTCCCAAGTTGCATGTATTCAACCATCATGGATGTCCACGAGCGCTATGACGCGCCCCGCATCTTTATTACGGAAAACGGACATGGCGCCTATGAGCAACCAGACGCAGACGGAATGATCCACGATGATGACCGCATCGAGCTTCTGGGCCAGTTCATCGAGCACATGATGAGGGCTAAGCGCGACGGCGCGCGCGTTGAGGGCTACTACCTCTGGTCGACGATGGATCTGTATAGCTGGATCAACGGCTACGAAAAACGATACGGACTTGTCCATATCGACTTCGAGAACAATCTGGAGCGCACCCCCAAAAAGAGCTGGTATTGGTACCGAGACCTTATCTCGAAGTATCAGGAGCAGGAAGGTTAGGAGAAAGAGATGAAATATCAGGCAATGTCCGAAACAGTCCTAAAGGCTGTTGGCGGCAAAGAGAACATTACATCGGTAACTCATTGTGCGACGCGCCTTCGCATCGACGCACGAGACACCTCGATCATCGATCTCCAGCTCGCCAAATCGGCCGACCAGGCGCTCGGGGCAGTAGTCAGCGGTGGCCAGCTTCAGGTGATCATCGGCCCCAACGTCACCGAGGCTTACAACGACTTCCTCGACTTCGCGGGAATCGAAGTCGGCGGTGGCACGGTTGCCGACGATGCCCAAACCGCCAAAGACCTTGCAGAAGGCATTAAAAGCGGTAACACCGCCATGGGCTTGATTGAGAAATTCGGGAACGTCTCTGCACAGGTATTCATGCCCATCGTCCCGGCGCTCATCGTTGGCGGACTCATTCTTTCGATCAAGAATCTCCTGGTCAATTATTGTGGATTGAGCACCGATAGCGGAACCGCCCAGGTTCTGCTGGCGATCTTCAGCGCCTCATTTAGCTTCCTGCCCGTTTACCTCGGCTATCAGCTCGCCGCCGTCATGAAGATGCAGCCTATCATGGGCGCACTGCTGGGCGCAATCATGATTAGCTCGTCTATTAGCGGTGCTGAGGGTCTCGACTTTCTTGGCATCCCCATCCCGACGAATGACTACTCGAGCACGGTGGTGCCAATCGTACTGGGCGTTGTGTTCATGTACTTTGTTGATCGCGGTCTTCAGAAAATCATCCCCGACATTACCAAACTGTTCTTGAAGCCGCTGCTCACCATGTTCATCGTCGTGCCTGTTGAGCTGATTATCCTCGGCCCCGCCGGCAGCATGATGGGCTACGCGCTGAGTGATGCCGCCACGTGGCTCATGGATAACGTGGCATTTATCGCTACTCCAATCCTTGCAGCCCTTAACCCCTATTTTGTCATGCTCGGTCTTGATAAGGCCTACATCGCGATCGAAGTTACGAGCTTGGCGCAGCTCGGCTGGGCGCCCATCATCTTTGGCTTCATCTCAAACCTCTGCATTGGCGGCACGAGTCTCGCCTTGGCAACTGCAATGAAAGGCAACAAGGAGAAGAGAGGTATGGTCACCACGGTTGCCGTCACCGCACTCTGTGGCGTAACTGAGCCCGCATTTTATGGCTGCCTCATCGAGCGTCCCCGCCTGCTTGTCGGCACGGCAATCGGCGCCCTCTGCGCGGGACTCCCTGCAGGTATCTTCGTCCTGAAGGAGTATGTTGCGGGAGCATGCCCCGGTCTTCTTTCTGCGCTGATCTTTATCGCTCCCGATGGATCCATGGGCAACTTCGTACTGGCGTGCGTTGTCGCCGTCATCGCCATCGTCGTCTCGTTCATCGCTGCACGCGTGATCATCAAGAAGAATCCCAACTATATTGAGTAGATGCCCGCTGCTTGCATTGGGGACATCCTCGGCAGACCATTAGCAAGAACCCAAGAAGTCCCTTAGGAGCTCGATTAATCCATTCGGATTCCTCAGGCACAAACGACCCCGATTCCACAATGAAATCGGGGTCGTCGTTTCTAAAGCCTTCGATAGACAATCGGTGTTTACCTTAGCTCCCTATCCAAGTTAATTATCCACGCTCGTTCTCCGGTCGGAAGATTTTCTTCGCTCGCGTGTCCAGAAATCCACGCTCGAGCAGAACATCCAGGTCCGCACCCGCCCTTGTCTCGATCTGTAACAGCAAGAGGCCTATTCCGCTTCTACATGTTACAGATCAAGATATTCCTAAAACACCCTAAGTTTCATCTCAATCTGTAACAGTTAGATGCCAAATATCGGTCTTGGTGTTACAGATTTAGACAAACTGGAGGACGAGACAAACCAAAAACGGGATGGGCGCTAACCTGATGGCGCGCCACCTAAATAGAAACGGGCTCTGTCCCATATAGAGACAGAGCCCGAAACTCTCATGGAGCCAGTGACAGGAATCGAACCTGCAACCCACTGATTACAAATCAGTTGCGCTACCGTTGCGCCACACTGGCACACTTGGCGCTTTCGCGCGAAGCCTGTTAAGAATAATGGAATTGCGGACGGGGCGCAACAGGCCGCACGGCGTTATATAAATATGCAAAATCCAGCAACAGCGCGTACCAGGCCCGTTCATTTCTGTCAGTGCGCCCTCAATCTTAAAACCATTCGCCAGAACGAATAGTATTAATTACAATGGAATAGATAAAACTATTCGTTCTGGCGAAGGGTTTCGCGATGTTGACTACGAAGGAAGCTGCAGAGCTACTCGACATCACCCCGCGCAGGGTGCAAGAGCTCATAAAAAACGGAGCACTTGAGGCACGCAAGGCTTCTGGTGTATGGCTCATCGATAAAGACAGCGTCAATGCACGACTCCGCTCTGTGACCAAAACGGGGGGACGTCCCCGCCGCGGCCACGGTAAGAGCGAGATCGCGTTCACCCTCATGAACCGCACGTACGAAGTCGCTCAGCTGGTCTACAGTACATCGCGAAAAGACTTTACCCACATCGGTGCCGACATCGATTACGCCCACGCCCCTATTGGAGTATTTGGCCCTAATAGCCCCATATCGCTAGACTCCTTCCGCATCTGGTGGCGCGGCCGCGGTATCCCGCTCGCACGCATTGGGCTAGCCTCCCTGCTTGCAGAAGCCGCAGTCGATGTTCCCGATGAACTCGTCCAGCGAAATCTCGGCCTCTCCTTATCCGACCAGTATTGGATTAGGCCCCAAGGTTCCGGTCTCACCTGGGAGGATATCAGCTTCTTCAATAACGCCTTTGATGACGTCTCGCTGTCCATTGCACCCTTTGCCCCAGAGGGAAAAGCGGCTGCCGCAAAGCCCGATAACACCTCGGACGGCAATCTTCAAAAGTACTGGACGTGCGAGGGCGAACGTCGAATTCTGCATAAGGCAGGAGCGCACCTGGACCAGGAACCTTATAACGAGCTGGTGGCGACCGCGCTCCACCGTCGCATCCTAAACGCCTGCGATTATGTGCCTTACTCGCTCGAGGGCACGGGCACCTCCGCCCTGAGCACATGCGATGTCTTCTTAACTGATGAAGAAGAGTATGTCCCTGCGTTCTATGTAAACCAGCACGCAAACGCAGATGAACGGCTAACCGACTACGAGCGATATGTAGCAAACTGCGAGGAGCTCGGGGTGACAGGCGTCAAGGATGCCCTTGACCGCATGATCGTATGTGACGACATCATTGCCAACTACGATCGTCATTGGCGCAACTTCGGCCTCGTGCGAAACGTAAACACGCAAGCTTGCAGACCTGCCCCCATCTTCGATTCGGGCTCATCGCTCTGGTGCAACATATCACTAGAGGAGCTTAGGGCGGGAGAGCACAGTTTTACCAGCGCACAATTTCATTCAAGCCCCGCCAAACAAATGTTGCTCGTCGAGGACATGGGCTGGTTTGACGGCGACAAACTCGAAGGCTTCGTTGACGAGGCAATCGAGATTCTTTCCAGAAACGACGCGCTCACGGCAAGGCTGCCATATCTAAAAGAGGCGCTAACGTGGCGCCTCGAAAGAATGATCGACATCGCTGAATGGAGTTAGCGAGGCAGCATTGCCCCGCCAACTTCCCTACCTCCCGCGCAGGGCCTTGAGCTTGGCCAGGGCATCGGGGCTCAGGCGACTGCCCAGAGTCATCTTGATCTGCGGAGCTTCCTCTGCCTCGTGAACGTCGTTATCGATCTGTTTAATCTCGTCTACCAGCATACGGCTCGAGATGCGCGTAACGCCCTTGCCCATGACGACGGCCTGGATCGTGCCGTCGCTCGATACCACGGAGCACGCGCGACCTTCCTCACGTGCCTCGATGCAGAGCTTCTGCACCACGGTATCGGCCGAAACACCCGTCGGCGAAAACTCAATGCGCACGCCGCGGGCCGGTAGGTTGGGGCGCTCGCTGGAGATATTGCCCGCGCCGTCAAACACGATTACGGCCTCGTAACGGCCCTGGGCAAAGGCGGCGACGTCGTTGATGAGGGCGGTGCGCGCCATATCGTGAACGTCGCTGGAATACGGATCGTCGGAATGGTCGTACACGAGCTTTTCGTAGCGCGGCGTGCAGTGGATCACGTTGTAGCCGTCGACCACCAGCAGCTCGGGCTTGTTGGAGTGCACCGTCGAGACCGGGTCGGCGATGGCCTGCGCAAACGCATTGCCGCCCACGCCATAGGTCGCGGCCGAAACAATCGGCTTGGCCGAGCCCTCGCCAAAGCGCTTGGCCTTGGACTTGGCACGGTTCTTTTTGGACATGCGCTACTCCTCCCCCATGAGCTCGCCAGCGTTGCGGCGCAGCCACTCAAAGCACAGCGCCGTGGTCGCCTGGGCAACATTGAGGCTCTCGGTCATGCCGCGCTGGGGAAGCTTGGTCAAAAAGTCGCATTTCTCGAGCACCAGGCGCGAGATGCCGTCGCCCTCGGAGCCCATGACGAGCGCCACGCGGCCCTCGAAGGGAGCATCCCAGCAACTGCCTTCGGCGTGCTCGGAGGCACCGCCCACCCAAAAGCCAGCGGCCTTAAGATCGTCGAGCGCACGGGCGATGTTGGGCACCTGCGCGATAGGCAGATGCATGACGGCGCCGGCAGAAGTCTTATAGCTGCCGACGGTCACACCGGCGGCGCGCTTGTTGGCAATGATGGCGCCTGCCGCGCCCACGACCTCGGCAGAGCGCACGATCGCACCAAAGTTGCCATCGTCGGTCACATGGTCGAGCACGATGACGAGCGCCGGACCGTCGCCCGCGCGGTCGAGGATGTCGGCGACATCGGCATAGGGGAAGTTGCCAACCTCGAGCGCAATGCCCTGGTGAGCGCCATGGCTCGACAGCGCATCGAGCTGCGCGCGTGGAACGAACTTAATGCGGACGCCCGCGGCGTTGAGGTCATCGACCAGGCGCGACAAGGCGGCATCGCGCTCCCCGCCCTCGGCAATGAGCGCGCACTTGATGGGAAAACCAGTGCGTAGCGCCTCGGCGGCAGCACGACGACCTTCGATAAACTCGCCCTTGGGAGCCTGGACAGCGTCGCGGTTGCGATCGCGCTGCGGACGTGCGGCCTGGGTGCGATCGCGCTGGCCCTTGGGAGCGGCAGCGCGATCATTGCGGCGAATCGGACGCGAGCCAGAAGCAGCCTGCTTGCCTCCACGCGATACACACTTGCGATTGTCGGCCATAAAGCGACCTCCTAAATACAACTATCAAACGAAACAAATAGACCGACCGCCCGAGGTGCGGCAGATTGCCTTGAAAGAGGAGGGCATAGACCTTGAGGTCATGCCCGACGATTGAAAGGCAAGGTGCCGTGGCTCGGGCGGTCGGGTGCTTGGGAAACCCGCGGGGATTAGAGAGATTTGATACGGGTGCCGGCGGCGGTATCCTCAATGGTGAGGCCCAGGTCCTTGAGCTGGTCGCGGATGGCGTCGGCCAGATCCCAGTTCTTGGCGGCACGGGCCTCGGCGCGGGCCTCGAGAATCTTGGCAGCAGCCTCGTCCACGTCGTCGCCCGTATAGGCAACCAGACCGGCGGCAACGCCCAGCAGACCCAGCGGCAGCTCGACCTTGGGCTCGGGAAGCTCAACGCCAAACGTATCGAGCAGCTCGGCCAGCGTATCGGCGGCAGCCAGGACTGCGGCCTTGTCGGCAGCATCGCCCGCCTGCTCCAGGTACTGGTTGCACTCGGTCACAAAGCCAAAGACAGCACCCATGGCACCGGCGGTGTTAAAGTCGTCGTCCATGCACTCCTTAAAGGTGGCACGGGTCTCGGCGGCCTTGGCGGCAAACGCCTCGGATGCTGCCTCATCGGCATCGGCCGTCGCATGGTTCGCGGCCCAGCGCAGGTTCTCGACCGTACCGGCGATACGCGTGAGCGAGTTCTCGGCACCCTCCAGGCGCTCCCAAGAAAAGTCGAGCGGCGAGCGATAGCTCGTCTGCAGCATCAGCAGGCGCAGGGCGGCGGCGGAGTGCTGCTCGAGGACCTCGGCCAGCGTAAAGAAGTTGCCGAGCGACTTGGACATCTTCTCGCCGTCTACCAGCAGCATGCCCGTGTGCATCCAGGTGTTGGAGAAGCCCTGGTGCCAGGCGCAGGTGGCCTGAGCGCACTCGTTCTCGTGATGCGGGAAGGCAAGGTCGGAGCCGCCGCCGTGGATGTCGATCGGAGTGCCCAGGTAGCGATGCACCATGGCGGCGCACTCGGTGTGCCAACCGGGACGGCCCTCGCCCCAGGGGCTCGGCCAGCTGGGCTCGCCGGGCTTGGCGGCCTTCCACAGGGCAAAGTCGAGCGGGTCGTTCTTGTCCTCGTTCTCCTCGATGCGTGCGCCAACCATAAGGTCGTCGATGTTGCGGCCCGAGACCTGACCATAGCTGGGATCGCTGCGCACGGCAAAGTACACATCGCCGTTATCGGCTGCGTAAGCGTGGCCCTGCTCGATAAGCGTCTTGATCATGGCGATCATGGGGCCGATCTCCTTGGTGGCGCGGGGGCGCACATCGGGATCGAGCACGTTGGCGGCGCGCATGACGCCGATGAACTTGTCCGAGAACTCCGTCGCGACCTCGGCGGCAGTGCGGCCCTGCTCGTTGGCGCGCTTGATGATCTTGTCATCGACATCGGTGAGGTTCTGGGCGAACGTGACCTCGTAGCCGCTCGCGATGAGCCAGCGACGAATCACGTCAAAGCTGATGAACGTGCGGGCATTGCCGATGTGGATGTTGTCGTAGACCGTGGGGCCGCACACGTACATGCGGACCTTGCCGGACTCGATGGGCTGGAACTCTTCCTTTTTATGGGTAGCGCTGTTGTAGATACGCATTCGTTACTCCTTAACGGTTTTCTGTAGCAGGCAGACGGCCCAGGCGCCGATTCCCTCGCCCTGGCCTTCCCAACCGAGCTTTTCGGTCGTAGTGGCGGCGACGCCCACGTTTTCGACGTCAACGCCCAGGGCATGGGCAAGGTTGGCACGCATGGCATCGCGGTGCGGGGTGATCTTAGGCTGCTGGCAGGCAATGGTGCAATCGGCATCGACAAACTCGAAGCCCAGCTCGCGCGCGTAGTCCATCACGCGAGCGAGCAGCACCATCGAATCGGCACCCTCATAGGCGGGGTCGGTATCGGGGAATAGCTTGCCAATGTCTCCCCCACGGCAGGCGCCCAGAATGGCGTCGGCCAAGGCGTGCGCGAGCACATCGGCATCCGAGTGGCCCAGCAGGCCGCGCTCGTAGGGAATGTCGACACCGCCGATGATACATCGACGCCCCTCCACCAGACGGTGAACGTCGTAGCCATGGCCAATGCGCAGGTTACTGAACATGGGGAAGGTCCTCTCCCTCGGCCATACGGCCAAGCAGAATCGCGGTTACGGGACGCAAGTCCTCGGGCACCGTCACCTTAAGGTTATCGCGCGGGCTCTGGACGCAGCGGACGCGCCCACCCATGCGCTCGACCAGCGACGAATCATCGGTGCCGATAAAGCCCTCGGCAATGGCTGCAGCGTGGGCGCGCTTCATAGCATCGACGCTAAAGATCTGCGGCGTCTGCGCAGCCCAATAAAGCTCACGCGGCGGCGTCTCGACGATGTTATCGCCGTCGACGATCTTGAGTGTGTCGATCGCGGGTTGACCGCACACGACACCGTCGAGCGAGCGGTCGCCCACAAGCACGTCGATCGCATGATCGATGGCCTCGGTCGTGATGAGCGGACGAGCGCCATCGTGAATGGCGACGTATTCAAAGCCCGCCGGCACCGCGTGCACGCCGGCACGGGTGGAGTCCTGGCGGGTATCGCCGGCATCGGCAAAACTGATGGGCGTGTCATAGTCAAACGGGTCGATGGCCAGGCGGCGCATCTCGGCACGGCGCTCGGCAGGGCAAACCACGACGATGTGGCCGACCTTATCGCTACGGTCAAACGCGCGGATGGACCAGCTCATAAGCGGACGGCCCGCTACATTGACGAGCTGCTTGCCGCCGGGGTTACCAAAGCGCTGGCCGCTGCCACCGGCAACGACCACGGCGCATACGGGCGCCATTATGCGTTCCCCTGTTTGGTGCCCTTCATGCGGTACAGGGAGTCCGCAAGAATGGCAGGGTTGTTAACGCCAAAGTCGCCCAGGCGCTCCGGATCCTCGCTGATGTCATCCATGAGCTCCTGCAGCGAGCCGTACTCGTCGACGATCTTCTCGGCCACGCCGTCGCGCACGACGGACACGCGCGAAAGCGTGCGCAGGCCCAGCGGCGTCATGACGGAGTCCTCGTCCAGGTCGTCATAGCCCAGAACCGCCGCCACATGCTGCGGGTCGGACAGGTCCTTAGGCGTCATGCGGCTCAGCTCGGCGCGAATCTTCTCGGCGTTTGCCTCGGAGGAATCGCTTGCGTAGTCGCGGATCATCAAGTCGTATTCGGTATCCATGCTGGAGCCCGCGAGCTGCTCGAGCTGCATCTGCACGAGCTTGCCCTGGTTACCCAGCTTGACGATGCAATCCTTAAGCTCGGTCTTTGCCTGTTGCATGATCTCGAAACTCGAGAAGATGCCGGTGATGTCGGCGAGCGTGACGTAGTCGTCGAGCTCAAGGGCCGTCAGGCGCAGCAGGGAGCGATCGAGCGACTGACGGGTAGTCTGGAGCGTGGCGACGAGCTGGTTGACCGAGCTCATGATGGTGGTGACGGGCTGGATCTCGTAGCTCTTGCCGTGAACGTACACGTTGACGACGGCACGACGAGCCGAAACCGAGATCACGATGGCGTCGGTGAGCACCGACATGCGAGCGGCAGTACGGTGACGCATGCCCGTCTCACTCGTGGCGAGCGAGGGATCGGGATTGAGGTGGAAGTTGGCACGCAGGATCTGGGTGAGGTCGCCATCGATAACGATGGCACCGTCCATCTTGGAGAGCTCGAACAGGCGGTTCGAGGTAAACGAAATGTTGAGCGGGAAGCCGTCGTTACCGGCGGCGAGCACGTTTTCGGTGTCGCCGACGCAGATAAGGGCGCCCAGGTGACCGGCAATGATCATGTCGAGGGCGGTGCGGATCGGCTGACCGGGGGCAGTCAGGCGGATGGCCTGTTCCATACGCTTTTGCAGCTCGTTCTTATCCAAGGCATCGCTCCCATCGTATACGCTCCATAAACGTCAATAAGTTTCTCACGGTTTGCCCCTGTGACGCCCGCAAAATCCGATGCTTACAGAATGAGCGAACACAGCTGAGAGCCCCAATCCAAATGAGCTGCTTATGTGGTAGCATCGGGATTCGCATAAATGAGGGAGTAGTCGCGTGATCGGGTTCGCCTCCGGTGGCGCGGCAAGTCAACACACTGGCCGATGCGGCCTGGCTTGCCTTAATGAACGAGACTCGTGGCTGTGCGCGCAACGCGTACGCCACGAGTCTTTTTTGTTACTCCCCCAAGAGGTACACGCGGGCTCGCCCGCAGAGAGGGAGCCAGACTATGGGACTCGCAGAGCTCGTGCTGCTCGCCGTTGGCCTTTCGATGGACGCCTTTGCCGTTTCCATCTGCAAGGGCCTTGGCATGAAGAAGATCAACCTTAAAGTCGCCGTGGTGCTCGGCCTGTTCTTTGGCGGCTTTCAGGCCGGCATGCCCGTAATCGGATGGGCGCTTGGCAGCCAGTTTATGGGCATCATCGGCCCCATCGACCACTGGATCGCCTTTATCCTGCTCGCCTTCATCGGCGGCAAAATGCTGTGGGAGGCCTTTACCGAGGACGAGGATGAAGGCGACGGCAAGGATGCCGAAAAGATTGACCTGGTCGAGTACCTGATCCTCGCTATCGCCACCTCAATCGACGCCCTAGCCGTGGGCATCTCATTTGCCGCGCTCTCGGTCGACATCGTGCCCGCCGTGTCGCTTATAGGCACCACGACGTTTATCTTCTCCGTCGCCGGCGTAGCGATCGGCCGCACCTTTGGCGCGCGCTACGAAAAACCCGCCACCATCGTGGGCGGCGTCGTGCTTATCCTTATCGGGCTTAAAATCCTGCTTGAGCATCTGGGGATCCTCGCGATATAAAAAAACGCCTCTCATAAGCCAACGTCAATGTAGGAGTCTCATGCAGAATTTTGCATAATGCCTATTCATGCAGACTTTTGCATGTCATACTGATATGCAAAAGTCTGCACGTTAGGAGATAGCCGTGGATACCCTTCCCATCACCACACCGCGCCAAGCTGGCATCTACGTGCGCCAGGCACGCGAGGCTCAGGGTCTCACCCGTGCCGCCCTGGCCAAAAAGGCCGGTGTTTCGGAGCGCTTGCTCGCATCGCTCGAGCTAGGAGACGCCACCGGCATTCGACTCGACAAGTTGCTGACGATTTTCAATGCTCTTGGACTGGCACTCGCCGCTCAAGGGGATATCGACGAAGCGAAAAACGAGCGACCAGTCGACGCCCCGCATCCTGATCAACCTTGCAGCACCTCCAGATGCCATCGCGCTCAACGTCTTCATCATCGCAACCGTCGCAGCACTACCATTCCGGCTCTTGCAGATACCCCCCTTACGTCCGAGCTCTACGACAGGGCCTTCGCCGATTTCGCCATGTCCAATCTCGGAGTCTCGATTGCCGCAAACGCATCTAGCCAAACCAAGTCTGAAGGGAAATAGCCAATGGCCAGAACATCACTTCGGACCATTATTTGCGGCGTGCCTGCTGGAACGCTCACGCAAGATAAGAACGGTCTTATCAGCTTTACCTACGATCATGACTATGACGGGCCAGCCCTATCGACCAACATACCCGTATCGAATCGCACATACGGCCAACAGGTCATGAATCCGTACCTGTTTGGCCTTCTACCCGACAGCGAGGACCAACGAAAAGCGATTGCCGCCGAATTCGACGTTAGGCCCAACAATCCCGTTGCGTTGCTCAGCCATATCGGACTCGACTGTCCGGGCGGCGTGCAATTTTGTGCCGAAGAAGATATCGACGCCGTCCTGCATCGCGCTGGCGAATACCGCCCTATAGACGACCACGAAATTGCTCTCCGTCTCAAGTCGATCAGAGATGACCGCGATGCATCGTGGATGGGTCTAGATGAAAGTTGGTCACTTGGAGGCAACCAGGGCAAGTTCGCGCTCGCGTTCATAAACGGCCGCTGGTGCGAATGCATGGGCTCCTCGCCCACGACGCATATTTTCAAAAATGGCGTTATCGGATTTAAACTCGAGGCTCTCAATGAGTTTGTCTGCATGAAAAGCGCCCAGCGCGCCGGCATCGCAACGGCAAACGTCGAATATCGTATGTTTGAGGACGAACCTGCCCTCATTGTTGAGCGCTATGACCGCGTGAAAGTCAAAGACGGAACGATCAGGCGCCTACATCAAGAAGACCTCTGTCAGGCACTTGGGGTGATGCCCGCCCAAAAGTACACGGCAGACGGCGGCCCGACCACACGCGACATTCAAGAGCTCCTCATAAATACGAGCCACCATCAACTTAACCTGTATCTGTTTACGCAGATACTGTTCTTCAACGCCATTATCGGCGCACCGGATGCGCACGCGAAAAACTATTCCCTGCTCCTTGGAAACGACGGCGCAGCCATGATGGCTCGAATGTACGATGTCGCGTCGGGTTTGGCGTATGAGCGCATGCGCCGCCGGGCGCGCCTTGCCATGAGCGTTGGCGGCGAAAATCGTGTGGGGCGAATCGGTCCAGACGCTATCCGCCGATACCACGGTATGGGCGACCCCGCGCTGGAGGCGGCGCTTTACGATGCCGGGCTATCCGAGAAGTTTTGCTTTGCGACCATGATGGACCTCGCCTACGAGGTGCCCATTTGCATGGAAGAGGTCATGGACGAATACGCCGACCTGCCCGGCATGGCGGACCTGCGCGAGCATATGCTCGGCCCCGTCCGCGAAAACTGCCAGCGCACCCTCGACCTCATCAGGGCAGAAATGGACTAGGTGGCCGTAATTTCGCAATTATCAAACAAAGAAGAGAGGGGGCACCCGTCGCAAAAGCTCGGGTGTCCCCTCTCATAATGTCGTTTGCAATCCGCTAGCACGTGGCTCGGGCTGCTGCTAGCGCAACCTTTACGCAGCGAGGCGCTTGAGGACGTCGATGAGCAGCTCGTAGAAGCGCTCGGCAGAAGCGAGCTCCATGCTCTCGTCCGGGGTGTGGACATCGGAGAGCGTCGGGCCCACGGCGATGGCGTCCAGGCCGTGCAGGGCCTCGGCAAACAGGCCGCACTCAAGGCCGGCGTGAATGGACTCGATGCGCAGCTCGGAGCCAAAGAGCTCGCGATAGCTCTCGACGAAGACGTCGCGGACCGGCGAATGCTCGGCATAGCTCCAGCCGGGATACTCGAACTCAAACTTGGCGTCGAAGCCCAGGACATCGGCCAGCGTCTGCAGGCGGTCCTTGAACTCGTTCTGCAGCGAGGTAATCGAGGAGCGCGGGGACAGCATGATCTTGACCTCGTCGTCAGAAGTGGCAACCACACCGATGTTGGAGGAAACCTCCACGGAGCCGTCGGTGGCGACGTTGCGGCGAATCACGCCGTTAGGGGCAAGACGCAGGGCGCGGATGAGGGCAAGCGCGGACTTCTGGTCCATGGCCTCGACCTCGGCGTCGTCGGCAATCTCGACGGTGCAGGTAAAGCCGGGGTCGAAGACCTCGAGCTCGGCAGCGACGTCGGCGATGATGCCCTTGGCGACCTGGGCCGCGGCTTCGGCCGCAGCGTGGTCGGCGTAGACCAGAACAGCCTTGCACTCACGGTTGATGGCGTTGTCCTTGGTGCCGCCGTTAAAGCTGACGATGGCGGGCTCGCCGGCAACCATCAGGCGGTCGATGATGCGGGCCATGATGAGGTTGCCGTTGCCGCGTTCCAGGTTGATGTCGGCGCCGGAGTGACCACCCAGCAGGCCGGAGATCTCGAGTGTAAGGGTGCTGCCGGTCTTGCGCTCGCGCACGATCGGGCAGGTGTAGGTAACGACAACGCCGCCGGCGCAGCTGACGGTAGCCACGCCCTCCTCCTCGGAATCGAGGTTGATCATGGTGCGGGCGCTGATCTGGGACTTGTCGAGCGTCTCGGCGCCGACCAGGCCGGTCTCCTCGTCGGTGGTGAACACGCACTCGAGGGCCGGATGAGCAATCGAATCGTCGTTGAGCACGGTAAGCATAAGCGCGACGGCGATGCCGTTGTCGGCGCCCAGGGTGGTGCCGTTGGCGGTGAGGACGCCGTCCTTGACGACCAGGTCGATACCATCGGTCATAAAGTCGTGCTCAACGGAGCCCAACTTGTCGCACACCATATCGATGTGGCCCTGCAGCATCACGGTCGGGGCATTCTCGGCACCGGCAGATGCGGGCTTGCGAATGATGACGTTGTAGACCTCGTCCTGATACACATCGAGGCCGCGCTCCTTGGCAAACGCGACCAGGAAATCGCTGATGCCCTTCTCGTTGCGAGACCCACGGGGGATCGCGCTGACCTCCTCAAAGAAATGGAACAGTTGGGCGGGCTCGTAGCCGGTGATCTTGTAATCCATGGTGCCTCCTTGGCGCAACTGGTTAGACAGTAAGACATGCGACTTGTATATTCCCAGACTTTGCGTGCATAAACCAGTCGAAAACGCCGAGCGCCCTTGCATCATCGGCTAACGGCGGGGAAACGCCACTTTATTAAGATAAAGCAGGTTAGACGGGCCTCGCCGAAGGGACGTTGGACCCTTCAACCAACCTCAACGCTTGATCAACGTTTATGCATACGCCATTGGTATGTTTAATGAGATTCTTGTCCTCCGTCACGACGTAATCGGCATCGATGCGATTGGCGACGCCCAGCATCAGGTCGTCCTCAAAGTCGTTGTGATGATACTTGAACACAAAGGAGTCGAAGACCTCGTCTGCACCGACCGGGGTGATGAGGGCTAGCTCGCGCATCTGTCGAACGCATGCCCAGGCCGTTTCATCTGCCGCCGCAATGGCGTTATCACTCAGTGAGCCAGTCTTTCTTCGGCACTCCTGCTTGATTGCCGCCGAGACAAGATATGAAACGTCTTTGACCGAAAGCGACGAGGCAAACAGGGCAATCCGCTCCGAGGCGTCGGCAATCTCGATCAGATGGACGACATTTGCCGTACGGTCGGACCTGCCAGAAAAGTAATCCATCCATACGTTGGTATCGATTAACAGCTTGAGGACGCCTTCTGTGCTCATAGTTCCACCCACTCGGGATAGCGCTCCGCCATGGCCTCCTCATAGAGGTCGTCATAGTCTCCCGAGAACTCAGGGATGGGGATGCCGTATTTGAGGCACGAATCGCGAACGATATGGCTGCCTTGCGCGGCCCTTGATTCCATGCGCCGGGGCTCCACTCCGTCAGAAACCGGAGCCGCCGCGTCTCCCTTCGAGGGCATGCGTCCGTTAACGACCAGATACTCCCAAAGTGTCCGAACGGCTTTTGACGGCGTCATGCCAATATGCGCCAGAACGGCATCTCCGGCTTCTTTGAGCTGGCGATCTATGCGCACGTTCATCTGAATAGATTTTTTATCGAGCAATTCGGCTTCCATGCCTCATCCTTCAGGTTGCTATACATCATCCTGGACTTAGTATAGCATCCATAAGAGCGCAGCAATGCCTTACCGGGAGGTGTAGTGGCTTACATTTTCCGGTAAGCACCAACCTCGAACAGCTTTCCACCATGGCAGAAATTAAGACTCAAATGGGCTAACCTTCCGGCGTCTACAGCTCAATCACTTCGTCGCAAGCCTCAAGCAACTCGGGATCATGCGAGACAACAACCACTATATGATCCTCTTTCTTCTGTTGCAGAATATCAATGAACGCTGACCTACTCGCTCCGTCAAGAGCCGACGTCGGTTCATCGAATAACATGACGGGTGAGTCCTTAAGCAAAACACGAATAATCGCAATCTTCTGCTTCTCACCACCCGATATATTATGGTTTTGCTCGTCCAGCACCCCATCAAGACCATTGGGAAGTGTTGAGACCAGTTTGGTCAGACCAAACTGGTCTACAAGTCGCCCGACTTCAAAAATTGGACAATTATCGCCCGCGAGTAGCGTCAGATTCTCTCTGAGTGTTCCGTTAACGATATCAGGTTCTTGCTCGGCAATACCAACGACATACGAGCGTAGATTTATAGAATCAATCTGACTCAAATCAACCTCGTCATAAGCAATAGTCCCAACGCAATCATCGGGATATAGACCAGCTATGCCATCGAGAAGCGTGCTTTTCCCGCTTCCGTTTGCGCCCGACACGCCGTATAAGACCCCTCGATTAAGCGAGATGAGCTCTGGATAATCTATGATTCGATCGGTATCAGGGCGACAAATCGACAGGCCCTTGCACACAAGTGAAACAGGAGAGCCAATGCGGACAGAACCGTTCACCTCTTCATCCATTGCCCAAAGGCGCTTAAGGCGTTGGGCGCTCACCTTGCTCGCCTGGTAGCTTTTGCCCCAAGAAAGCAAGTTCACCAGAGCAGAATTGGCGCTCGAATAATAGCTCAATGCCGTCAGCAGAAAACCAACCGGCATTTTGCCTGCGACAATCTCACAGCCTCCAATCGCGAGCAAACAGAACTGCGCAAAGGAAAAAATCAACTGATTCGCAAGTTCGAACCGTGATCCGGCTTTTTGGTTAGCCAATATAGCTGGATAAAGACCATCGAAAGCCTTCTGCAGCCTCAAGGAATAGAAATCGAATAATGAATGGCGACGAAGAAAGGAGACGCTCTCCAGCTGGCTCTGGAGAGTCCCATAGAAAGCAGCGGTCTTTTCTTGAAACTCAAAGCCTCGATTGAACAGCAGCCCGCTAAACAATCGATAAACTACTGCCCCCGTAACGATGCAGGCTAGACAGGCAATCGCCATCGCAATGTTTATATTCATCAACATAATCAAGGAACAAACAATCGTTGCAACACCGCCAATGATATTTGACGCCGATGTTATTCCGAATATTATGAGATCGTTTGAATCGTGATTGATTTGCTGATTATAATAGCCCGCATCAAATCCGATGAAAAACTTCCGGGGCAAACGCTTGACGTGTTCAAGTGTGTCAGCGTTAAGTTGATATCCCGCATGCGCTTGAAGGTCGACATAGATTAGGGAAGTCCAATAGGCCAACACCGACCCCACAATGGCGACCACGCCAATCGCGAAAATACATAAGACTAGCGTCCGCAAACTAATTCCGAGGACATTTTTTGCCGCCAGCACATTTACAGTCAGTCCCAACAAATATGGTTCAGCAAGGCTGCACAGTTGAGACAAGACATCGAGAAGCAGATAGACATAAAGCCTTGGCTTATGGAGGAGATATATCTTCCAAAATCTAAACATCGTGATTTGCCTCATGCGAATACTGATAATTACAAGCCAACCGCATTCTCTGCCTTGCATTGAATTTAACGCTCGCGCATTTTCTCTGACCCTCCATCGCGGCGTGGGGACATCCGCCCATACAAGCCGGAAACATTACACACTCGCCACATACCGGGTCGTTTGGTAAATACTCCATCCATTTCAAATAGTTCGAATTAGCTTTCACACCTTCTCGAACATTTCCAACGGCGCACTCGCCCTTGCCAACCTCATCCCAACATTTAAAAAGTCTACCAAGCGGATCGATGACAAACGAATTAAGGGAAACCGCACAGCAGACACCTGGTTCATACGGCGTAAACGGAATAACGTTGAATCCGCGCTCGCTAGCTTTATCCATAAAGAACGTTTCAACTTGAGAGAACCCACGCTGAGAAAAACAATGAATGTCATTTGCGCAAGTATCGTTAACATTGTCGACCGCAGCAAGATAAATCGCGACTTTACCGCGAAGCCCTTTAGCGTCAAGCTCGTCAATCAACGCATCGACCTCTTTGCTATTGGACTCATCGACATTCACGCGAATGGTAATCTGAAGAACATCGGCACATGAGATTATATTGTCGATAATGGCATCATATGTCGGACGACCGTCGGCCGGGACCCTCCGCGAATCATGATCCCTCTTTGAGCCATCGATAGTGATTTGAACCGAACCGACCTGACAATCAGCAAGCTTCTGAGCAATTTCTCGCGTCAGGAGATATCCGTTCGTTACCATTCCGGCAGAATCAGAACCACCCTTAAAAAGGGTGGTTTGCTCTTAGGGTATAACCCACGGGCCCCGGGCTCGCG
>UQZM01000043.1 GCA_900545615.1 uncultured Collinsella sp.
GGGAGACGGCGAGTTAGCCGGCAGGTCGGCATGTCAATCCTGGTCTAACAGAGCCTTAAAAAATCATCGAGAGGATCGCCTGTCCGAAAAGTTGTCAAAATACCCGCGCCCCAAAAAGACTGGTTATTGGGCGTTGACAGTTGGCGAGCCGTAGGTAAAATATCAACTTGTCCTGGGGACGTAGCTCAGTTGGGAGAGCGCTGCCGTCGCATGGCAGAGGCCGAGGGTTCGACTCCCTTCGTCTCCACCCTTGGATTTGATAAGCCGCTGACATTGTGTCGGCGGTTTTTTTTAAAGAAAGGGCTGTACCATGGCCGAGCTTGAGTCCCAACCATTGTCCGACGAGGAGCGCGCTGAGTTGGAAGAGCTCCGCGCCGAGAAGGCCCGCCGCGAGGCTCGTGAAGAGGCCCGTCGCGAGCGTGAGGAGCTGGCTGTCCTGCGTGCCGAGCGTGCGAAGGCCGAGGAGATCGCCGCGAACGCCGCATCCGCATCGGCGCCCGCGCCCGCACCCAAGCCCGCTGCTGCGAAGCCTGCACCTGCCGCGCCCAAACCTCAGCCTAAAAAGGCCGCTCGTCCCAAGTCCGTCGAGCCTAAGCCGAGTCGTGACGAGATGACCTTTGCCCAGCGCATGGTTACCTCCAAGGAGCCTACGGGCGAGAACGAGATCCCTGGCATGGCGCCGGCTCAAAAAATCATCATTGTCCTTGCCCTCATCGCGTTTGTCATCTTTATGGGCTACACGATCCTGACCAGCATGGGCCTGCTCTAACCGATTTGCATCGGGCGTCATGTCCGCATGCTCTGCTCTCGTCCAACCCTCAAATTCTGCACCACACATCCGAAAGGTCGCCCCATGGCTTTGACCGACATCTCTCATCCCACCGACATCGCAATGCTCACCGATCTGTACGAGCTCACTATGGCCCAGGGCCTGTGGGAGAGCGGCAAGGCCAATGAGCAGGGTTGTTTTACCGCGTTTTACCGCGACCATCCCTTTGGCAGCGCCTATGCCGTCATGTGCGGCACCGCCGAACTGCCCGAGCTGGTCGAGAATCTACGCTTTACGCCCGAGGACATCGACTACCTCGCCTCGCTCCAGGCCCCTGCCGGCGGCGCGATGTTCAAGCCTGGATTCCTCGACTACCTGCGTGATTTTCGTGCGCATGTAAACATCGACGCCGTTCCCGAAGGCGAGCTCGTCTTTCCGCGCGAGCCCATGGTGCGCGTCACCGGCCCCGCGCTGGAGTGCCAGCTGCTCGAGACGGCGCTGCTCAACATCGTCGGGTTCCAGACGCTTGTCGCCACCAAGACGGCGCGCGTGGTGCTCGCCGCCGACGGTCGCCCCGTGGCGGAGTTTGGCCTGCGCCGAGCCCAGGGTCCCGATGGCGGCCTGGCCGTTGCGCGCGCGAGCTACGTTGCCGGCTGCTCCTCTACGTCCAATGTGCTCGCCGGCCGCCGCTACGGTATTCCCGTCTTTGGCACGCATGCTCACAGCTGGGTGATGAGCTTCGATTCCGAGCTCGAGGCCTTCCGTGCCTTTGCCAAATCGAGCCCCAAGAACTGCACGCTGCTCATCGACACCTATGACGTGCGCGAGGGCTGTGAACATGCCATTACGGTTGCCAAGGAGATGGAAGCGGTGGGCGAGCGCTTGTCGGCCATTCGCATTGACTCCGGCGACCTCGCCAAGCTCTCCAAGTATGTTCGCGGCCGTTTTGATGCCGAGGGCCTGCCCTATGTGGGGATCTCGGTTTCTAACGATCTGGATGAGTACACGATTCAGTCGCTGCTCGACCAGGGCGCGCCCATCGACAGCTTTGGCGTGGGTACCAAGCTTGCGACCTGCTATGACCAGCCGGCGCTGGGCGGCGTGTACAAGCTTTCCGCCCGCCGTGCGAGCGAGGCAGATCCATGGACGCCGGTGGTCAAGCTCTCCGAGCAGCCCTACAAGCGCACGATCCCGGGTGTGCAACGCGTGCGCCGTTATTACGACGGCTTTGGCGGCCCGGTCTGCGACATGATCTACGACGAGGACCATCTGGCGGGGGAGGGCGCCGCGCGCGGCAATACCCTCGTGGCCGTGAATGATGCCGCCTTGGTGACCGACGTGTCCGAACTTGAGTATCGCGAGCTGCTGGTGCCGATCGTGCGCGATGGCAGTGCGGTGGCTCCGCGTGAGAGCATCCAGGACGCGCGCGAGCGCTGTGCTTGGGCGCTCGATCATCTGGACGCAGCTTTCAAGCGCTTCCTGTACCCGCAGACCTATGTGGTGGGCATGGAGCAGGGCCTGGCTCAGGTGCGCGACGAGCTCGTGCGCAAGAACATGGCCGCGGCTTCTGCCTTTCCCTGGGCTCACTAATTCCTTGGGCGGTAGGGGCGAGTCACGCTCCCTTGGCCGCCAGCTCGGCCGTTCGCTGAACAGTTGATTGGTTTGACGTATGACGACTTCTTATAAAACGATGGTGGTAAAGATCGGTTCGTCCACGGTGGTGGGCGCCGATGGCAAGGTCAACCGCGCCTTTATCGGCGGACTTGCCGATCAAGCCGCAACGCTGCGCAAGCTCGGCTGGCGTCTGGTCGTGGTGAGCTCGGGCGCTATTGCCTGTGGCTATCCCGTGTTGGGCTTCGACCGCAAGCCGGTCGGCGACCTTCCGAGCCTGCAGGCCTGCGCCTCGGCTGGTCAGTGCATCATCTCGTCGGCCTACGACGAGGAGTTCCATGCGCGCGACCTGCTCACCTCGCTCGTACTGCTCACGCGCCACGACACGGCCCGCCGCACGTCCTACCTGCATGCACGCGACGCCCTGCTGCGCCTGGTGGAGCTGGGCGTGGTGCCGGTCGTCAACGAGAACGATACCGTCACCGTCGACGAGATCAAGTTTGGCGACAACGACACGCTGGCGGCGCTTGTGAGCTGCCTGGTTTCTGCCGATCTGTGCGTGACGCTCTCGGACATCGATGGCCTCTATACCGCCAATCCGCACGAGGACCCCACGGCCGAGTTTGTTCCTGTCGTGCATAAGATCGATGCCAAGATTATTGCCTCGGCGGGTGATTCTTCCACATCGGTGGGCACGGGCGGCATGATTACCAAGATCCGCGCGAGCCGCATCCTGATGACGGCGGGCATTCAGAGCGTGATTTGCTCGGGCGAGGAGCCCGATGCGCTCGTGCGCCTCGCCCGCGGCGAGAGCGTGGGCACGCTGTTCGATCCGCCGGCGGAGCGTCTGGACATCGCACCCCGCAAGCTGTGGATCGCACTGGGCGACAAGGCGCATGGCTCGGTGACGGTCGATGATGGTGCTGCGAAGGCGCTGGTCAGCCGTGGCTCTTCCCTGCTTGCGGTGGGTATTCGCGAGGTCGATGGCCAGTTTGCCGAGGGCGATGTGCTCGACGTGTGCGACCCGAGCGGTATGGTTGTCGCCCGCGGTATCGCCGAGGCCGATTCGGACGTGCTGGAACTTGCTGCCGGTCGCCGCCAGGACCAGATCGCCAGCAACCGCCTGCTGGCAGACCTGGCCGAGAAGCCGGCGATACACAGGGATAACTTGATCGTATTTGCATAAAGAAAGACAGCGCTGCGGATCGTTTCCCGCAGCGCTGTCTTTCTCGTGCCGGCACCTGGGGACGTTTCTTTTGTGCCGGCAGGTGGGGACACTCCTTTGCTAGAAGATTCGGCGCAGGTCTCCGCGGTTGAGGGCCTCGTCGAAGAGGTGCTTGAATACCACGCTGCCGTGCAGGCCGTCGTGCTCGAACTCGTTGGTCACCCAGGCATGCGAGTTGCCCACGCGGCTGAGCGTATCAAGCTGCAGGCCCGAATCCACGTACATGTCGTCGAAATACACCGCGGCCTGGAGCGGCACTTCGTTGTAGGCCAGGCGCTGCGGGTCGTAGATCTTGTCCCAGCTGGTGTCTTCCATCAGCAGGTCCATGGCGGGCTTGAAGGGCTTGAGCTCGGGCATCTGCTCGAACATCCACGGGAACATGGCCTCGCCGGTAAACATGAGCGGGCGCGCGAGGGTGTCGAACTCGGTGCGGTGAGCCTTCTCTTCAGCCGCGGCCCAGCCAATGGGCATAGTGTCACCGTCGGCGTATATGAACTCCTGCAGCGTCCAGTACAGCGGATTCGTGCGCGTGTTGGTGCGCTCGAAGGCGCGCATCAAAAAGCTGTCAGATACCGAGGCGTCGCAGGTCAGCGTGCCGTCGCCATCAACAAAAGCGTGATCGATAATCCAATGCATGCGTTCAAAGCTCGGCTTCATGCCAAAGTCGCTGCCCATGAGCTGTAGGCGCTCGACTGTCATCGGCGAGCCGTCGGGCAGCACGGGCTTCTGGGCTTCGAGCGCATCGGCCAGGGCTGCCACGCGCTCGACGTCAGCGGGGTAGCGGTCATAATACTGCTGCGTCTTGGCGGCCATGCGCGGGAAGGTGTGCGCGTAGACCTCGCTTGCGCTCGCCGGCACGTGGGGGATTCCGCCGCAGGTAAAGCTCGCCGCCACGCCCTCGGGGAAGAGCGACAGGTAGCTCAGCGTCAAAAAACCGCCGTAGCTTTGGCCGAGCGTGACCCACGGCTTGCCTCCAAAGCCCACTAGGCGCAGGTACTCAAAATCGCGCACGATGGAGCTGGCGAGGTGGCGCTTGAGGTAGTCCGCCTGCGAGCGGGCCGCATTGGCGCCTGCTGCCTCGGCGCGATCGCCCAAGGCGGCAATCGTGCGCCCGTCCACGCAGCTGCTGCGTCCGGTGCCGCGCTGGTCGGGAAGGACCACGCGGAAGTGCTTGACGGCCTCCTCGATCCAGCCGTCGCTTGTGGGCGTCAGCGGACGCGGGCTCTCGCCGCCGGGGCCGCCCTGCAAAAACAGGAGCAGTGGCAGATCGTCGTTGATGCGGTCGGGCGCGCAAACCACGCGGTAGAAGAGCTTGATGCTCTCGGGCGCGCCGGCGATGGGTGCCGGCATAGCGCCGCGGCGCATGGTGCTGCCGACGGCCAGGAGCATCGGCTCCAGGCCGCGCCAGTCAAGGGGGACGTCGATGCTGTGGTCCTCGACGTAAAGGCCGGGGACGTGGTACGAAGTGATGAGGGCCATGTGAGACTTCCGTTCGTTGCGGTGTTTCGGGTTGACCAATTCTACCGCCGCGGGCGAGGCCATGCGCAAATCGGCTACCATGGTTGCAAACTTCTAGGAGAAAGGGCCGCCCATGTCGGTCGATATAGCCACGTATGTCTACGATCTTGCCGTTGCCGCCAAGGCAGCGTCGGCCTCGCTTGCCACGGCGAGCGATGAGCAGCGCCAGGAGGCCGTGCGCGCAATGGCCGCAGCACTGCGCAACGGTGTCGACTCCATCGTCGCCGCCAACGAGCTCGATATGTCCGCTGCGCGCGATGCGGGTACCTCGGCCGGACTGCTCGATCGCCTGCTGCTGACGCCCGAGCGCGTCGAGGGCATGGCCGCCGGCCTGGAAAAGCTCGCCGAGCTGCCCGATCCCGTGGGCCGCGTGCTCGACCACCGTATACTCGCAAGCGGCGTGGACCTGACCCGCGTGAGTGTGCCACTGGGTCTGGTCGCCATAGTGTATGAGGCGCGCCCCAACGTGACGGCCGATGCCGCGGGCATCTGCATCCGCACCGGCAACGCCTGCATTCTGCGCGGCGGCTCGCTGGCCTATCACTCGTGTGCCATGATTGCCGAGCTGCTGGCCGATGCGCTCGAGGCCAAGGGCTTCCCGCGCGAGGCCGTGTCGATGATCGAGTCCACCGACCGCGAGGCCACTGGCGAGCTCATGAAGCTCCGCGGTGTCGTCGACGTGCTCATTCCGCGCGGCGGTGCAGGCCTGATCCAGCGCTGCGTGCGCGAGTCGCTTGTGCCGGTGATCGAGACGGGCACTGGCAACTGCCACATCTACGTGCATGAATCCGCCGACTTTGATAAGGCGCTCAACATTATCGTTAATGCCAAGACCCAGCGCGTAGGCGTGTGCAATGCCGCCGAGTCGCTGCTGGTCGACCGTGCCGTGGCAGATTCGTTTTTGCCGGCGGTCGTTGCCGTGCTGCACGACCACGGCGTGCTCATTCACGGCGACGAGGCCACGTGCGCCGCATGCGCCGACGCTGGGCTTGCCGAGGGCGACAACTACGTCGCCGCGACTGAGGAGGACTGGGGTCGCGAGTACCTGGCGCTCGAGATGAGCGTGAAGGTCGTGGCAAACGAGGACGAGGCCATCGCACACATCAACCGCTACGGCACGATGCACTCCGAGGCCATCGTTGCCGAGGACACGGATGCTTGCGAGTGCTTCCTGGATGCGGTCGATGCCTCGGCCGTGTACGCCAACGCCAGCACGCGCTTCACCGACGGCGGCGAGTTTGGCCTGGGCGCCGAGATCGGCATCTCGACCCAAAAACTCCACGCCCGTGGCCCCTTTGCCGCCGAGGCCCTCACCACCTACAAATACAAGCTCCGCGGCACCGGCCAGGTCCGCCCCTAACGCCCGCGCAAACAAAAACCACCACAAAGGTGCCTGTCCCCTTTGTGGTGGATTTAGGTGGCGTTGACGGTTAGGCCTGGAAGGTATCTCGGTCGGGGGCGAAGGACTGCATGGCCGCGATCGTGCGGTCAAAGAGCTCGGGGAGCTCCCAGCCCAACATCTCGGCGCCCTGCGAAATCACGTCGCGCGAGCAGCCGGCGGCAAAGCGTTTGTCCTTGAACTTCTTCTTGAGCGACTTGGTCGTAAAGTCCATAACGCTCTTGCTCGGGCGCATGATGACTGCAGCGCCGATCAGACCGGTGAGCTCATCGCAGGCAAACAAGATCTTTTCCATCTGCAGCTCGGGCTTGGGCAGCGAGGTGTTGAAGTCGGACGTGTGCGTCTGGATGGCGCGAATGAGCTCGGGAGACGCACCTTCGCCCTCAAGAATCTCGGCAGCATAGATGGTGTGGTTCATGGGGTCGTCCTCATGCTCCTCCCAATCCAGGTCGTGCAGCAGACCGACGATGCCCCAAAACTCCTCGTTCTCGGGGTCGAACTCGCGCGCAAAGTAGCGCATAGTGCCCTCGACCGTCTCGCCATGGGTGATGTGGAACGGGTCCTTGTTGTGCTCGTTGAGCAGTTCGAACGCGCGGTCGCGGGTGATTCCGGCGGTAAGCGGCTCTGCCATAAGAGACTCCTTGTGCTCGTGGGTATCGATAAGAATGAATACTACTAGAACAAGAAAACCACCACAAAGGTGCCTGTCCCCTTTGTGGTGGTTTTTGGCGCGGATGGGTTAGTTGAGGGCGGCTTGGGCTAGGCGGGCTTCGGCGGCCTCCTCGGTGACGCCCAAGGCCACGGCGAACTCCTCGATGGAGCGGCGTTTGGCCTCCTTGAGTACGCGCATGTAGTAGGAGCTGGGTTTTTTATCAGCTTCCTCGGCCTGGCGAATGCGGTGCATCATGGTCTTTGCCACGCGGACCGTCTCGGGCGCGCCCAGCTTGAGCTGCTGCTTAAAGTGCGTCTCCTCAAGTGAACTGTTGCGCTCGGTAAAAGTGTCGCACTCCAGCTCGTCATAGTGGCTCAGCAGGTGCTCGGCATCTTGCTGCGAGATGGCGGCGTGCAAACGGTCGGCCTGCGCCACGGGGTACATGAGGATCGTCTGCGCATGTCCCTGCTTGGTCTCGAGCAGTAGCATGGGCTGCGGTGTGTCGTCCCTAAAACCGACGACGGTGCAGACTCCCTGACCCGGATGAATGACGTGTTGACCGATTGAGAACATGCTACCTCCAACTTATACGAATTTACGTATGTCTAGAATAACACGCTGACGTGCGCAAACCCTTACTTTATGCAGGAAAAGCACACAACTCCGATAGGTAAGAGTATTCGATAACAGGCGCAGCTCATTCACACCTTTATGCATTTTCAACGCCTGCATAATCTGCAGGCAGACTGGCATCTTTGAGTGACTCCATACAAGCTGTAGTCAATTTTGTGCATATGCAATATCGATTGGCTTTACCCTGCGACAGTGCCCGTCGCTTGTGATAGAGTGCTACAAACTCTGGCTTTTGCCCTACGAGTGACCAAGAGCTCGGGGGCTTTAACACAAGGAGGATCTATGCCCGAGAAGATTGAAGAGCTGGTACGCGCTGCGCTTGCTGCGGCCCAGGAGGCCGGCGACCTTTCCGCATTTGAACTTGACGATTGCGCTATCGAGCGACCGGCTGACACTTCTCATGGCGAGTGGACCTCTACCATGGCCCTGAAGTCCGCCAAGCTGGCCCATTGCGCCCCGCGCAAGATCGCCGAGGCCATCGTTGCCCATATGCCCGAGGACCCCGCGATCGAGAAGGTCGAGATCGCAGGCCCCGGCTTCATCAACTTCTACCTCTCCGTTGCCGTCAAGAATGCCATCTTTGGCGAGGCTCGCGAGAAGGGTATGGACTTCGCTAAGTCCAACGTCGGTGGCGGCCTGAAGACCCAGGTCGAGTTCGTCTCCGCCAACCCCGTCGGCCCCATGCACATCGGCCATGGCCGCTGGGCCGCTCTGGGCGACTCCCTTTGCCGTGTGATGGACCACGCCGGTTACGATATCCAGCGTGAGTTCTACATTAACGACCACGGCTCTCAGATGAACACCTTCGGCAACTCCATCAGCACGCGCTATATGCAGCTTGCCGACATCATCGCCAAGCAGGGCGTGGATATCGACGAGGCTCACAAGCTGCTGATCGCCGACCGCGACGCCTTTGTTGCCGATGAGAACGACGAGCATCCCGAGGCCCATCCGTATCAGGACAACTTTGCCGAGACTCTGGGCAAGGACTCCTACGGCGGCGACTACATCATCGACGAGGCCGCCGAGTTCTGGCGCACCGACGGCGATAAGTGGGTCAACGCCGATCCGCAGGAGCGCATGGAGAGCTTCCGTGAGCGCGGCTACGTGAAGATGGTCGACAACATGCGCGACCTTTGCCATGCCGTTAACTGCGACTTCGATCGTTGGTTCTCCGAGCGCTCGCTGTATGTGAAGGACACCGAGGGTGAGACCGCCGGCACCTCCGCCGTCGACCGCGCCTTTGAGAAGCTCGACAAGATGGGCTACCTCTACACCAAGGACGGCGCCCTGTGGTTCCGCTCCACCGACCTGGGCGACGACAAGGACCGCGTGCTGATCAAGTCCGACGGCGAGTACACCTACTTTGCCTCCGACGTCGCCTATCACTGGGATAAGTTCCAGCGCGTCGACCACGTCATCGACATCTGGGGCGCCGACCACCACGGCTACATCGAGCGCGTCCGCTGCGTCTGCGATGCCTTGGGTTACCCCGGCAAGTTCGAGGTTCTGCTGGGCCAGCTCGTCAACCTGCTGCGTAACGGCAAGCCCGTCCGTATGTCCAAGCGCAAGGGCACCATGGTGACCCTGCAGGAGCTCGTCGACGAGGTTGGCTCCGACGCCGCTCGTTACACGCTCATCTCCAAGAGCTCCAACCAGATGGTCGACTTCGATATCGAGGCCGTCAAGAAGCGCGACAACTCCAACCCGGTCTATTACGTGCAGTACGCTCACGCCCGCGTGTGCTCCATCCTGCGTCGTGCCGCTGACGTTACGCCCGAGCAGGCTGACGAGATGGGCATGAAGGCCGTCGCCGCCAAGGCCATCGGTGAGAACGTCGATTACTCGCTGCTGACCGACCCGACCGAGCTCGCCCTTTCGCGTAAGCTCAACGAGCTCACCGACCTCATCGCCAGCTGCGCTCGCGACCGCGCCCCGTTCCGTCTGACGCACTTTGCCGAGGAACTCGCCGGCGACTTCCACAGCTTCTACGCTGCCTGCCAGGTTCTGCCGAGCGAGGGCCGTCCCGTCGACCCCGAGCTTTCGCGCGCCCGTCTGGCCGCTTGCGACGCCGTCCGCGTGACGCTCGCCCTGGTGCTCACCCTTGTTGGTGTCTCCGCTCCCGAGCAGATGTAAGCTACGGGTCATTTGACCGCGCAGGTTTGGTTTAACTGAGCCTTGAAAGCCCGATCTCCCACGGAGGTCGGGCTTTTTGCGTTTGGTGAGACTATTTGGTTTGCCGGGAAATGCTACCAAATCGCAACTATACCGGTTTACGGGGCTGAATCGCCAACTGGCGACCATGGTGCCAATAGCAAAATTAAACCCGCAGGTAGATGGCTTATTGTTTCTTGAAAATGCAGGGTATGGTTGGCTTGCAGCATTCTGGCCCCGTAATCCGGCATAGTTTTGAAAACCGTCCCTTGGGGACGGGGGAAACGGATCATTTTTGTCTCGTGGAGGGGTGGTGGGATACCGTCCGCCACGAATTGGGCTCATCTCCTACGTTTGGACGCATATCCCGAACCATGCCGAAATGTACGATATTAAAAGCGCAGGTAGCAGACTCGTTGTTTTTGAAAAAACAAGGGTATGGTCAGGGGCCCGTGGGTAAACGTAGTAGATGGGCGCGATTCGTGGCTCGGCCATTCCGGATGTCACGGTTTCACTCCTCTGACGTGACATTTCAGGCGCTTTTGAGGAGGAGTGCCCCTTTTGACTAGTCGTTTAAGAACGTCCCCAATGACTAAGTTGCAGGTGGCGGCGGTTGTGTTACACTAACGCTGCGTATATGACGCAAATATCTCGATACAGATCAATGATGTCCGTCGGTATTTGACGGAGCTAGACTGTTTAGCCGCCCTGAAGGTTTATGCAGGGAGCATGTGATCACAGGGCTTGAAAAGAAAGTTGAGCAAACACTGTGTCTGATCAACAGCAAGAAAACGAAATAACGACGACGCAAGCCGCTCCCGCTGCACCGGTTGTGTCGGACCAGGTCGCGGCGCCCGCGCAAGCCTCGGCTCCTGAGACGCCTACGCCTGCAACGGCTGAGAAGGCCGTTCCTGCAACTGGTGAGGAGGCTGTTCCGGCAAAGCCCAAGCGCACGCGCCGCGCGGCCAAGCCTGCCGCTGACGGCGAGGAGGTCACCAAGCCCAAGCGCCGTACTACGCGCACGACACGCGCCAAGCGCACCGTTGTAGCTGACTCCTCGGCGCCGATTTCCGATGAGGTCGCGCAGGCACGTGCGTTGGCGCAGATTAGCGAGGCTCAGGTGGTGCGCGCCCGCCGTCGTGCTGCCGAGCGTGAGGCCGCGGCTCTGACCGAGCTTGCAGCTCCGTCTGTGCCTGAGACGCCTGCCGCCGACCAGCCGACCGAGAAGCCGGTACCGCGCACACGCCGACGCACGGCTGCTAAGGCCGAGCAGGTTGCCGATCAGGTAACCCCTGAGCTCACCGAGGCTTCGGTCCGTTCCGCGGCAGGGGAGGGCGCATCGCCTGCTGAGTCCGCTGCGCCTGTCGAGGCCAGCGAAGTTCCCGTTGTCGATCCGGCTTTGCGCCCGCACCGTCGCGGTCGCAAGCCCAAGGCCTTCGTCGAGGCAGAGAAGGCCGCAGCCGCAGCTGCAGCCGCTCGGGATGCTGCGGCGACCGCCGAGTCTGCAACCGCCGCCGACGCGCCCGTCCAGGATGCTACGACTTCCGAGGCTGCTCCCGCCGATGTCGAGCCCGCCGACGTCCGTCCCGGTCGCAGCCGTCGCACTGCTGCTAAGCGCACGTCCAAGGCCAAGGCTGCCAAGAAGGGTGCATCCGAGGATTCCGCCGAGACGACCGTCGATGCATCGACTGATGCCGCCGAGCCCCAGGACGTTGAACAGCCTGCGTCCGAGAAGCCCAAGCGCGGTCGCAAGAAGTCCGCTAAGGCCAAGGCGTCCGAGCAGCAGGCCGAGGCCGAGCTGCAGGGCGATTCCAAGGCCGAGGCCAGCGATGATACTGCGGCTAACGCCGATGCCGCCGCAACCGGTGGCGCCGCGCCCGCCGAGGCCGAAGACGGCGCTCGCCCCAACCGTCGCCAGCACAAGCGCAACGACGAGCGCAGCGAGCGCAAGGACGACCGCAACAACGACCGTCGCAACCGCCAGCGCGATCGCAAACAGCGCAACAAGGAGCGCAACGCCGCCCCCACCGAGCCCACGCTTTCGCGTGAGGAGCTCGCTGCCATGAAGGTCGCCGAACTGCGCGAGAAGGCCAAGGAGTTCGAGATCGAGACGACCGGCAAGAAGAAAGCCGAGCTCGTCGAGGAGATCTACACCACCGCCGCGAAGGCAGAGGGCTTCCGCGACATCAAGGGCATTCTGCAGATTCGCCCGGACAGCTCCGGCATCATCCACGCCCATGGCTACATGAAGTCCAACGACGACGCCTTCGTGCCCGCCTACCTCATCCGCTCCGCGCGCCTGCGCACGGGCGACGTCATCGAGGGCTCGCTGCGTCCTTCGCGCGGCGGCGACAAGCGCGCCGGCCTCGCCAAAATCACGACCGTCAACGGTCTAGACCCCGAGCAGATTCGCAACCGCCCCAAGTTTGGTGACCTCACTCCGGTCTATCCCAACGAGCCGCTGCGCATGGAGCACGGCAAGGACTCCATTACCGGTCGCGCCATCGACATCGTGTCGCCGATCGGCAAGGGTCAGCGTGGCCTGATCGTGTCCCCGCCCAAGGCCGGCAAGACCACGATCCTCAAGAAGATCTGCCAGTCTATCTCGATTAACAACCCCGAGGTGCACCTCATCTGCCTGCTCGTCGACGAGCGCCCCGAAGAGGTCACCGATATGCAGCGCTCCATTAAGGGCGAGGTCGTGGCCTCGACCTTCGATATGCCCGCCGACAACCACACCCGCGTGGCCGAGCTCGTCATCGAGCGCGCCAAGCGCATCGTGGAGCTGGGCGGCGATGTCGTGGTGGTGCTCGACTCCATCACGCGTCTTGCCCGCGCCTACAACTTGGCGGCGCCCGCCTCGGGCCGCATCCTTTCGGGCGGCGTCGATTCGGCGGCCCTGTATCCGCCCAAGCGCTTCCTGGGCGCAGCCCGTAATATCGAGAACGGTGGCTCGCTCACCATCCTGGCCTCTGCCCTCATCGACACCGGTTCCAAGATGGACGAAGTCATCTTTGAGGAGTTCAAGGGCACCGGCAACATGGAGCTTAAGCTCGACCGCGATCTTGCCGACCGTCGTATCTTCCCGGCCATTGACCCCGTTGCCTCCGGTACGCGCAACGAGGATCTGCTGGTCGACGAGCAGATGCGCCCGTTTGTCTTTGGCCTGCGTCGCATTCTTGCCGGCATGAACAACACCGAGCGCGCAGCCGCATCGTTTATCAAGGGTCTTAAGGGCACCAACACCAACCAGGAGTTCCTGGTGCGTTCGGCCAAAAAGCACAGCGACTACGAGCAGACGTTCTAGGTTGTCATCCACACGCAGCGATAGCCATCAATGCGATAAAGGGTCGGGGCTTTGAGCCTCGGCCCTTTTCCATATCGCCGCTCCGCGCTTATTTTTAACCATAAGACCGACGAGCAGCAGGTTTCCCGTTTCAATCCGACATCGTCGCTTGCAATCGACGGGGCGGTTTCGCATAATAGCTTTTAAGCTTCGCGACGGAAAACGCAGATGAAACGAACCATATACCGTTGCTTTGGGGCATAGCCCCGCTTCATCTTCTCTCGCGCAGCCAACTGAATGATGCGATTTGGGTGCTGGAAGATGGGGAGAGCTCATGGCTTCTTCTGATGCAACACAACGAGCAGTCCTTGCCGGACTTTCGTGCGGGATCGGCCTTGCCGCTCCCGTGGTTATGTATGCCGCGACGCTGCCGTTTTCGTCGGTGAACGAGACGGTCGTGGCGGGTGCGGTTCCCTTCGCCGTGGGCGCGGTGGCGGGCGTGGGTATCTATGCCGCCTCGCTGGGTATCTCCGAGTATCGTGCGCAGCGTGAAGAGCGTCTGTTCCAGCCCGATGCCATGGGCGGTGCCGCCAATCTCAATCAGCATCAAAGCGAGTTCAAGACCGCCTCGATTCCAGCTCAGCAGCAGGATGCGACTCCTTACGCTGCGGCTTCTGCTTCTCAGGCTCAGGCGGAGCAGTCTACCTCGGCATTCCTTTCCGGCCTGACCGGTGCGTTCCAGCGCCGTCATGCCGATGATGGTGTCCCTACCATCGCTCGAGCCGCAGATGCTATGGACGAGGACGAGGCTTGGTCCATGATCGACAGTATGCTCGACGACGATTCGCCGGTGAGCTGCGACCCTGCACACTCGCGCGACGTCTATCAAGTCGCCATCGACGAGCTCACCAACGGCGGGCAGACCGGCTCCTTCAATCGCGACGACATCGCCGCCGCGGCACGCGCCGTGTCGGGCTCCCAGGCCGCCCCTGCGGGCAGCACGGCGGCTTTCGTGGCACTCGTTGCCAACGCGGCAGCCAATAACGCTTACAGTGCTACCTCGGCGGATGCGAACGCTTCTGCCGACAATTCGTACGTTGATGAAGCCATGACTGCGGACGAGGAGGCCGTTGCCGCCCGCCGTGCCGCCGAAAGCTCGCTGTGGGGCGCTCCTGCCCAGCAGCAGGCGGCCGAGGCTGCGCCGTACAACGCAAACCTCGCCAGCATGCCTATCATCTCCGGTGCCGTGGACATCGATCTCGATGACCTCGATGAGCCTGCAGCCATCACCGCATCGATTGATGCCCAAGATCGCATCGACACCGGCGACCTTCCGGACGCCTCGCTCGAGGTTGATGTCCCCATGGCCGATTACTCGGGCCACGAGGACATGTGGGCCGCCGCCACCGCGATCCTGGATGAGATTGACGAGCCTGCTACTGTTGCAGCCCCCACTCCCGTCGCTGCCCCTCAGCCTGCTGCCCCCGCCTATGTCGGCCGTCACAGCGCTGTGTTCCCCGAGGATACTGCCCGTATCTCGCGCGAGAGCATCGAGCGGGCCGAGGCTATTGCCGCCGGCATTATGGAAAATCGTCGTCACGAGCGCGTCAATCAGATCCTCGAGGAAGAGATCGAGCGCCTGCAGTCCTCTACCGCCAAGCGTACGGGCCGTGCTTATCTGAGCGTTATCGAGGGCGGTACCGCCAGCTTCGCGCCGCTCCGCGCGGAGGCATAACTTCTGCATGGTTAAGATCAATCGAAAATGGGCGGTTGTTACCTGCCTGATGGCGCTTTTGATTTGGGGCAATTCGCTGGTTCCCGGCTCGGGGTCGGGTTCGCTGAGCCTAACGGTCATGGAAGCTATCCGCGGTTTCCTGCACGGCGTGGGACTTCCATATGAATGGGTGACCAACTTTGTTGTTCGCAAGTGCGCGCATTTTACCGAGTATATGGTGCTCGGCATCCTGGCAACGCACGCCTTTGATTTTGAGGGCCGGCACACCTTTGACGTGCTACTGCCCACGGCGGTGTTCCTGCTGCTGATTCCCTCGATCGACGAGACGATTCAGCTCTTTGTGCCGGGACGCGCCGGCATGATCACTGATGTGATGATCGACTGCTGTGGAGCGGCAACGGGCGTTGTGCTCCGATATCTCTTACGGTGGCTGATGTGCGCCAAAAAAGCCGCCTAGGACGTATTGTTTGGTCCTAGGCGGCCTTTTTTATTTGAGGGGTTATATGAGGCGTGGTGGCGTCGTTCCGTAGGTTGGATTTGCCGAGCGCGCCACGCCCTGTGGGTGCGTCTGCTACTGAAGCGCCTGTGCGCCCAGGGCCAGGCAGCCCATGATGCCCTGCTTGCCCTCGAGGCTGTTGTTGACAATATAGGAATCGATGTCGTTGACCTCGGGCGTGACGATATAGCCGTTGAGCATCTCGGCGCACTTTTTGCGTGCGAGCGGCACGATGGGGGTGTGGTCGGCCACGCCGCCGCCGATGATGATCTTTTGCGGTGCGTAGCACAGCGTGTAGGTCATGAGCGCCTGTGCCAGATAGCCTGCGAGCAGGTCCATGGCCTCCGGGTCATCGGCCATGTCTCCGGCGCTCTTGCCATCCCAGCGCTTTTTAACGCCAGGGCCGGCGATGAGGCCCTCGAGGCAGTTGTCATGGAAGGGGCAGGCGCTATGCTCGCCGATGGTGTCGCGCGGGTCGCGCGTGACCAGGATGTGGCCGGCCTCGGGATGCATCATGCCGTGCACGAGCTTGCCGCCCGAGAGCACGCCGGCGCCCACGCCGGTGCCGATGGTCAGGTAGACCACGTCGGTGAGGCCCTGGGCGCAACCAAAGGTGACCTCGCCCAAGCAGGCAACGTTGACGTCGGTGTCGTAGCCACAGGGAATATTGAGCTCGTTTTGGATGGTGCCCAGCAGATCAAAGTAGCGCCATGCCGTTTTGGGCGTCTCCAGGATCTTGCCGTATTGGGGCGACGCGGGGTTGACTGCGGTGGGGCCAAAGGCGCCGATGCCCAGCGCGGTGATGCCCTTGTCGGCAAACCATGCATTGACGGCCTCAACGGTCTCCTGCGGGGTCGTGGTCGCGATCTGCTCACGCTCCAGGACCGTACCGTCTGCATAGCCCGTGGCGCAGACCATCTTGGTGCCGCCGGCCTCGAGCGCTCCGATAAGCTGCTGTTCTGCCATAGTATTCCTCTCTCTGGGACGAGTTGCTCCGTGACTAAAGTATAGGGCTCTAAACTATTTAAGAATGCGTTATAAAAAGAAGCCTCGCAACGCGGCGGGCGGTGCGAGGCTTCTTTGGCTACTTTAGCTGCCGGGCCGTCCTTACCCGCGCGGCTTGATTTTATCACGTAGAGACTTGAGGTTCTCCAGTGCCGCATTAAGCGTCTCGTTCCGCTTGGCAAAGTGGAAACGAATCAGATGGTTGACGGGCTCGCGGAAGAAGCTCGAGCCGGGCACTGCGCCCACGCCCACCTTAGACGCGAGATCCTCGCAGAATTCGAGGTCGCTGTCATAGCCAAACTCAGAGATGTCCATCATGACGTAGTAAGCGCCCTGCGGCACGTTGTGCTCAAGACCGATGCTATCGAGCCCCTGGCAGAACAGGTCGCGCTTGGCGGTGTAGAGGTCGAGGACCTCCTGGTAATAGCTGTCGTCGAAGTTGAGGGCGGTGACGACAGCTTCCTGCAGGGGAGCGGCGGCACCCACGGTGAGGAAGTCGTGGACCTTCTTGATGCGCTCGGTGATCTGGGCCGGGGCAATGGTGTAGCCAAGACGCCAGCCGGTGATGGAGTACGTCTTAGACAGCGAACTACAGCTGATGGTTCGCTCGAACATGCCGGGCAGCGTGGCCATATAGACGTGCTCGTGGGGCGCGTAGACGATGTGCTCGTATACCTCGTCGGTAATGCAGTAGGCGTCGTACTTTTTGCAGAGGTCGGCGATAAAGGTGAGCTCCTCGCGCGTAAAGACCTTGCCGCAGGGGTTGGAAGGGTTGCACAGGACGATGGCCTTGGGGTCGTTGTCGCGGAAGGCCGCCTCGAGTGTCTCGCGGTCAAAGTCGAATGTGGGCGGGTTGAGCGGCACGTAGATGGGCTCGGCACCCGAAAGGATCGTGTCGGCGCCGTAGTTCTCGTAGAACGGCGAGAAGATGACGACCTTATCGCCGGGGTTCGTGACCGTCATCATGGCGGCCATCATGGCCTCGGTGGAGCCGCAGGTGACTACGATATTCTCGTTGGGGTTCACCGGCATGCCCATAAAGTGCTCCTGTTTGGCGGCAAGCGCCTCGCGCATGGCCTGGGAGCCCCAGGTGATGGAGTACTGGTGATAGAGCGGCTTGGGATCGGCGGCGATGGTGCTGAGGCTATCGAGCAGCTGCGCCGGGGGATTGAAGTCAGGGAAGCCCTGCGAGAGATTGACAGCGCCGTACTTATTGGAGATGCGTGTCATGCGGCGGATGACCGAATCGGTAAATCTTGCCGTGCGGTTGGAGAGTTCTTTCATGACGGTCCTTTCGAGGATTTGCAGTGGGGCAAGTTTACTCCTATGAAACCGGTGGGATTTGCTCGAAATGGTCTCGAAAAACTCTTTTCAAAATTCTTGAAAATTGGGGCTTGCATCGCGTGGCGTTCCTTGCAATAATAGTCGAGCGCGAAGCGCACAGGACACGGTGGGTGTAGCTCAGTTGGCTAGAGCGACGGGTTGTGGTCCCGTAGGTCGAGGGTTCGAGTCCCTTTACCCACCCCAGTTCTTGCTTCGTGTTGATATCGGGTCGTTAGCTCAGTTGGTAGAGCAGGGGACTCTTAATCCCAAGGTCCAGGGTTCGACCCCCTGACGGCCCACCA
>UQZM01000044.1 GCA_900545615.1 uncultured Collinsella sp.
GCCCCAAACGGGGCGGCACGCCATCTTTTAATCAGATAACTCGTTGAAGTACGGTGACGAAGGCGCAAGGCCGGGAGGGGCTATCTAAGCCGACATCCCGCAGCCGCGAAGCGGCGAGGACGTCGGCGTGATAACCCCGCAGGCCTTGCGCCGACGGGAAGGAACCTACTTCACGACCAAAATGTCGCAGTCCGTGTTACGCAGCAGGAACGTCGAAATCGAGCCCAGCAGCGCATACTTAATCGAGGATAGGCCGCGGGCACCGCAGAGCACCAGGTCGGGCTTGACCACGTCGAGCATCTCGTCCTTGAGGGTTTCGCGAATGCGGCCGGCGCGAATCATAACTTCGACCTCGGGAATGTCGGGATTGGCCTTGGCTTCCTCGAGCTGCTTGGCGATCGAGTTGTTAAAGGCCTCCTCCAAGCCATTAACTAGGTCGACCGGGTAGGCTCCGGCACTCTCGAGCGCCGTCGAATCAATCACGTGCCCGATAATCAGCTTGGCGCCGTTGTTCGCGGCGACCTTGATGGCGCGCGCGAGCACAAAATCCTGCTGCTCAGTACCGTCGAGTGAAACAAATACCTTGGTGTAGCCCTCGTTCATGGTTTCCTCCTTGGTCTATCGCACGGGCGCGGGGCTCGTGCGTCGGGCGGACGCGGGTGCGTTGGCCGCCGGACACTTTACCTTGTTGCAGTTATACCCAAGGATTCCAGTTTGACCGCTCGCAATTCTGTGAACGGGCGAGTTTTTTGGTAAGGGTCGGTTTGGGCACGCCGTTACGGTTGATAATGGGACATCGCCCGCATCGTCCGCAGAACATCTACCGGCGGGTGTCAAACGAGGGGGTCCCTTTGGATATTATCGAGCTTCTAAAATCTGCCTTCATGGGCCTGGTCGAGGGCATCACCGAATGGTTGCCGGTTTCGTCGACGGGCCACATGATCCTGGTGGACGAGTTCGTCAAGATGAACGTGAGCGAGACGTTCTGGAATATGTTCCTGGTCGTGATTCAGCTTGGCGCCATTCTGGCCGTCTGTGTGCTGTTCTTCCACGAGCTCAACCCGTTCTCGCCTAGCAAGGGCAAGGAGGGCCGTCGCGACACCTGGGTGCTGTGGGGCAAGATCGTGCTCGGCTGTATTCCCGCCGCGGCGATTGGCCTGCCGCTCAACGACTGGATGGAGGAGCATTTCTATAACGCTCCCGTCGTGGCGCTGGCGCTCATCGTGTACGGCGTGCTGTTTATCGTGATCGAGAACTGGCGTGCCAGCAAGCGCGAGGAAATGGCCGTTGCCGGTTCGTTTGGTTCGCGTGCTGTGGTGTCGGGTGGACGTCCCGCCGGTGCACACTTTGCGGCGCCCGTGGCAGATGTTGCCGAGGACGAGGACGATGACGAGGATCTGGACTTTGGTTCCATCACCACGCTCGAGGACCTAAGTTGGAAGACCGCACTGGGTATCGGATGCTTTCAGGTGCTCTCGCTGATTCCGGGCACATCGCGCTCCGGTTCCACCATCATCGGCGGCCTGCTTTTGGGCTGCACGCGTTCGGTGGCGTCCAAGTTTACGTTCTTCCTGGCCATCCCTGTCATGTTTGGCGCGAGTGCGCTCAAGCTGGTCAAGTATTTCATCAAGGGCGGTACGTTCGGTGCCAACGAGGTCGCCATCTTGGGCGTGGGCTGCGTTGTGGCCTTTGTGGTTTCGCTCATCGCTATCAAGTGGCTTATGGGCTTCGTCCGCCGTCACGACTTCAAGTGCTTCGGCGTCTACCGCATCATTCTGGGCATCGTGGTGCTTGCGTACTTCTTCGTCTTAGAGCCGATGCTCGGCCTCTAACTTAGTCGACGCTGCGCGGCGGTCAGGGCGACAACTTGTCATTCAAAGGGGGTGGCATGACCAAAAGGTCTATGCCACCCCCTTTTCATGCCAATTTGTTCGCCCTGACCGTCGCTCGCTGCTGCTGCCATGACATCGGCGGTTTCGTGATTGTCAATAGATTGGTGCAAAGTAACCTGACCCCATTGCACCAAATCCGTTGGGGCGGGCCTGACGGTGACGCGCGGAGTCGTGGTGTGATTTGCGTCGGTGTCCGCGCGGCTCGGTATACTGGTACGGCTCAAACTATGGCGCCGCCCGCAGGCGCGCCGTCCGTCAGATGAGGAGTCGCCCATGACCCAGCCCTTGCCCTGGGAAAAGAACGCCGCGGTACCCGTGCCGCCCACGCCGGAATCCGTGCCGCTCGATGCATACACCGCCCCCGCTGCGCCGGAGCCCGAGCTCGTCCCGCTCGACATTTACGACGCCCCCGCGCCGGCACCCAAGCCGCTCGTCGACATCGACAGCCTTAATCCCGCCCAGCGCGAGGCGGTCCTGACCACCGAGGGTCCGTTGCTGGTGCTTGCCGGCGCCGGCTCGGGCAAGACCCGCGTCTTGACCTTCCGCATCGCACATATGCTCGGCGACCTGGGCGTTAAGCCCTGGCAGATCCTTGCCATCACGTTTACCAACAAGGCCGCGGCCGAGATGCGCGAGCGTCTGGCGGCACTCATCCCCAGCGGTACCCGCGGCATGTGGGTGTGCACCTTCCATGCTATGTGCGTGCGCATGCTGCGCGAGGACGCTGACCTGCTGGGCTACACCGGTCAGTTCACCATCTACGATGACGACGATTCCAAGCGCATGGTACGCGATATTATGCAGGCGCTCGGTATCGAGCAAAAGCAATTCCCCATCAATATGATCCGCAGCAAGATCAGTTCGGCCAAAAACGCCATGATCGGCCCCGAGGACATGCTCAAATCCGCCGACAGCCCCAACGACAAAAAGGCCGCGCAGGTCTACCTGGAGCTGGAACGCCGCCTGCGCGCCGCCAACGCGATGGACTTCGACGACCTGCTCGTGCGCACGCTCGAGCTGCTGCGCACCCGCCCCGAGGTGCTCGACAAGTACCAGGAGCGCTTCCGCTACATTAGCGTCGACGAGTATCAGGACACCAACCACGTCCAGTACGAGATCGCCAACCTGCTGGCCGCCAAGTACCAAAACCTCATGGTCGTGGGCGACGACGACCAGTCCATTTATAGCTGGCGTGGCGCCGACATCACCAATATCCTGGACTTTGAGAAGGACTTTAAAAACTGCAAGACCGTCAAGCTAGAGCAGAACTACCGCTCCACGGGTCATATCCTGAGCGCCGCCAACGCCGTGGTGCGTCACAACTCGCAGCGCAAGGAGAAGCGCCTGTTTACGGCCGAGGGCGACGGCGAGAAGATCCAGGCCTTCCAGGCAAGCGATGAGCGCGACGAGGGCCGCTGGATTGCCGGCGAGATCGAAAAGCTGCACTCCAAGGGCACGAGCTACGACGATATTGCTGTGTTCTACCGCACCAACGCCCAGTCGCGTATCCTCGAAGATATGTTCCTGCGCGCAGGCGTGCCCTACAAGATTGTGGGCGGCACGCGATTCTTCGATCGTGCCGAGATCCGCGACGTCATGGCCTACCTCAAGATGATCGTGAACCCGGCAGACGAGATGAGCGTCAAGCGCGTCATCAACACGCCGCGCCGCGGCATCGGCTCCACCTCGATCCAAAAGATTGAGCAGCTGGCGCGCGACAACCGTTGCTCGTTCTTCCAGGCTTGCGAGATCGCGTGCGCCGAAACCGGCATGTTTAGCGCCAAGGTGCGCAATGGCCTGTCGAGCTTTGTGTCACTGGTGCGCGAGGGTCGCCGCATGGACGGCGAGCTCAAGGACGTTGTCGAGATGATCGTCGATAAGACGGGCCTACTGCAGGCTTTCCGCGCCGAGGGCACCATGGAGTCCGAGAGCCGCGCCGAGAACATCCAGGAATTCCTGGGTGTCGCTGCCGAATTTGAGGAGACGCACGAGGATATCGAAGGTACGCTCGAGAGCTTGGAAGAGCTGCGCGCTGCCGGTGTTGCCGATGTGCCTGTCAGCGCCGAGCCCGAGCCCGTCGTGGTGAGCGCGCCTGCGCCCGAACCGGGGCCGTCTGCCCCGGTATCCTCGTTTGAGGCGCTCGTTGGTGCGCGTGACGCCGCGGGCTCCAATCCGCTCGATAGCTTGGCCGCTCCGGCGCTGTCTCCGCAGGATGCCCTGGCCGCCGCCATCGCGGGCAACGCGTATGCCGTGCCAACAGAGTTGCCGGCGGGTGCCGTGCATGCCGACGAGATCGAGCGCACCTACGGTCCGCTCACCTGTAAGGCGCTGCCGGCGCTCATGGAGTGGCTGGCCTTGCGCTCCGACTTGGATTCCCTGGCCGGCGAGACGCATGCCATCACCATGATGACCATCCACTCCGCCAAGGGCCTGGAGTTCCCGGCGGTGTTCGTGGCCGGCATGGAGGAGGGTATCTTCCCGCACGTGCACGACTTTGGCGGCGGCGATGACCCGGGCAAGCTCGAGGAGGAGCGTCGCCTGGCCTACGTCGCCATCACGCGCGCCCGTAAGCGCCTGTTCTTGACCTATGCGGCTACGCGTCGCACCTACGGCTCGACCTCTGCCAACCCGCGCTCGCGCTTCCTCAACGAGATTCCGTTTGAGGATATCGAGTTTAGCGGCATCGGTTCTGCCGGTTTTGAGGGCACGGGCTGGGAGAAACGCGGCGACCGTCACGGCACCTTTGGCTCGGGCATGGGCTCGGATATGTACGGCGGCAAGGTGTTTGGTTCGCATACGCGCTCGACCGGCGGTTCCGGTTCGCGCGGTGGATCGAGTTTTGACGATTTCTTTGGCGGCAGCAGCTACGGGACCGAGCGCCATCGTGGGGTCTCGCCCGACGCCGGCCGTGTTGCCTCGACCTTTGGTTCGGGTGCGCCGCGAGCCAAAAAGCCGTCATCTAAGGTGTCGCCGACAGTGGAGCGCAAGGTCGATCGCGCTAGCGCGTCGCAGGACTTTGCCGCAGGCGATACCGTGAGCCACAAGACCTTTGGCACGGGTACCGTGATCTCGGTCGTCGGAGACATGATCGAGGTTCAATTCGAAAAGACCGGCCAGACCAAAAAGCTAATGAAAGGTTTTGCACCGATCGTCAAACTGTCGTGATCCCGGCGGACCTGGGCGGGCGTATGGGGCAACATCGCCTGCTCGGGCAGTCCTGCGCAAGACGGAGGCCACATTAAGTGGCCTCCTTTGCGTGCGGAACTCGCGATCGATGTTGCCCCATACGCCCTCCCAGGTCCTCAGGCAACGTTGCTTGCGAACGTCGCTCTGCTCGTCCGCTTTTTGGTCTGGAGAGCCGGGTGGGCTGATAGATAAATAGATGTGAGTAGGGGCTCTCCCGTACATGGACGGGGGAGCCTCTTGTTGCGTTTTGGATTGTTTCTTATGGCTTCAGGGATTGAGCAATTTATACGATTCAGTATAATTTCAGATATATACTAAAATGTAACTAAAATGAAAATGGTGATTGGACATGCTGCTAAATTGTCTCCCAAAAAGACTCTTCTCTTTAGAGCTCTCCATCGACCCGGAGCCAATTGAGATGCAGATTCCTCGCATGTATCTTGAGCGGTATTCGCTTCGCTTGGCACGGCTCGGCATGTCTGAGCAAGGCCGTTTTATTGTTGCCGAACCAAAAGAACTGCCCAGTGTCATTTCGGCGCGAAATCTCGTCAATGCAGTGCGCAAGATAGATGCTCGCCCGGTGGCAATTTGCTGGGATGCTATGGATTTAGGCTTTATGCGCGCGCTTTCTTCGGAGGGGATCGCATATATCCGAGATGAGCGAAATGCGTTTCTGCCGTTTATCGGTGCTGTTATTTCCGATGAGGTGCTGGGTGCTTCTCCCGCTGCTCCGCTTTCGCCCCAATCTCAACGAATCGTCCTAAATCTCATCGCGGGACGATGGGTTGACTGCTCCGCCGGCGACCTAGCGCGTCTGTGTGGCAAAAGCGCGGCAAGCGTCAGCGGCTATCTTTCGGAAATCGCCGCTATTGCTCCTGGGCTAATCGCACGGGACGGCAAAAAGCGTGTGCTGTCCGATGCCGATTTGTCGACCGAGGCACTGTTAAATGGGTTTGAGGACTATCTTCGCACGCCAGTTTTAGAGCGAATCCGGCTCAAGAAGGTTATCGAGAGAACAGAGCTACGTGCCGTCGATGCACTACTTTCCGGCGTGTCTGCACTTAGCTATATGTCCGACCTTGCTCATAATGATTCTGTCCCAACCGTTGCTCTCGAAAAGAATCAGGTAGATACCTTAAGAGGGCATATGGGCGACAGATGGTTGGAGGCCCAGTGGTACGAACCGGCCGCTATCGAGATTGAGATCTGGTCGTATCCCGTGGACGCGCCGTCCGATATTAGTTTTGACACGACGGGTTTGCAGTGTGTCGACCCGCTTTCCTTATACGTTGCTTGCGCAAAAGCAGATTACAAAGAAGATCGTCTGCTCGACGCGGTCGAACAGCTCAGGAGGACGATATGTCAAAAGTGAGAGGAATAGAGCGATTTGCCGATGCCATGAGCGGCTGTAAAGGCGGTTACGTCCTTATTGGTGGGGGAGCCTGCAGCGTTCTGTTTGACAATGAGGGCGATTCGTTTAGAGCTACTGAAGACTTGGATGTCGTCGTAATTGTTGATGGGGAAGGCGTTGAATTTGCCACTGCATTATGGGCATTTATCAAAGCTGCCGGATATGAGACTGGAAAAGTCGGCGATGGAAAGTGCACTTACTATCGGTTCTGTTTGCCCGAAGGATCAAGGCAAGTCCTAGACTATCCCGGCCAAATTGAGTTATTTGCCCGACATCCTGATTTTGTGCTCGAAGACGAAACGAGCGAAGTGGCACCTCTTTCCTTTGACGGGGCCGTATCAAGTCTCTCGGCAATTATCCTCGACGATGGCTACTACGAATTTATTCGCGACAACGCAACGAACGTAGAGGGCATTACGTTGCTCGATGCACTCCATATCATTCCCCTCAAGATGCGTGCGCACATTGATATCAACAGAAGTTATGAAGAGGGACGTCGTTGCAACAACATTGATCGGCGGAAGCACCGTTCGGATGTTGCTCGACTTGCCGGCTTGTTGTCGTCCTCGGCGCGTTTGGAGCTAACGGGGCAAATGAGGGTTGATGCGGAGGATTTTCTTACGAACTTTGCTTCGTATGTAAATCGGCAGACCAACCGTAAGGAAAGGGCGCGACTTCAGGACACCTTATCGTTTCTCGAAAAGGTCTACCTATAGGCACCTTGATTCGTTATGTATAGCAGGGGCTCTTCCTTTGATGAACGGAAGAGCCCCTTGTTGCGTTTTGATTGTTGTTGCTAGGCGGAGGCGCCCCGTCCCGGCGAGCGCTTGGGGACCGGTGACCTACAGGTGGCTGATGATCAGTTCCATCTTGCCTTCGAGGTCAATGGAGCTGACGGTGCTCGGGGCCAGCAGGTGGCTTCCCTTGTGGACGGGGTTGCCGCAGACGGTGCCCTCGCCGTCGATGACCGACAGGCACATGAAGGGCCAGCGCTGGTTGAGGGTCTTGCTGCCGTCGACGCGCACGCGATCGACGGTGTAGCAGGGGTTGGACTCGAGCTCGGTCACGCCGTCGACCTCGGGCGCGGACACGGTGCCGTCGGTCGGAGCCTGAACATCAAAGTCGATGCAGTCGAGGCTCTGCTCAATGTGAAGTGGGCGTAGCTTGCCGTCGGTGCCAGGGCGGTCGTAGTCGTACAGGCGATATGTCACGTCGCTCGACTGCTGCGTCTCCAAAATGAGCGTGCCGGTCTTGATGGCGTGGACGGTACCGGAATCAATCTGGAAAAAGTCGCCCTTGTGAATCGGCAGCACGTTGAGCATGTCGTCCCAGCGGCCGTCCTCGATCATACGCGCGGCCTCGGCGCGGTCGTGCGCGCGCTGTCCGACGATGATCGTGGCGCCGGGCTCGCAGTCCAGTACATACCAGCACTCGGTTTTGCCCAGGCTGCCGTTCTCGTGCTCGGCGGCGTACTCGTCATTGGGATGGATCTGGATCGAAAGGTCGTCCTTGGCGTCTAGAATCTTAATGAGCAGCGGGAACTCCTTGCCCTCGCAGTTACCAAAGAGCTCGCGGTGCTCGGCCCACAGCCACGAAAGCGTGTGACCGGCGTACGGGCCCTCCGCGATCTGGCAGTCGCCGTTGGGGTGGGCCGAGATAGCCCAACACTCACCGATGGGACCCTCGGGAATGTCGTAACCAAATACGGTCTCCAGCTGGCGACCGCCCCAGATCTTCTCGTGGAAGATCGGCGTGAGTTTAATCAAATCGGACATGTGCATACTCCCATAAGGTTGTGCGGGTGCCGCGTAAGACAGCTCAAAACGAGCACCCACCGGATTACAAAACTAGGCCAGCGTTACGTTGTGCAGCTCAAAGCGGTCGCCTACGTTGTGCGAGACAGAATATTCAAACGCGGTGCCGCTATCCAAGAAGCCAATCTGGTTGAGTTCGAGCAGGGGAGAGCCGGGTTTGGTATCCAGGCGCTCAGCCTCTTCTTCAGTTGCCGCGACAGCGCGAATGGTACGGTGGAAACTCGAGATCTTGAGTCCGCACTGCTCGCGGATGAAGCTGTAGACCGACGCGTACAGGTCTTTTTTCTTAAGACCCGGAATCAGCTCGAGTGGCATATAGGTGTACTCAATAACGATGGGCTGACCATCGACCTCGCGTACGCGCACGATGTGATAGGCAAAGTCGTCTTCGGCCATTCCCAGCTGGGTCGCAACCTCTGCCGGCGGATTGACGATCGAGAAATCGTAGACCACCGAGGTCACTTTCTCCCCGCGATGCTCGTACGAAAAGCCTTGGGCACGGTCGTTCTTGCCTTGGAAAAACACCTGGCCGGGAAGCCCCGCCGTGTCCTTGACGTAGGTGCCCGATCCGCGCCGGCTGGTAATAAGGCCTTCCTCGGTGATCTGCTCAATCGCGCGCTTGACGGTGATCTTGGAAACGCTATACAGCTCGCAAAACTCTACGACGGTGGGCAGTTTGTCGCCCGGCTTAAGGGAGCCGTCCTCGATGCTTCGACGGATATCTGCAGCTATCGCCTCGTATTTGGGAATCATGCAATCCTCCCTTCATATTTGCGTTGATATAAAGAGAGTATACCTACTTAAAAAGCATCCATATGGCTTTCATCAAAGAAGTTCGATAAAGAAAAATAAAAAAGACGCTTTACATAATAAATTAGAGCGCTATAGTTACAGACAACAAGCGAGATGCATTGGCGTTTGCTTGTGCTGTTTGGGGACGGATTTGTTTTGGCGGGCAGGGTATCCAGATACCTGGTGCGCGCCCGCGCCGGATTGCCTGCCAAAGCAAGCCCGTCTCCAACCGAAAGCTCTAGACACGAAAGCGAGGACTTTGATGGCTCAGTATCAGCTGCCCCGTGACTTCTTCTTTGGCGCTGCTATGTCCGGCCCACAGACTGAGGGTCAGTGGAACCAGGGCGGCAAGCTCGAGAACCTGTGGGACACCTGGTCCATCCAGGATCTGGGTTCGTTTTACAACTGCGTTGGCTCTTATGCCGGCAATGACTTTATGGCCAAGTACCAGGAAGACTTTCGCATTTTGAAGGACCTGGGCCTGAATACCTATCGCACTTCCATCCAGTGGAGCCGTCTGCTCGATGCCGACGGCAACCTCAACGAGGAGGGTGCTGCGTGGTATCACGAGCTGTTCCGCGCCTCTCGCGAGGCCGGCCTGGAGCCGTTTGTCAACTTGTACCACTTTGACATGCCCACCTACCTCTTTAACCGTGGCGGCTGGGAGAGCCGCGAGGTCGTTGAGGCTTACGCGCATTACGCCGACGTCGCCTTCCACGAGTTTGGCCAGGAGATTAAGTACTGGTTCACCTTTAACGAGCCCATCGTCGAGCCCGAGCAGCGCTATCAGGAGGGCGTGTGGTTCCCGCAGCTTCACGACTATAGCCGCGCTCGCACCGTGCAGTATCACATCTCGCTGGCACATGCGCTGGCCGTGGCCAACTATCGTCGCGCCTATGACGAGGGCGCTATTCGCGCCGATGCCAAGATCGGCATGATCAACTGCTTTACCCCGGTTTACACCAAGCAGAATCCCAGCGAGGCAGACCTCGAGGCCGTGCGTATGACCAGCGGCATCAACAATCGCTGGTGGCTCGACCTTATTACCAAGGGCGAGCTTCCTGCCGACGTACTCGACAGCCTGGCCGAGGGCGGCGTTAAGCTCCCGTTCCGTGCCGGCGACCAAGAGATTCTCAAGCAGGGTGTTGTCGACTGGCTCGGCTGCAACTACTACCACCCCACGCGTGTTCAGGCGCCGGCGAGCAAGGTCGACCAGTACGGCCTGCCGCACTTTGCCGACGAGTACGTATGGCCCGACGCCGTTATGAACGAGAGCCGTGGCTGGGAGATCTACCCACAGGGCCTCTACGACTTTGGCATGGACTGTGCTAAGAACTACCCCGATCTTGAGTGGTTCGTTTCCGAGAACGGTATCGGCATCATGGACGAATACAAGAACCGTGACGCCGAAGGAACCATCCAGGATGACTACCGCGTCGACTTTGTACGTCAGCACCTGGAGTGGGTGGCCAAGGCAATTGCCGAGGGCGCCAAGTGCCGCGGATACCATTACTGGGCCGTCATCGATAACTGGTCTTGGGCTAATGCCTTTAAGAACCGTTACGGTTTTGTCGAGGTCGACCTTATGGACGGCTATAAGCGCCGCCTTAAGAAGTCGGCGGCCTGGCTCAAACAGGTCGCCACAACCCACGTGGTTGATTAGCGACCGGGCGGACGCCCAGACCGCGCGCTGCCGCGCGCAACACATGGCACATCTGGTGGCAGAGGGCGACAGGCCACCGTGCGCATAGGAAAAGGCCGGATTTGAAAGTTAGGAGCAATCATGGCCAGTGACAACGGAAAGAGCTTCCTCGACAAGTTTGCCGAGGTCTCTGCGAAGGTGGGAAACCAGGTTCACCTGCGTTCCCTGCGTGACGCCTTCGCGACCATCACACCGCTCTATATCCTTGCGGGTATCGCGGTTCTTATCAACAACGTCGTGTTCCCTCTGTTCCCGCTCGATGCGGCGGGTCTTGCCAATCTTCAGACGTGGGGTTCGGCAATTACGCTGGGCACCCTCAACGTCTCTGCAATTATCTTGGCCGGATTGATTGGCTACAGCCTCGCTAAGAACAAGCGTTTCGATAACCCGCTCGCTTGCGTGGTCGTCGCTATCTCTGCTTTCGTCATCATGATGCCGCAGCAGATCACCGCCACGCTTGCCGCCACGAGTCCGCTGCTCACCGGCAAGATTACCTCTGCCGAGGTCACGGGCGCCCTTTCGACTGCCAACACCGGTACCAACGGTCTGTTCGCGGCCATTATCATCGCCCTGCTCTCCGTTACGCTCTTCATTAAGATTTCCGGCGTCGAGAAGCTCAAGGTCAAGCTGGGCGAGGGTGTGCCTCCCGCGGTCTCCAACTCCTTTAACGTCATGATCCCGATGCTGCTCAACCTCTCGATCTTCGCCATTGCCGCGGCTCTGCTCGCCGTGTTTGCCGGCACCGATCTGTGCACCATTATCTCCACGTGCATTTCCAGCCCGCTCAAGAGCATCATGAACGCCGGTCCGTGGGCTGTTATCCTCATCTACACCCTTGCTAACCTGCTGTTCTGCGTCGGTATTCACCAGTCCACCATCTCTGGCGCTACCGTCGAGCCGATCCTGACCATGCTCATCGTCGACAACATGGCTACCTTTGCCGCCGGTGGCACCATCCAGCCCGATCACTACATGAACATGCAGATCGTTAACAGCTTTGCCCTCATCGGCGGCTCGGGCTGCACCCTCATGCTCCTGCTCGACACGCTCCTGTTCTCCAAGAACAAGGCTTCCGAGACCGTTGCCAAGATGGCTATCCTGCCTGGTCTGTTCAACATCAACGAGCCGGTTATCTACGGTTACCCCATCGTGTACAACCTGCCGCTCATGATCCCGTTCGTCCTCCTTCCCGACCTGTTCATCGGCATCACCTATGGCCTTACCTGCGCAGGCATCATCAGCCCCTGCATCGCCCAGGTGCCCTGGACTATGCCTCCCGTCATCAATGCCCTGCTCGCTACGGGCTTTGACTGGCGCGCCGGCGTGTGGCAGGCTCTCGAGATTGTCATTGGCATGGCCGTCTACCTGCCCTTTATGAAGATTTCCGAGAAGGCAATCGCCAAGCAGGAGGCTCTCGCCGAGTAGAACGCCTAACGTTCGTCCCTTTCACCGTTGCGGGCACCGGTACGCGGTGCCGGTGCCCGCGGCTCTCTCCCTTGTGTAAAGATGCAGGGGGTGGGCACAATAGCCGCAAGGAATAAAACCAGTCGTCGTCTGCGCGCCGCGCAGTTATAAGGAGGAAACCATGAAGAAAATCATGCTCTGCTGCAATGCCGGTATGTCCACGAGCCTGCTGGTCCAGAAGATGCAGGCCGAGGTTGCAAACCGTGGTCTGGATATTGAGGTCGAGGCTCGTCCCATGAACGAGGCCCACGATCACCTGGGCGAGTGCGACATGTTGCTGCTTGGCCCGCAGATCGGCTACACCAAGGGCGATTTTGAGAAGGAGGCCGCCGGTCGTTTCCCGGTCGAGGTCATCAACATGGTCGACTACGGCCGCATGAACGCTGCCGGCATCATCGACCACTGCGTCAGCGTGATGGGCTAGGTGCTCCGCATGGAGGATATGAACGAACTGCAGATGACCTGCTTTGAGATCATCAGCTACGTCGGTACCGCCAAGAGCATGTACATCAATGCCGTGCAAAAGGCCAAGGAGGGCGATTTTGACGCCGCCGAGGAGCTTATCAAGCAGGGCGACGAGGCCTATAACGGTGGCCACGATGTTCACATGGGGCTTCTGAAGAAGGAGGCCAACGGCGAGCGTAACGGCGAGGCCCCGTTGATTCTGCTGCATGCCGAGGACCAGATGGCCGGTACCGAGACCATGCGCGTCATGGCGACGGAGCTCATCGAGATCCACAAGCAGCTGCAGGCACTTCAGGCCTAGTCGGCGTTATCGCCGCGATGGACCGTGCGGTCCAACAGACAACACAGTCCCTTTGACGGGCGCCGGGAGTCTCCGCCTCCCGGCGCCTTTATATTTGGGGAAGGTCTTGCGCGATCTATTGAGTGACCATTCGCGCTTCCCCAGATAAAACCTGCCAAAACAAACCTGCCCCTTTTTGGCAGGTTTTTGCCTTGGGAGCGGTACCATACAGGCAATGTTTAAACGAGAAAGGCGGGCTCCCATGGAACCTAAGCAGTATTACATCGGCATCGACGTCGGCGGCACTTCGGTTAAGGAGGGCCTGTTCGACGAGGACGGTAACCTGCTGGCCAAGGCCAGCGTGCCCACGCCGCCTATCGTTGACGCCGCGGGCTTTGCCGCGGTGACCGAGGCTATCGACCAGGTGGTCGCCAAGGCCCAGATTCCGCGCGCCTTTGTGGCGGGTATTGGCCTGGCCGTTCCGTGCCCCATCCCGGCATCGGGCGATGCCAAGGTCAAGGCCAACATTGCCATTAACCTGCCCGAGCTAAGAGTCGCCATTCAGGAGCACTGCCCCGACGCGGTTGTTAAATACGAGAACGATGCCAACGCCGCTGCCATGGGCGAGGCCTGGCTCGGCTCTGCCAAGGGCGTACAGAACGTGGTGATGGTCACCATTGGTACCGGCGTGGGTGGCGGCGTTATCGTCAACGGCGACGTGGTGTCGGGCGTTGTGGGTGCCGGCGGCGAGATTGGCCACATGTGCCTGAACCCGGCTGAGGAGCGCACCTGCGGCTGTGGCGGCCATGGCCATCTGGAGCAGTATTCCAGCGCCACCGGCGTGGTGAGTAACTACTTTGCCGAGTGCAAGAAGGCGGGCGTCGAGCCCATCGAGCTCACCGGGCCTTCTGATTCCAAGGACGTGTTCCAGGCCTGCCGCGAGGGTGACAAGCTCGCGCTGGCAGCTGCCGATACCATGGCCGACTATCTCGGCCGCGCCCTGGCGCTTATTGCCAACGTGGTCGATCCCGAGATGTTCCTGATCGGCGGCGGTGCTTCCGCTTCGGCCGATGTCTACCTCGACAAGGTCCGCGAGCACTTTAAGCAGTACGCGCTCTCCGCCTCGCGCGAGACGCCCATTAAGGTCGCTTCGCTCGGCAACGACGCCGGCATCATCGGTGCCGCCTACGTAGCCCTGCGCGCCGCCGGCAAATAGCTGGTGCAAGGGGGCCAGGTTACTTTGCACCAACATGGCGCAAAAGGGACAGCCTTGGCCTCCATGCCTGCCCCAAAATATGCCGTGCCCCTTCCGTCTGCGAAGGCTCGGCATCGGCGTGCTACCATAGCTACGTCCAAGTACACATATCAAGTGGAGGATATCCATGGCAAACGTTCTTGTCTTTGGTCACCAGAACCCCGATAACGACGCCATCATGAGCGCCGTCGTCCTGTCCCAGCTGCTCAACCAGGTTGAGTATGCCGGCAACATCTACGAGGCCTGCGCCCTTGGTCAGCTTCCGGCCGAGTCCGCCAAGCTGCTCGCCGACGCCCGCATCGCCGAGCCCCGCGTGATCGAGTCCGTCGAGGCCGGTCAGCTCGTCGTCCTCACCGACCACAACGAGTCTGCCCAGTCCGTCGCCGGCCTTAAGGACGCCACGGTCTTTGGCGTTGTCGATCATCACCGCATCGGCGACTTCGAGACCGCCGGCCCGCTGCACTACATCTGCCTGCCCTGGGGCTCCAGCTGCACCATCGTCACCAAGCTCGCCGACGTGCTCGGCGTTGAGCTTTCCGACGTCCAGGCCAAGCTGCTGCTCTCGGCCATGATGACCGACACGCTCATGCTCAAGAGCCCCACCACCACCGATGTCGACCGCGCCGTCGCCGCCAAGCTCGGCGAGCAGGTGGGCGTCGACCCGGTCAAGTTTGGCATGGAGGTCTTCCTCACCCGTCCGTCCGGCTCCTTCACCGCAGCCGAGATGGTCGGCAACGACATCAAGATGTTCGAGCCCGCTGGCAAGAAGCTGCTCATCGGCCAGTACGAGACCGTCGACAAGACCCGCGCACTCGGCATGATCGACGAGATCCGCGAGGCCATGCGCGCCTACGCCGCCGAGAAGGGTGCCGACGGCATTGTCCTGTGCATCACCGACATCATGGAGGAGGGCTCGCAGGTCCTGCTCGAGGGCGAGACCGAGGCTGCTCAGAAGGGCCTGGGCATTGCCGACGAGCACGACGGCGTCTGGATGCCGGGCGTCCTCTCCCGTAAGAAGCAGGTCGCTGCCCCCATCATGGCCGCCTGCTAGGTTTAGTTGACCGAACGCCACGACCGGATCGCGGACGCCCCGCGCTCCGGTCGTTTTTTGTGCATGCGCCGCGTCGTCTCTTGGACAGGCGTGCCCGTGCCGTTGAGCAAATAATGTTCAACCTGTGGTTCCGCTTTTCGGCCACGCCTGCGTGCTTGTCGTGCAGGGTAGGCTAGATGCAAGCGTAATACGTTAGAGCGCGGCGCCGCCACTTGGGCGGGCCGTGCTTTTTTAAGACGGGAGCTTTCCCGTGAAAGGAGCCGCCCATGGCAGCAACTGAGCAGCTGTTCAACGTTCGTGAGCGCAAGCGCTTTGAGCGTCACGACATTTGGGAACGCATCGCCGAGAACGGTACGATTTCCGCCGCCGTCATGGTCTTCGCCGCCATCGCCGCCGTCATTTGCGCCAATACCGATGCCTACGAGGCCATCCATCACTTTTTGGAGACCCCGCTGTATGTGGGTCTGGGCAACCTTACGGCCGGTCTTACCGTTGAGCTTTTCGTCAACGACTTCCTCATGGCGATTTTCTTTTTGTTGGTGGGCATTGAGCTTAAGTACGAGATGACGGTCGGCGAGCTCAAAAATCCGCGTCAGGCCATGCTTCCCATGCTGGCGGCCGTGGGCGGCGTCGTCGTTCCCGCCTGCATCTACCTGATCTTTAACCATGCTGGCGCGCACAACGGCTGGGCCATCCCCATGGCAACCGATATTGCCTTCGCACTGGGCGTGCTGTCGCTTTTGGGCAATCGCGTGCCCAACGGCGTGCGCGTGTTCTTCTCGACGCTCGCCATCGCCGACGACCTCATCTCCATCGCCGCCATCGCCATCTTCTACGGTCAGAGCCCCAATCCGTTTTGGTTGGGCGCCGCCGCGCTTGTGACCTGCGCGCTCGTGTGGCTCAACAAGACGCAGCATTACCGCCTTGCCCCGTATTCGGTACTGGGTCTGCTGTTGTGGTTCTGCATGTTCAAGAGCGGCGTACATGCCACGCTTGCTGGCGTCATCTTGGCCTTTACCATCCCGGCCAAGTGCGGCGTCAAGCTCGATAGCCTTACCGATTGGTTGGGCGAGTGCCTGCCGCTGCTCGATGACCGTTACGATGACGAGGCACACATCCTGGGCCAGCATGACTTTACCGTCTCGACCACCAAGGTCGAGCGCGTCATGCACCGCGTGACCCCGCCGCTCATCCGCATGGAGCGTCTGATCTCCACGCCGGTCAACTTTGTGATCCTGCCGATCTTTGCGTTCGTAAACGCTCAGGTTCGCTTAGTGGGCGTGGACATGAGCACGCTGCTCACCGACCCGGTGACGCTCGGCGTGTACTTTGGCATGCTGCTGGGCAAGCCGATCGGCATCTTTGGTATGACGTTTGCCCTGGTTAAGCTTAAGCTCTCCGAGCTGCCGCATAACGTTAACTGGCACATGATTGCCGGTGTGGGCATTCTGGGCGGTATCGGCTTTACCATGTCGATTCTCATCAGCGGCCTTGCCTTCCCGACGGCCCAGTTTGAGGTTCTTGCAGCCAAGGCCGCTATTCTCGCCGGCTCTGTCACCGCGGCCGTGCTTGGCATGATCTACATGAGTGTGATCTGCAAGCACCCCGCGCCCAAAAACGAGTAAGAGCACAAAACCGGCTTCAGAACCGGTTTAGGCGCGTTCAAAATGCGGATTCGGGCGGTGTTTGCGGTAGCGCGCAGAGATGTGGTGTAAGAGGCGGGGCATGCCCC
>UQZM01000045.1 GCA_900545615.1 uncultured Collinsella sp.
TTTTGAATGACAAATTGTCGCTCTGGGCGGCGCGCAGCGTCGAGCCGTTACGCGGGCTGGTAAGCCCGCGTAACCCTAGTAGTTGGCTTCGTAGCCGTTGCCGTCGCCGGTGGGCTCTTCGTAGTAGTCCGAATCGCTCGAATCGCTTGAGTCATCGGAATCGTCAGAGCTGACCGATGAGGTTGCGGTGCCGTTAGCGTAATCGTCGGACGTGTTGTTGTTCAGGTCGCCGATCGTAGAGCTGGAGCCATCGGACTGGCCCATGGTATTGGGGCCCTTGGGATCCTTGCCAGCGTCGACGCGCCCCATCATTTCCTTGAGCTCGTCCTCGTAGACAAAGACGTAGCTCACGCCATCAATCATGGTGCTGGCATCGGCATACGAAGGCAAGTTGGCCGAATAGATGCCGTCAACATCCATGCCGCGCATGGCATTGACCGTAGAGACGATGTCCTGAACGCTCATATCGGTCACGAGCATGTCGGACAGCGAATTGACGAGGTCGAAGACCTTGGTGGCATCGAAGTTGTTGAGGATCTGGTTGGCGAGGGCGCCGAGCACCTGACGCTGGTGGCGCATGCGTGTGTAGTCGCCATCGGCATAGATGTAGCGGCAACGGGCATAGGTAAGGGCGGTCGCGCCATCCATGTGCTGCTGACCGGCGGTGATCTTAATGTCGAGATGCTCGGGGTCGTCGACATCGTCGGTTGCGTTAATGTCGATGCCGCCGACCGAATCGATGAGCGACTGCATGCCGTCGAAGCTGACCTCGGCATAGTGGGAAATCTGGACACCGCACAGCTCGTTGACCGCCTGGACCATGGCTTCGGCGCCGCCGTAGGTATGGCAGGCGTTGATCTTCATGGTCGAGCCGTTGTAGACGACCTTGGTGTCGCGCGGAATGGAGATGAGCGTCGCCTGCTTTTGCGTGGGGTCGATACGCGCCAGGATAATCGAGTCGGCGCGGTATGTATCCTCGCCCGGGCGACCGTCAGTGCCAAGGAGTAGCACGTAGAACGGGTCCTTTGCCTCGTCGGTATCAACCAGGATCTGGCGCAGGTTGTCGGTAATGACGTTGGAATCGCCGAGCTTGCCCATAATGGTGGCAAACCACAGGCCGGCGGCAGTCGTAGCGCTCAGCAGCACACCGAGCACAGCAATGAGCGCAACGCGGCGAACCGTATGACCGCGACGGCGCTGACGGGCGCGCTCGGAATAGCGGGCAACGTTATCGCGGCTATAGATTTTTGCCTGAGCGCCGGTCGAAGGTCTTCGAGATTCCGTAATGGGCTTTTTCTTAAACATAGGCAACCTGCATTAGTAGATGACGGGATCGGGAACAGTGGCGTGCTCGACATGAGCACCAAGCGCCTGCAGCTTTTCAACAAACTGTTCGTAGCCGCGCTTAATGTGATGGATGGCCGAGACCTCGGTCGTGCCGTCGGCAATTAGGCCGGCAACGACGAGTGCCGCGCCACCACGAAGATCCGGTGAGGTTACCTGAGCGCCGGAGAAGCCCTTGACGCCGTGAATCATAGCGTGATGGCTCTCGATGCGAATATCGGCGCCCATGCGCACCAGCTCGGATGCAAACATAAAGCGATTCTCGAAGATGTTCTCGGTGATAACGGAGCTGCCGTCGGCCAGGGCGGAGAGCACCATGATCTGCGCCTGCATATCCGTGGGGAAACCGGGGAACGGGAGCGTCTGGATATCGACCGGCTTGATGCGCTCGGCACGGTTCACATGGACGCCATCCTCGACGCGCTCGCAGTCGATGCCCATGAGCTCCATCTTCTTGAGCACCATGCCCAAGTGAATGGGGCAAAAGCCTGTGACGTCGACACCGCAATCGTCGGCCATCAACGCACCGGCAACGATAAAGGTACCGGCCTCGATACGGTCGCCCACCACGCGATGGGTAACGGGATGCAGCTCCTCCACGCCCTCGATGGTCACGACAGGCGTACCGGCGCCGACAATCTTGGCGCCCATTTCGTTGAGCATGTTGGCGAGATCGACGATCTCGGGCTCGCGGGCGGCATTGTCGATTACCGTGGTACCCTGCGCGCGCACGGAGGCCATGATGAGGTTCTCGGTCGCACCGACGCTGGCGAACTCGAGCGTGACGGTGGTACCGCGCAGACCTTGGGGCGCATTAGCGTTGATGTAACCGTGGGCGGTATCGAACTCAACGCCCAGGGCCTCAAGACCAAGAATGTGCATATCGATCTTGCGAGCACCCAGGTTGCAGCCGCCCGGCATGGCAATTTTGGCGCGATGGAAGCGACCCAGCAGGGGTCCCATCACGGCAGTGGAAGCACGCATCTTGGCAACGAGCTCATAGGGCGCCTCCCAAGAATCGACCTGGGAGGTATCAATCTCGAGCGTGTGCTCGTCGAGAACATCGATCGTAGCGCCCATACCCTTGAGCACCTTGCCCATCACGTGGACATCGGAAATATCGGGCACGTTCTGCAGCGTCGTCTTGCCCGGCGCCAGAAGCGTTGCCGCCATGAGTTTGAGTGCGGAGTTCTTGGCGCCCGAAACGGGCACGGAGCCTCCGATGGCGTGGCCACCCTCAACGCGGATAATATCCAAGGTCTACCCTTTCAAAAAGCATGCCCGGGATGGCTGGGCCATCCCGGGCATGATGTGTTCGCAAATGGTCGAACGCTAAATCGTTTGACTATTGGGCAAGCTTGAGCTTACACCATGCGATTTCATTATAGAGGTAGGCGCGGCGTGCATCATCCTCCGACAAATTACCCAGCTTCTCTTCAAAACCTTGAATATCAGCTTTAACCTTGTCGGCATCGACGGTCGCCAAATCGCAAGCGCGCTCGGCGAGGACGGTCACGACATCGTCCGCAACCTGGGCATAGCCGCCGGCCACGGCAAACGTGTGGTCGACAGTGCCCATGGCCTTATCGGAAACGCGAACGTAACCGCGGTCGATCGTGCAGATTTCGCTGGAGTGAGCAGGCAGAACGCCAAACTCGCCATCCGTGGACGGAATCGACACAAACGCAGCGTCGCCCTCATAGGCGCAGCTCACGGGGCACACGATGCGGATACGCATAACCTACTTCTCCCCCATCTTGCGGGCGCGCTCGCGCACGTCCTCAATCGTGGAAGCATAGCGGAATGCCTGCTCGGGCAGGTCATCGGCCTTGCCGTCGACAATCTCGGCGAAGGAGCGGACGGTATCCTCGACGCGGACGTAGACACCGGGGTTGCCGGTGAACTTCTCGGCGACGTGGAAGGACTGGGAGAGGAACTGCTGGATCTTACGGGCACGGTTGACCGTAAGGCGCTGCTCCTCGGACAGCTCGTCCATACCCAGAATGGCGATGATGTCCTGAAGGTCGGAGTACTCCTGCAGAAGCTCCTGGACCTTGACGGCGACACGGTAGTGCTCCTCGCCGACGATCGAGGGATCGAGAGCGTCGGAGGAAGACGCGAGCGGGTCGATAGCCGGGAACAGACCGAGCGACGAAATGCTACGCGAAAGAACCGTGGTGGCGTCGAGGTGCGTAAACGTCGTGGCAGGCGCCGGGTCGGTCAGGTCGTCTGCAGGGACGTAGACAGCCTGGACGGAGGTAATGGAACCCGTCTTGGTCGAGGTAATGCGCTCCTGGAGGTCGCCCATCTCGGTAGCCAGCGTAGGCTGGTAACCGACGGCGGACGGCATACGACCCAGCAGTGCGGAAACCTCGGAACCGGCCTGGGAGAAGCGGAAGATGTTGTCGATGAACAGCAGAACGTCCTGGCCGCGATCGCGGAAGTACTCAGCGGTGGTAAGGCCAGCCAGACCGATGCGCAGACGCGCTCCAGGCGGCTCGTTCATCTGACCATAGACCAAGCAGGTCTTGTCGATAACGCCAGACTCGCTCATCTCGAGGAACAGGTCGGTGCCCTCACGAGTACGCTCGCCGACACCGGTGAACACCGAGGTGCCGCCGTGCTCCTGGGCGAGGTTGTTGATGAGCTCCTGAATCAGAACGGTCTTGCCGACGCCGGCGCCGCCGAACAGACCCGTTTTGCCGCCACGGATGTAGGGCTCAAGCAGGTCAACGGCCTTGATACCGGTTTCGAAGATCTCGGTCTTGGTGGTGAGCTCGTCGAAGCGGGGCGCTGCGTGGTGGATGGGATAGAACTCCTCCACCTCGGGCATGGGCTTACCGTCGACAGGCTTGCCCATGACGTTCCAAATGCGGCCGAGCGTCTTGGGGCCAACGGGCATCTTCATGGGCTCACCGGTATCGGTGGCGATGAGGCCGCGCTGCAGGCCGTCGGTCGAGGACATGGCGACCGTGCGGACGACGCCGCCCGGAAGCTGGCTCTCGACCTCGAGGATCGTGCTCAGATGACCGATCGGGGTCTCGGCCTCGACCGTGAGCGCATTGTAGATCGGGGGCACCGCACCGTCAAACTTGACGTCGACGACAGGGCCGATGATACGCACGATGCGACCATCGCCGGCAGTCGTCTTCTTGGTGGCTTCCTCGACCGCAAGCTTTACGGTGTTATTAGCCATTACTGTTCCTCCAATGCTGAGGCTCCGCCGACGATCTCGTTGATCTCGGTCGTGATCGAAGCCTGGCGCACGCGACTATACGTGCGGGTAAGGGTCAAGATGATCGCGGTGGCGTTTTCCGTTGCGGAGTGCATGGCCTTGCGGCGCGCACCCTGCTCGGCGGCCGCCGAATCGATCAGGGCCTGGTAGATGACCGTCAGGATATAAGACGGTACAAGCTTGCCGAGAACATGCTCGGGAGAGGGCACGAACTCGAACGTCGACGAGATGCGCTTAGGGGCGTCGGTCTCGTTCTTACGCGGACCGTGGGCCATAGCGATCATCTCGGGGTCGAGCGGCAACAAATGCTCGACGCGAAGCTCCTGATCCACGCGGTTCTTGGCGTGGTGGTAGACAAGCTCGACACGGTCAAGCTCACCGGAACGATACGCATCGCAGATATGAGAGGAGATCATGCGGGCCTGATTAAAATCGGGCTCGGAGGAGTTGCCCTCAAAGTGCATGGTGACGTTTGCGCGGTCACGGAAATACGTGGCCGGTTTGCGCCCACACGCGATGATCTCGCACTCGATGCCGTCGTTCGCCCAAGAAGCGGCGAGCTTTTCGGCCGTGCGCTCCACCGTCGTATTGAAACCGCCGGCAAGGCCGCGGTCCGAGGCAATGACGACAATCAGGCCATGCTTGACGCTCTCATGCTTCTGCAGCATGGGATCGGTGCCCGAGCAGGAGGCGTCGCCGGCGACCGTCAACATGACGTCGGTCAGCGCCTCCTTATAGGGCTCGGCCTGCTTGGAGCGATCGAGGGCACGACGGATCTTGGCCGTAGAGACCATCTCCATCGTGCGCGTGATCTGCTTGGTCGTGGTAACCGAGGAGATTCGCTTCTTAATGTCGCGAAGGTTGGCCATAGGGCTTAGTTCTCCTCTGATCCAGTCGTATCGGCATGGTGCTTGGCTATGAACTGCTGCTTGAAGTCACCGATGACACGCAAGAGCTCGGCCTTGGTGTCGTCGTCGATCTTCTTGGCGCGAACCTTGTCGAGCAGCGAGCCAAAGCCATTGTCCATGTACTCGATGAGCTCGGCACGGAAAGGCAGCACGTCGGCGATCTCCAGGTCATCCAGGAAGCCCTCGTTGCCGGCAAACAGCGTAACGATCTGCTCGCCAACCTCAAACGGCTGGTAGCGCGGCTGCTTCAGGAGCTCGGTCATGCGGGCACCATGGGTCAGCTGCTTCTGAGTAGCCTCGTCGAGGTCGGAGCCGAACTGGGTAAAGCCAGCGAGCTCCTGGTACGAAGCGAGGTCCAGACGGAGGTTGCCGGCGACCTGCTTCATGGCCTTGGTCTGTGCATCGCCACCGACGCGGGACACGGAGATGCCCACGTCGACTGCCGGGCGCTGACCCTGGAAGAAGAGCTCGGACTGCAGGTAGATCTGACCATCGGTAATGGAAATGACGTTGGTCGGAATGTAGGCCGAGACGTCGCCGTCCTGGGTCTCGATGATCGGCAGTGCCGTCATGGAGCCGTAACCGTTCTTCTTGGACATCTTGACGGCACGCTCGAGCAGACGAGAGTGCAGGTAGAAGATGTCGCCAGGATAGGCCTCGCGTCCGGGCGGACGATGCAGCGTCAGCGACATCTGACGGTAGGCCACAGCCTGCTTGGACAGGTCGTCGTAGATGACGAGCACGTGGCCGCCGGGGTTGGTCTCGCTGGCGGGCTTGCCGTCCTCGCCGTTGTACATGAAGAACTCGCCAATAGCGGCACCGGCCATAGGCGCGATGTACTGCATAGGGGCGGAATCGGCAGCAGTGGCCGAAACGATGATGGTGTAGTCGAGCGCACCGTGCTGAGCGAGGGTCTCACGGATGTTGGCAACCGTGGAGGCCTTCTGGCCGATGGCGACATAGATGCAGACCATGCCCTTGCCGCGCTGGTTGAGGATAGCGTCGATGGCGATGGCGGTCTTACCGGTCTTACGGTCGCCGATGATGAGCTCACGCTGACCGCGGCCAATAGGCACCATGGAGTCGATAGCGAGCAGACCGGTCTGAACCGGCTCGCACACCGGGGTACGGTCGATGACGCCGGGAGCCTTGAACTCGATGGGGCGACGGTGCGTGGCGACGATGTCGCCCAGGCCGTCGATGGGCTGGCCGAGCGGATTGACGACGCGGCCGAGCATGGCACGGCTCACGGGGATATCCATAATGCGGCCAGTGGTGCGGCACTCGTCGCCTTCCTTGATGGAGTCGACGGCACCAAACAGAACGGCGCCGACCTCGTCACGGTCAAGGTTCTGGGCAAGGCCGAAGACGGTCTCACCGGTATCGGAGCTCTTGAACTCCAGAAGCTCGCCTGCCATGGCGCTCTTGAGGCCGGAGACGCGCGCGATGCCGTCGCCTACCTCGTCGACCGTTGAAACCTCATGCGTATCGACCGTCGCGGAGAGGCTCGTGAGCTGCTCCTGCAGTTTCTTGGCGATATCCTGGGCATTGAGGGTTTCGGACATTAGGCTTCACCTCCGTACGAATTAGCAGAGTTTGCGAGGGTCTCCTGCGCGATGCGCAGCTGCGTCTTGACGGAAATGTCACGACGCTCGCCGCGGGCCTCGAGCACCAGGCCGCCCACGATAGACGGGTCGACCTGCTCGATAAGGAATACCTTGCGGCCGAAGTCCTGCTCGCATTTCTTAGTGATGGTTTGACGCAGCTCGTCGTCGAGCGGGATCGCCGTGGTGACGGTCACGCCCACTACATCCTCGTCTTCCTCGGCAACATACTTAAAGGCAGCTGCCACCTTGGGAAGAAGGTCGAGCTGGTCGCGCTTGGACATGGTGTCGAGCACGGCGATGATCTCGGGGCTGGCAGAAGCCAAGCGCTCGATCATCTCGAGGTCCTCGAACACATGGTTCTCGGCCTTGGCGGCTTCTAGAAGGGAGCGCGCGTAGGTCTCGAGCACCTTGTCCTGATAGCGGCTAGTCGGCATTCAGGCTACCTGCTTCCTGGATGTAGCGCTCGATGAGCTTCTTCTGCTCGGCATCGTCCTCGAGTGCCTCGCCCACGATCTTGGTGGCGACGGCAACGGACAGGTCGGCGATGGAGCTCGCGGCACCGGCGTAGATGGACTTGCGCTCGTCCTCGACGGTCGTATGGGCCTTGGCGATGATCTCCTCGGCCTCCTTGTGAGCAGCCTCGATGATACGGGCACGCTCGGACTCGGCGTCCTTACGGGCCTCGAGAACGATGTCGGCAGCCTGACGACGGGCGTCGGTGACGATCGAGTCGGACTCAGCGCGCTTGGCGATAGCCTCCTGCTTGGTCTTCTCGGCCTCGTCGAGGCTCTCCTCGATCTTCTTGCCGCGCTCCTCCATGGTTTTCATGATGCCCGGCAGGGCGACCTTGGCCAGCACGATCCAGATAATCAGGAAGGCGATAAGCGCCGGGATGAACTCCGCCATCTTAGGGATGAGGATGTCCGCACCGGCGGCGCCGTCCTCGGCGAACGCGGAAACCGGCATGAGCAGCGCGGCCGCGGACGCGGAGAGTGCGATCGCGCTCTTCTGGGATGAAAGATTCATACTTGACGCTCCGTGCTATTTAACGATCAGCGCGACAACGAAGCCGATCAGAGCCAGAGCCTCGCCGAAAGCGGAGCCCATGATGAAGACGGTGAACACGCGGCCCTGGACCTCAGGCTGACGGGCCATAGCACCCGTAGCACCCAGAGCAGACAGGCCGATAGCAAGACCAGCGCCGATAACACCGAGACCGTAACCGATAACTCCCACGATTCCTCCTTTGTCGTGCGTGTCTTATTTCACGCAGGATAACCTTTTTATAACTGCCGGGCTCCATGGGTACGGGCGCCGGCGGTTTAACGAATTGCCTTACCTTTAAGGCACGAACGGAAGACTACTCCTCCTCCGCGACCTCCTCTGCCTCGGAGACATACACGGCGGTAAGGACCGTGAAGACGTAAGCCTGGATGGCGCCGACCACAAGCTCGATCGCATAGATCAGGATGAGGATGGCAAGCCAGGCCAGCGAAGGCAGGGCGCCGACGGCGTGGGCCGCGGAAACCTGCTGAAGCAGCGGCTGCATGAACATGCTCGCCATGATGGCGAACGAGCCCATGACCACGTGTCCTGCGAACATGTTGCAGAACAGACGGACGGCAAGCGTGATGAGGCGCAGGAAGGTCGAGAAAAGCTCGACGACCCACACGAGCACGTTCATCGGGAAGCTCACGCCCTGCGGGGCGAGGCTCTTGATGTAGCCGATCACGCCGTGAGCCTTGCATCCGTAGTAGATGAAGTACACGAAGGCGAAAATGGCGAGTGCGGCGGTGGAGCCGATTGCGCCGGTGCCGGGCTTCATTCCCGGGATCAGGCCGATCATGTTATTGATCAGGATGAACAGGAAAAGCGAGCACAGGAACGGGAAGTGCTTCTTCCAGTTCTCACCCACGACACCCTTGCCGATATCGTTCTCGACGTACTCGATGATGTACTCGAAACCGTTGACGAAGAAGCCCTTGGGAACCAGGGTCTGCTTCTTCTTGAACACGGCCAGGACGATCAGGAGCACGATCGTGGAGACGATCAGCCAAAACGAGTACTGCGTGATGCCGCAGCTCAGATCGCCCACGACAGGGGTGGAGCTGAACTCGCTGACCAGATGATTAATCTCATCAGGCAGCTTTTCAAAAATTTCCACGACTTACCTTTCGACCTCATGAGGATCTCGCAGCGCCTTGGCGACGCGAACCGTGCAGGCGGCCATAAAGGCCACGAAACCGATCGCCTCGCCCAGGAGGAACATGCGAAATGCCTCTCCGAACAACGCAAACACAACCAAGGTAAAGACGAGCAGGGCGACTGCCGAGACCGCGAGACTCACCATGCCCTTGAGCATGTCCGCATTCTGTTTATCGTCAAGAACCGGCTTGAGCGTAAAAACAAAGGGAAGGAAGGCAATTGCGCCCGCGATGGCGCCTGCAACGATAGCGAGCAGATCGGCTATCTGAAACACTGGCTTCCTCGCTTTCCTTTTTAACGCCTCACAGCACAGTCCCAGCCAAACATTGGTGACTATTGTACGAGCCAATCGCTAAAGTACAACCGTAAAACAAACGGTTAATACGCACCTGTACGTTTTCTTAAGGCCTTCTTTATGCCGCAGGTACGGTAATACGTTTTTTCGAACCCCTCAGGGCAAAACGTCCGTTAACAGAAGTGCGCGTGGACGACTTTTGCTCGCCCGCGCGCACCATTTCTTCGTATTTGTGACCGTAGCCGACAAGGCCCAACGACTAGAGCGTACCGTAGATGCGGTCGCCGGCGTCGCCCAGGCCGGGAACGATGTAGGCGGCCTCGTTGAGATGGTCATCGATGGCGCAGGTATAGATATGCACATCAGGGTCCTTCTCAGTCAGCGACTTGAGGCCCTCGGGGGCCGCGACGATGCACAGCATGCGGATGTCCTTGACACCGCGCTCGCGCAGGTAGCTAATGGCCATCTCGGCCGAACCGCCCGTGGCGAGCATGGGGTCGACGACCAGGCAGATGCGCTGGTCGATATCCTTGGGCATCTTGCAGTAATACTCGTGCGGCTCGTGGGTAACCTCGTCACGCTCCATACCGATGTGGCCCACGCGAGCGGAGGGTACCAAGTCGAGGATGCCATCGACCATGCCAAGGCCTGCGCGCAGGATGGGAACGATGGCGAGCTTCTTGCCGGCAAGCTGCTTAAACGTGGCGGTGGTGATGGGAGTCTCGACCCCGACGTCTTCCATGGGCAGGTCGCGCATGGCCTCGTAGCCGTCAAAGAGCGCAAGCTCGCGCACGAGCTGGCGGAACTGGTTGGTGCCGGTGCTCTTGTCGCGCAGGATCGACAGCTTGTGCTGGACGAGCGGATGGTCGACAAGCGTCACACGGGACGTATCGTAGGTGACGGTCATGGGTTGATGCCCCTTTCATTGCGGCCGGAAGATGGCCTTGCTGACAAGACGCATGGCGACGTTGTTGCCGCGCGCCGTGCATAAGTTTAACGGTTTGTTGTATCGAGCAGCTCGTCGCAACCCTACTGAGCGGTGTTGAGCGAACGCTTGACGGCATCACGCCAACCAGCGAGGTTGCTCTCACGGCGCTCGGCGGACATGTGAGGATGGAAGACTTTGACGATCTGAGCGTTTTGCTCCAGCTCCTCCAAATCCTCCCAATAGCCGACGGCAAGACCCGCCAAGTACGCGGCACCGATCGCCGTGGTCTCCACCGTCTCGCACTGCAACACGGGGATATCCAGCAGATCGGCCTGGAATTGCATGATGAACTCGTTGCGTGAGGCGCCGCCATCGACGGACAGGCGCTCAATCGAAAGCCCCACGTCCTGCTCCATGGCGCGCAGCACGTCGTAGCTCTGATATGCCATGGATTCGCAGGCGGCACGTACGATGGTCGCACGGCTCGAGGCGCCGGTCAGACCGCACACGATACCGCGGGCATGCGGGTCCCACCAGGGAGCGCCCAGACCAGCGAAGGCAGGAACGAAGTAGCAGCCCTCGTTGTCGCTAATCGAAGCGGCGAGTTGTGCCGACTCGCTCACGCTCGAGATGATGCCCATGTTGTTGCGAAGCCAGTTCATGGTGGAACCGGCAGCAAAGATGGAGCCCTCGAGTGCATAGCTGATCTTCCCGTTCGCAGCGATACCGATGGTGGAGACCAGACCGTTCTTGGATTCGACGATCTCGTCGCCGGTGTTCATGAGCATAAAGCAGCCCGTGCCATAGGTGTTTTTGGTCTGGCCGGGATGGAAGCAGCAGTGACCAAACAGCGACGCCTGCTGGTCGCCCGCCACACCCATGATGGGCGGCATGTTGGTCATGATGTCGCTCGCGACGCGGCCGTAGTCGCCCGAGCTCCAACGAACCTCGGGCATCATGGAACGTGGAACGTCAAAGAGCGCCAGCAGGTCGTCGTCCCAATCGAGCGTATGGATATTAAAGAGTGCCGTGCGGCTGGCATTGGTGTAGTCGGTGGCAAAGACCTGACTGCCGGTGAGGTTGTAGATGAGCCAGGTGTCGATGGTGCCGAACATGAGGTCGCCCGCCGCCGCGCTCTCACGCGCACCGTCGACGTTGTCGAGGATCCACTGCACCTTGGAAGCCGAGAAATACGGGTCGAGCGTGAGTCCCGTGCGGGAGCGCACCAGCTCCTCTGCGCCCCGCTCGACCAGATCGTCGATCAGAGGTGCGGTGCGACGGCATTGCCACACGATGGCGTTATAGATCGGCTGACCGCTCACGCGGTCCCAGACCACCGTGGTCTCGCGCTGGTTGGAGATGCCGATGGCGGCAATGCGGTCGGAGTGGATACCGCTCTTAAACTGGACTTCCATCATGACGGCGATCTGGCTGGCAAGGACCGTCATGGGGTCTTGCTCTACCCAACCGGGACGTGGGAAGCTGGTTTTGACGCTGCGACGTGCCTGCGCGACGATGCATCCGTACTCGTCGACGATGGTCGCAAGTACCGAGGTGGTGCCGCAGTCGAGCGCCATGATGTAGGAACCGCCAAAGTTAAACGAAGCATCTTCCATGCCCAGGCTGCCCAGATTCAACGACATCGCTTACACCTTTCTATTGCATCGGGTCGGACAGGACCCGCTCGATCTCTGATGCGGGAAGCGCGCCTTGGCGCAGGATCTGGAGCCCGCCGTGCTGGAACGACACGATGGTCGAGGCGTCGCGACACGGGGTCTCACCGGCGTCGACGGCAACATCGACCCCCTCCAGGATGCGACCCTCGACGGCGGCAAAGCTTGCCGGCGAGGGCGCGCCGTGCGTGTTGGCGCTCGTACAGGCAAGGGGACTGCCGCAGGCGCGGATGAGCGCTTGGACCACAGGCGAAGCCGATGCGCGAAGAGCCACCGTGTCGTCGGCGGCACGCATAAAGGTCGGCACGCAGGGGGCCGCCTTGACCACGATAGTCAGAGCTCCCGGCCAGCATCGTCGCGCGAGTACGCGAGCCTCTTCGGGGATATCCACGCCATAGCGGTCGAGTGCTTCGACGCCATCGACCAGCCAAGCGACGGTTTGCGTGAGTTCGCGTTGCTTGAGAGTGAAGATACGGCGGTAGCCGGTACCGAGCGCAGGGACCGCGGCGCCATTGACGGCAGCCTGCGGATCGCGCGGCCACGATGGGAATTCGCCTGTATCTTGGGGCACGGCGTCCGAGAAGGCGTTGACCGCCACGGCGACACCGTAGACCGTCTCGGTAGGGATCAGCGCCAGGCCGCCGCGGCCGAGCACCTCGGCCGCGCGCTCGACGGCAAGCCGATGCGGCTCGCGCGTTCCCTCATATACCCGATAGACCGTCTGCATGTGTATGCCAGCCCCTTACGCTCTGGTGCAAGTTTGTTTACTGTGGGGCATTCTCGCACGAAACGTTCAACCTATTTGCCCAGAGCGCATGTTGGTTTGGTGAGCGGCTCTAGTAGTCGGTGAAAGTGAGGGGGTTAATTGAAGATTTTTAGCGCGCAAGCGTAACGGTACGATCGGGAAACTCGATGCTTGCAACCAGTTTTCCGCCGAGGCTCTCTGCGTACCTGCTCAGCGTGTCGAGCCTCATCGAACCCAACTCCCCACGCTCGAGCTCGGATACACGTTTTTGAGAAACGCCCATCGACTGGGCGACCGACGCCTGTGTTAGATCTTTTAACCTGCGAATCTGAGCAAGCTTATAGGCTTCGATACGATCGCGAGTCCTCTCCTGCTCGGCGGTAATGGAGTCGCGTGTTATCCCGCGAGATTCCATATACTCATGCAGTTCCATCTCGATCGAGCCTCCTTACGTGGCGACGGTATATTTGCTCGGCCCTTGGAATGTTGATCGCATACCAACCGTTCCATTTTGCCCTTGACGATCCCGCTCGCGACTTATCACCCGCCAATAGCAATACCGCCTGGCGCTTGGGGTCAAAGGCGAAGAGGATGCGAATCACCTGCCCACCACACGACGTCACTCTCAGCTCCTTTAAATGATGAAGCTTCGAGCCCTTTACGCGGTCAACCAGCGGACGACCAAGGCTGGGACCTTCCTTCTCGAGCACCAAAAGGTCTGCATAAATCTGCTTCAGCGTAGCTTCATCCTGCTCATCAAGCCAAGGTTCAATGTAATCAAGCACGATACGGTACCGATGCAGCTGATTTGACATACCTTTCTCCTTCTATAGTAGAAGTTTTACGGTATATTGCAAGGACAAACTTGCGCAAATGTCTATTTATTCAGCTTAAATACGCTGTTTGGGCTCGGTGACGATGGCTCGAACGATGCGGGGACGATCGGTGAGGTCGTGGACGATACGCACGTCCGAAAGGCCTGCTTGACGACAGAGCTCGGCCGCGGCGTCGAGCGCGCCCTCGTAGAGCTCGCAGGCAAACAGGCCGCCGGCACGCAGCATGTAGGGCGCCGCGTTGAGCAGGCGGCGGAAGATATCGAGACCGTCGGCACCGCCCTCGAGCGCCAGATCGGGCTCAAAGTCCTTGACCTCATGCGGCAGCGAGCGCATGACATCGGTGGGGATGTAGGGCGGGTTGGAGACGAGTACGTCAAAGGTGCCCCACTCTTCGCGGGGAATGGAACTCACCAGGTTGGTGAGGCTGAAGGCGACCTCGTCGGACGTGAGGCCAAGCGCATCGCGGTTTTTGGTAGCAAGGTCGATGGCGCGCGGCTCGATATCGGTAGCAGTGCAGGTAACGTGCCCGCGGCGCTCCCAGGCAAGGGAGAGCGAAATGCAGCCCGTGCCGCAGCCGACCTCGAGAACGCGGGCAGTGCGGGGCTCGGCTGGGGCAGATACGTTAGCCTCGGCGGCATCTTGCGCGGGAGTCGCCTGTTGGTCGTTGTCCTCAATGGCGATGCCGTATTCGTCGAGCTCAGGCTCGGGGGTTTCCATGGCCTCTGCTTCTGCCGCTTCGGCTTCTGCTGCCTGCGCGGCGGCTTCCTCGGCCTCGCGGTCGGCCAGTTCCTCGGCATAGGCGCGGCTACCGAGCACGTCGCTACCCAGCGCAGCCTCATCGGCGGCCGTCAGGTTGGCGGCACGGCGCTCGGCGGCTGCGCGTTCGTCTGCCAGCGCGGCCTCGGCCTTGCGTGCCTCCTCGACCTCATCGTTCCAAGGCAGCTCCACGCGCTGACGGGCAGCAGCCTCGGGGCTCAGCACCTCGGCATCCAGATAATTGAGGACTTCCTCGACGAGCATCTCGGTCTCGGGGCGCGGAATGAGCACGCCGGGGGCGCACGCGACGTCGATCATGCGAAACTGCGTGCTGCCGGTGATGTACTGCAGCGGTTCACCTTTAGCGCGACGAACAACGACCGCGTGCATGGTCTCGAGCTGAGCCGCGTTAAGCGTCTCGTCCATGCGCATATATAAGTCGATGCGTGCCAAACCCGTGGCAGCGCAGAGCAGCCACTCGGCAGAAAGACGGGGGTGCTCCTCGCCGCGCTCGGCCAGGTACTCCTTGGTCCACTCGAGACAACGCTTGATGGTCCAAATCTCGTTTGCCATGGGGCCCTCCCCTCTTAAGCGCCGGACGGCGCGCGAATGTCGGAGCAGATTGTACGCGAGGGCGGCACGCGGCAAGGGACGATTGGAAGCGATTATCGAGAATCAGCCCAGAATTTTGCTTGAATCGCAATCGAAGTGTTCATTCGTCGACGTCTAAATCTGCATCCGTCAAGCTTTTGGCAAGGTTGCCCCAAAACTGACCAATATCTAACCAAGAACTTGCCAAATCACTTGACGCGCGACGCATCAAAAAATGACACGCGACTTCTTGGACGATTTTTTGAGCATTATTTTTAAAAATGATAAATAACTTTAAGCAGGTAAACAACTTAATTGTTATTAAAGAAGATTGAATAAACTCACAAAGCAATGTGCCCGACCTAGTCATTGGGGACGTTCTTATTTGACTAGTCGTTTAAGAACGTCCCCAATGACTACTAAGCCAGGAGTGTCCCAAACTGCCGGCAGAGACGATATGAGCAGGACATAAAAACATTGAGAGCCCCTGCTGCATGAAAGACCGCGGATTAGGCCGACAATGGTGAGTGTCTAATTCAGCCGCGGCGGCCACGCCGCATTCATGGAAGGGGCTCCCATGCTCGATACTACCACCTTCATCGGCCTCGACGTCCACGCCCGCTCGATAAAGGCCGTCTCCCTCGACGTCATGACCGGGGAGGCGCGCTGCGCGACCTTCGGCTACGACGCCGGCGCCGTCGCGGAGTGGGTGCGGTCCGTGGACCCGAAGGCCAGGTGCGTGTACGAGTCCGGGGTCACGGGGTTCGACCTGCAGAAGAGGCTCTCCGGCCTGGGGGTCGACTGCGTGGTCGGCGCCGTCTCGAAGATGATCAAGCCCAGCGCGGACAGGCGCAGGAAGAACGACCGCAACGACGCCGAGTTCCTCGCCCGCATGCTGTCGGTCGGCAACGTGGTCGAGGTGTGGGTCCCCGACGACGAGTGCGAGGCCGCCCGCGACCTGGCCAGGGCGCTCGAGGACGCGAGGGACGACCTCTCGCGC
>UQZM01000046.1 GCA_900545615.1 uncultured Collinsella sp.
CTCGGCCCGCGGGCCCCCGGCCCCGGAGCGGGCGATCCCCCACGCCCCGCCGAACCCGGCGAGCAGCTCCAGCCACCGCCGGTCCGACAGGTCGACCGCGGCCTCGAGGGCCGGGCAGGACTCGAGCAGCACCGCGCGCAGGCGGTTCTTGTCCCTGGTCGCGCAGGCGACGACGTGGTCGCGCTGCGACGAGAGGGCGCGGGCGGCCTCGAGGGCCTCGCCGCGGCCCGGGACCCCCGACAGGGAGTCCGGCACGCCCAGGGCGGTCCGCGCGATCACCGCGGCGTCGCGCTCGTCGGTCTTGGCCTCGCCGGCGAACAGGCCCGCGGCGCGGCTGGCGGCGAGGCCGGGCAGGTAGGCGACCCCGAGCCCCGCGGCGCGGGCCCGCCTCACGGCGAGGGACCCTATGTTGCGGAACTGGTCGACGACGACGAGCGTGCCGGCGGGCGCGGAGGCGAACAGCGCGTCGAGCTCGGCCTCCCTGTTGCGGACGGGGGCGCTGTCCAGCACCTCCCCGTCGCGGTCGACCAGGCAGGCCCAGTGCGACGACTTGCCGACGTCCAGGCCGAGCACGGCCGCGGGTCTGGTGGATGGCGCTTTCACGGTGGTATCCTTCCGGTAGTCGTTCGACCGGATGGCCTCCCCCTCGGCACTCACATTACCAGCCGCGGCACCTGCCCGGCACTTTCCTATCAGCCGTCGGGGGCGGCGCGCCCCGCGCCGGCAGCACCCAACGGGCCCTCTCGGGGCAGGGACGTTCGGCCGTGCGCGGGCGCCCGGTCGGCGGCCCGTTCTGGGCGCGCCTCAATCGTAGCCCGAGACGGTCCCGGGCTGACAATTTCGACTGTAATGGACGTTCTTAAACGACTAGTCATTCAAGAACGTCCCCAATGACTACTCAATGGCTATTGCGTGCATGGCTCGCATGACAGCCGTCTCTTTTATGTTTCCTTTAGCCGTCGCTGTCTAGGATGGGGGTTAGTCGATAGGAAGGGAGCACCGGGATGGACGACGCGAGCGAGCGCGCAATCGAAGAGGACATGCTCGATCAGTTCAACTACTTTGATGATGAGGACGAGGAGCTGATCGACCGTCGCGAGCCAGCGCCGCTTGATTCCTTTGATCTGGTCGATGAAGAGGCTGATGAGGTTGAGGACGAATCAACGGAGCCCCCACAGTCTTCGCGCCTTGACTCGCTGCTTTCGAGAGCCCCCATGCACCACGGTGTTCGTGCCGGCGCGCTCCATATGAAAACTGACTGGCACCAGATCGTGACGGCAGGCGATGAACTTGCCGTCGATGCGCCGCTCACCGATAAATCATCCATCATCTGCCGCACCGGTATGCTTATGCTCGCGAGTGGAACGGGTGCCTGGCGCGTGCGCGATACCATGAATCGTGTTGCTGACGTGCTCGGCGTCACAATTCACGTCGACCTGAGTCTCCTATCGTTTGAGTGCACCTGCATCGAAGATGGCCACTGCTTTAACGAGGTCGTCAGCTTGCCCACAACCGGCGTCAATACCCATCGCATTTGGATGATGGAGAGTTTCCTCAAGGAAATCGAGACCTATGGTCGTCGCTTCACGGTGCACGAGTATCACGAGATGCTCAAGACCGTTGAGAGTTCAAAACCTGATTACGCGCCTTGGCAACAGGGCCTTGCGGCGGCCTGCGCCTGTGGCGCCTTTGTCTTTTTACTTGGTGGCGGTCCTATTGAGATGGCATGCGCGTTCGTGGGCGCGGGTGTCGGCAACTTTGCCCGCTCCCATATTCTCAAGCAAGGCCTTGGTCAGTTCAGCGCGCTGACGACCGGTGTTGCGCTCGCTTGCGTTTCGTATCTGCTGGCATTGCTCGGCCTTGGCCAGGTCATACCGGGGGCAATGTCGCACCAAGAAGGCTATATCGGCGCCATGCTCTTTGTGATTCCCGGCTTTCCGCTCATTACGGCAGGCCTCGACATCGCCAAGCTTGACATGCGAAGCGGTATCGAGCGCCTTTCATATGCCGTATCGATTATTGTGATGGCGACCCTCGTAGGTTGGATGGTTGCCGAGTGTGTTGGCCTGGCGCCGGACGACTTTGCCCCGCTCGGCCTTTCGCCGCTTGCTCTTACGCTCCTGCGCGTGGTGATGAGCTTCGTTGGCGTATTCGGCTTCTCGGTGATGTTCAACAGCCCGGTAAAGATGGCCGCGGCAGCTGGGCTGATCGGCGCCGTGTCCAATACCCTGCGTCTGACCCTTGTCGATGCGCCGACGATGATTCCCTTCCTGGGCCTCAGCACGGGAATGCCTCCCGAGGCAGCAGCGTTTATCGGCGCGCTGGTATCGGGTCTGCTGGCAAGCTTGGCCGAAGTCAAGCTCACCTACCCGCGCATCGCCCTCACGGTGCCTTCGATTGTCATTATGGTGCCCGGCCTGTATCTCTATCGCTCTATGTATTACATGTGCACCTTCGACACAGTCAATATGCTCGGCTGGTTTGTGCGCGCAGTGCTCATCGTAGCGTTTCTGCCCGTTGGGCTGGGTGTGGCGCGTACGCTCACCGACCCTCGCTGGCGCCACACCAGCTAATTGGTGCAAGGGGGACAGGTTACTTTGCACCCCCAATGAGTTGCGGTGAAATAGGGACTGAATTGCTGCTTAAAGGGTCAAAACAGTCCGTATTCCACCGCAACTTAGGGGGTCGGGGGATTATTGGTGCCCTGCATCTTCATAAACTCAACGCTTACGAAGCGCGGGGTTTTCGTGCTAGGCTGGTTCCACCACATAAGTAGTCGCAGACGCGCGTACCACGGGCGGGCGAGATGAAGTTCCAACAGCTCCATCTTGCCCGCCCGTTTTTGTTGCGTGGCGCCGCGGCACAACACAGAGAGGAATCTGCCCTTTATGCCTATCAACAAACGAGAGAGCCTGCTGTTCACCTTTATCATGTGCTGCGACTGGTTCGTCGCCAGCCCGCTCGCCAAGGGTTTCGCCTTTAAGTACTTGGTCGCGCCGGGCAAGAGCTCGCCGCTCGCCATGACGCTCGCCGTTAGCTCCTGCATGGTCGTTCCCATGGTCATCATCATGTCGCTGTACGGTGCCTGCGAGGGTCTGACGCACATGCCCGGCGGCATCCTTGCGAACCTGTATTCCGTGCCCGCGATCTGGATGATCAACATCCCGCATAATTTTGTGATGGCGCTGCCGTGGAACCTTTTGGTAGCCGGTCCGATTTCCCACTTCGTCTTCCGTCGCGCCTTCCCTGTGGGGACGGTTTTCGAGGAGGAGCATGCCGAGCTCTTGGAGCAGGCTATGGCTCCTGAGTGCGGGTAGCTCGCTTAGGGATCTGCTGAGCGCGGGCGACTTGCTTGGTTGGAGCCCTAAGCGTGGATAGCTCTCTCGGCGACATCGCGGGCGTGAGCGGCGCGCATGACCGGAGGGCCCGTGCTGCTCCGTTGCCCGACGTGCTAGCGCGCAGAACAATCTGTTGGTGCATTCGGCGGCTGCTGAAGCGTTTCGGCAGCCGCTTTTTATACGGAGTTTAAATACAACAGTCTGTTGTATTACGTAGAGTGGTATATCTCTAGCAGGAAAAATGCGAGAGACGGAGCATTATGGCGTTGCTAGTAGGACTGGACGTAGGGTCGACGACGACCAAAGTTTACGCGATGCACGAGGATATGACCGAGGCGTGGTGGGGATATCGCCGCCACGGGGCGTGTCAGACAGCGAGCGTGCGCGCCATGCTCGGCGAGCTCGCCGAGCGCTTTCCCCATGAGTCGCTGCGCGTTGCGGTGACCGGCTCGGGTGCGCGCGATATCGCGACCGCGCTGGATGCCTCGTACGTTCAGGAGGTGGTCGCCAACGCGCTCGCGATCAGCAGGTTCTATCCGCAGACGCGCTGCGCCATCGAGCTGGGCGGCCAAGACGCCAAGATGATCTTCTTCCGCACCAACGATAAGGGAGACATCGAGGTTGCCGACATGCGCATGAACGGCTCGTGCGCAGGCGGTACCGGTGCATTTATCGACGAGATGGCAAAGCTCATGGGGGTCGGCACCGAATCGGGCGAGTTCGAGCAGCTCGCAAGCCGGGGAACGACCGTCCACGAGGTCTCGGGCCGCTGCGGCGTGTACGCAAAGACCGATATCCAGCCGCTGCTCAACGAGGGCATTCCTACCACCGACCTGGCGCTTTCGGCGCTTCACGCGGTCGCCCGCCAAACGATCGGCGGTCTGGCCCAGGGTATCGACATCGAGCCGCCGGTAATCTTCGAGGGCGGTACGCTCGCCTACAACCCCACGCTGGTCCGCGTGTTCCGGGAGCAACTGAATCTATCGGACGATCAGGTTATCGTCCCGCGCGATCCGCAGATCATGGTCGCGCGCGGTGCCGCCCTGTCGCTGACCGACATGTTCGCATCGTCCCAACCGATCGACCTTCCCGACGCTTTTGTCCGGCTGGATAAGCTCGAGACGGTCGCGCCCGCAAGCGGGGAGGGACGTCTTGCCCAGCCCTTTTTTGCCACACCTGCCGAGCAGGCGGATTTTACGGCACGCCATGGCAAAGAGACGCCGGCAAAGGGTCCGGATGCGTATGCGCCCGGAGAGACGGTGCGTGTGGCGCTCGGTATCGATTCGGGGAGCACGACGACCAAGTTCGCCCTGGTCGATGAGGCGGGTGAGCTTGTCGATTCGTTCTACGCGTCTAATAACGGCAGACCGCTCGACGTCGCCCAACAGGGTCTTGTCAGCTTGAAGAACCGCTGGGAGACAGCGGGAGTCACGCTTGCGATCGATGCCGTGGGCACCACGGGATACGGCGAGGAGCTTTTCGCGCGCGCGTTCCACGCCGACTACCATACGGTCGAGACGGTCGCGCACGCCCGCGCCGCGTGCGCATGCGTTCCCGATGCGACCTTCGTGCTCGACATCGGCGGACAGGATATGAAGGCCATCTGGCTCAACCACGGCGTGCTGACCGATATCGTCGTCAACGAGGCGTGCTCTGCGGGCTGCGGCTCGTTCCTCGAGGGTTTTGCCAAAAACCTCGGAATAGCCGTTGAGGATATCGCGACCGAGGCATTTTCGTCCAAAGCCCCCGCCGTTCTCGGCAGCCGCTGCACGGTGTTCATGAACAGCAGCGTCGTTTCCGAGCAGCGGCGCGGTAAGGGTCCGGGCGACATCATGGCCGGTCTCTGCCGTTCGATTATCGAGAACGTGTTCACCAAGGTCATTCGCGTTTCAAATCTCAACCGTCTGGGCGACAAAGTCGTCGTCCAGGGCGGCACGTTCCGAAACGACGCGGTGCTGCGCGCATTCGAGCAGTATCTGGGCAAACCCGTCACGCGTGCGCCCCACCCGGGGCTGATGGGCGCTATCGGTATCGCCCTGCTCGCGCGCGAGGAATGCCGCAAGGGCGACGCCGGCACGTCGTTTATCGGACTCGATGCCGTGGAGCGCTTCGAGCATCGCGAGTTCGGCGGCGTTACCTGCCGTCGGTGCAACAACCGCTGCCAGCGCGCGGTCGTGGCATTTGGCGACGGCTCGCTTTACGTCACGGGCAATCGCTGCCCGCGCGGCGGCGCCATCTCATGGGATGAGCTCGTGCGCGAGGTTCCCGCGGCGGAGGAGCTGCGTCCGCAGGGTGCTTGCGAGGCACAGGCACCCGGCACGGGGCGCGACCGGACCGCGGCTGCCCCCAATCTCTTTGTCGACCGCGAGAAGCTGCTGTTCGAGTCGTGCCCCACGGTTCCCGTCTGCGGGGGGCGCGATGTCACGATCGGCATTCCCCGTGTGCTCGAGTTCTGGGACACCATGCCGTTCTGGTCGACGTTCTTCAGCACGCTCGGCTTTAAGGTGCGCGTCTCGGGACGCAGCACCAAGGCGATGTACGAGCGCGGTCTGGCGCACGTCACATCCGACACCGTGTGCTTCCCGGCCAAGCTCGTCCACGGGCACATCCGCAATCTCGTCGACGCCGGCGTCGACCGCATCTTCATGCCCATCATCACGACGGTGCCCACCGAAAACACCGCCTCTACCAGCGAGTGGATGTGCGCCGTCGTAAAGGGATACCCCTACGTGATGCGCAATTCCGATAACCCGGAGGAGCGTTTCGGCGTTCCGTTCGATACGCCGCTGTTCCACTGGTACGACGAGGGCGACCGAAACCGCCAGCTCAAGGCGTGGTGCAAGGAGACCTTCGATATCGATGCCGACCTGGTTGCCAAGGCGACCGAGCAGGCGGACCGCGCGCAGCAGACGTTTGAGAACCAGCTGCAGCTGCGCGGCAGGCAGGTGCTCGAGAACGTGCGCGAGGACGGCGGCTACGCGGTGGTGATCGCTTCGCGCCCGTACCACAACGACCCGCTGGTCAACCACGGGCTGCCCAAGCTCTTCTCTGAGCGCGGCATCCCCGTGCTGACGCCCGATGCGGTGCCGGGGGTCTGCAACGTCGATCTTTCCAACAGCCGCATCGACATCGTGAACAACTACCATGCGCGCATGCTGTCGTGCGCGGTCATCGTCGCATCGACGCCCGAGCTCGAGCTCGTGCAGATGGGCAGCTTCGGCTGCGGCCACGATGCGTATCTCACCGACGAGATCGCGCGCATGATGGGCGAGATGGGCTCCAAGGTTCCGATGATGATCAAGCTCGATGAGAGCGACGTCGCCGGTCCCATGGGCATTCGCGTGCGTTCGTTTATCGAGTCGGTCAACCGTCGTCGCGCGGAGGAGCGTGCCGAGGGCGCCCGGGTGCACACGGTCCATCCGCTCGACGACCCGTATAAGGTCAAGTACACCAAGCGCGACCGGCACGACAAGATCGCGCTGGTCCCCAACACCTCCCATGCGTTCTGCAGGCTCATGACCGCGGCGATGCGCAATCAGGGCGTGCGCGCCGAGGCTCTTGATATCGGGCGCGAGGATGCCATCCGCCTGGGCAAACGCTATGTGCACAACGACATCTGCTTCCCCGCGCAAATCGTGATCGGCGAGGCGCTCGCGGCACTCGAGAGCGGTAAGTACGACCCGCACGACGTCGCCGTGGTGACTGGCAAGTATATCGGCGACTGCCGCCTGACGCACTACATGCCCCTGCTGCGCCGCGCGCTTGACGACGCGGGATACGACTATGTCCCGGTGCTCACCAACGACGACGTCGATGCCCACAATGCGCATCCGGGCTTCAAGCTCGGCCTTGGCCCGAGCATCCAGATCGCCTACGGTCTTCCCATGATCGATGCCCTCGAGGCCATGCTTAGGCGCATCCGTCCCTACGAGCTCGAGAAGGGCGCGGCGGACGCTGCGTTCGACCGCGCGCTCGATGAGGTTATCGAGGGCATGGAGCGCTCCGGGCTGAGAGGCCAGGCGACGGGCTTCAAACGCGCGCTTGCGATCATGGACGCCGTTCCGTACGACCGCTCGAACCCGCATCCGACCGTTCTCATCGTGGGCGAGTACCTGCTCAATTTCCATCTCGGCGCCAACCACGAGATCGAGCGCTACCTCGAGGACAACGGGCTCGAGGTCATCGAGGCGCGCATGACCGACGTGATCCGCAAGACCTATTTCTACAAGCATGCGCAGTCGCGCGAGTTCCACGTCGACCTGTCGCTGCCCGAAAAGGCCTGGTACGCCACGGCGGACAACCTGTTCGAGCTCGCGCACGACCGTTGCGACCGCCTGGGCGCGGCGAGCCCGCTCTACGAGCCGCCGACGCGCATGCCCGAGCTCGTGCGCGCGAGCGATAAGATCCTGCACCATACGTTCGATGCGGGCGAGGGCGTGCTGATTCCGGCGGAGATCCTCGAGCACGCCAAGCGCGGCTGCCGCAACTTCGTGATCCTGCAGCCGTTCGGGTGTCTGCCCAACCATGTCGTGGGGCGCGGGCTCATCCATGCGCTCAAGGAGCAGTATCCCACGGCGCAGTTCCTGCCGCTCGACTACGATCCCGACGTGAGCTTCGCCAACGTGGAGAACCGTCTTCAGATGCTCATCATGAACGCCAAGGCGCAGGGGTGCGGTGAGGCGCATGGCGAGACCGCGTAAGGACGCCGATGCGCCCGATGCACGCACCCGTATCATCGAGGCGTTTTGGGAGCTCATCGAGAACAACAGCATCTTCGAGCTGTCGGTTGGCGAGGTGACCCGCGCCGCCCGGTGCAATCGCGGAACGTTTTACTACTATTTTCACGATTTCGATGAACTCGTCGCCATCGCCATAGCCCAGCTGCTGCAGGATAACGAGCTCATCACCGATGCCCTCTGGCATTTTTCGAGCGAGGGCGACCTTTCGGCGTTCGACCGGCGCGACGTCCGCTGCCTGCTGCGGCGCATCGTCATCACCATGAGGGCGGGTGCCGCCGAGCAGGTCGTGCAGGGCATCCATACGATCATCATCGACCGCGTGAGAGAGATCGTCCACCCCGACGGAGAAGAGCTCAAGGCAGATTCGAGCTTTGCGGTGGGCTTTCTGGTCTCGGGCATCATGGACTTTGTGATGGCGGTCGGCTTTGCCCGGGAGGGCGGCGAGGAGATAGACCTCGAGCAGCTGGGGGACAGCGCGTGCGCGTACCTGAGGGCGGTCGCCATGCAGACGGTGGAAACGGTCGCGCAAGTCGAGGGCGTCGATACATCCGAGCTGCTCGAACGCGTCTCCAAGGAGGCCGATGCCTATCGCGCATCGCGTGCGACGAGTCCCGACGTGGTGAAAGACGCCTAGGGTTTCTCTTGCGGGGCGCCTGTCGCGCATCGCGCGGTGAGTCCCGCGATGCGGTCATAACCTGCATTCATGTGAGCCGGGTTTATAGATATTCCTCCAGCTGTTAACATAGACAACCTGTGGGTAAAGAGACAAAAGCGCCGCCGACGGGCGGGCGTTTTGATTTCGATGAACTCATGTAAGGAAACGAGCATGTTAGATAGATTTACCGATCGAGCGCGCAAGGTCATGTCGATGGCCAAACAGGAGGCGCTCGATCTTCATTCAAATAAGGTGGGCACCGAGCACCTGCTGCTCGCGCTTGCCAAGGAGGACGAGGGCATTGCCGCCGAGGCGCTGCGTTCGCTCGACATCTCCTACGATGACATCATGGATACTCTCAAAGAGGTCCAGACCACGGTTCCCGAGCCCGGTGAGGAGACCGAGGCGGCCAAGCTCGCCTTTACGCCGCTCGTCATTAGTGTGATGGAGCGTTCATTCCGCGTGGCGCGTGAGAACAACCAGACCTACGTGTCGACCGAGCACTTGCTGATCGGCATCGTCGAAGAGGGCAACGGCATGGCCATGGATATCCTCATGCGCTTGGGTGTGTCGTCCGCCTCCATCAAAAAGGCTATCGAGAAGCTCACCGCCAAGGACCAGGACAAGAAGCGTCCACTCGCCGGCGCCGGTGCTGGTCGTCCCGGTGCGGGTCTGCCGTTCTTTAGCGGCTCGGATGCCTCTCAGCAAAAGGGGAGTGGCACCGACACGCTTAAGCAGTTCGCCACCAACCTTACGCAGAAGGCCCGCGACGGCGAGCTCGACCCCGTGATCGGTCGCGAAAAGGAAGTCCAGCGTATGATGGAGATCCTTTCGCGTCGCACCAAGAACAACCCGCTTATCTTGGGCGACCCCGGCGTGGGCAAGACGGCCATCGTCGAGGGCCTGGCGCAGCAGATCGCTGCCGGCAACGTGCCCGAGAACCTCATGAACCAAAATATCTGGACGCTCGACCTGCCGGGCCTCGTGGCGGGTGCCAAGTATCGCGGCGAGTTTGAGGAGCGTCTCAAGAACGTGATCCAGGAGGCGACCGAAGCCGACGACGTCATCCTGTTTATCGACGAGATGCACACCATCATCGGCGCCGGTTCTGCCGAGGGTTCCATCGACGCGAGCTCCATGCTCAAGCCCGTGCTCGCGCGCGGTGCCTTCCAGATTATCGGCGCCACCACGGCCGAGGAATTCCGCAAGTACCTCACCAAGGACCCGGCCTTTGAGCGTCGCTTCCAGACCATCGATGTCGAGGAGCCGAGCGTCGAGGACACGGTCAAGATCCTGACTGCGCTCAAGCCGCGCTACGAGGAGCACCACCATGTGCGCTATACGCAGGGTGCTATCGAGGCCGCCGCGAACCTTTCCAACCGCTACATCCAGGATCGCTTCCTGCCCGATAAGGCCATCGACCTCATCGACGAGGCCGGTGCCCGCGCTCGCATCGCCGCGAATCGTGCGCCCGAGCCGGTGCGCGAGGCCGAGCATCGCATCGAGGAGCTCAAGGCCGCCGCGCAGGAGGCCACCGAGAGCGACGATATGAACAAGGCCGCCGAGATCACCGAGCAGCAGAAGGCCGCCGAGATCGAGCTCGCCGAGGCCAAGGCCGCCTGGACGGCCGAGCTCGACGCCAGCCCGCTCACCATCGATGTGAGTCAGATCGCCGATATCGTGTCCGTGACTTCGGGCGTGCCGGTGTCCTCGCTTACCGAGAGCGAGAGCCGTCGCCTGCTGCAAGCCGAAAGCGTGCTCAAGACGCGCATCATCGGTCAGGATGAGGCTGTCGAGGCAGTTGCCAAGGCCGTGCGCCGCAGCCGCTCGCCGCTCAAGGATCCGCGTCGCCCCGGCGGCAGCTTTATCTTCCTGGGTCCCACCGGCACGGGCAAGACCGAGCTCGCCAAGACGCTCGCCGAGTACCTCTTTGGCAGCAAGGATGCGCTCATCAGCTTCGACATGTCCGAGTTCGGTAGCGAGTTCGAGGTCTCCAAGCTCATCGGTAGCCCTCCGGGTTACGTCGGTCACGACGAGGGCGGCCAGCTCACCAAGGCCGTTCGTCGTCACCCGTACTCGGTCGTGCTGTTCGACGAGATCGAGAAGGCGCACCCCGATATCTTCAACATCTTGCTGCAGGTGCTGGAGGAGGGCCGCCTGACCGATAGCCAGGGCAAGACGGTCGACTTCCGCAACACCGTGATCATCATGACGTCCAACGTGGGCGCCCGCGAGATTGCGCAGGATGCAAGCGTTGGCTTTGGCACCACCGGCGAGCAGGGTCTCACCTCGAGCGAGATCCGCGGCCGCGCGATGGGCGAACTCAAGCGCCTGTTCCGCCCCGAGCTGCTCAACCGTATCGATGACATCGTGGTGTTCCAGAAGCTCTCGGGCGAGAATCTCACCAAGATCGCGCACCTGCTGGTGGACGACCTGCGTCAGCGTTTGATTGCCAACGGCATGAACATCAAGCTCACCGATGCGGCCTATGACAAGATCGTGGCCGAGGGCACCGACCTCACCAACGGTGCGCGTCCGCTGCGCCGTGCTATTCAAAAGCTCATCGAGGACCCGCTGTCCGAGGAGCTTCTGGCCGGCGAGTGGGGCGAGGGCGATACCGTCCTGTGCGACGTGGCCGATGGCAAGTTTGTCTTTAGCCACGGCACGGGCGAGATCCCGGCACCGCGTCCGGCGGGCACACTCGGTGGCGATACCGTCCCGGCGGCACCGCACGCCGGCAACGCCGCGCCCGTGAGCGGCGGCGTGACCTCGGGCCCCGGCGGCATGATGCAAGCCGGTTCCGGCGCGCTGTAGGGATTGAATATAACCTTGCATGATAGGGGGCGTTTCCGATGGAGGTGCGCCCCTTTTCTTGTAGAGAAGAGTTTCCGGTAACGATAAAATAATTGAAAGAGTTCTGCTGGATGGCAAAAGGAGTTACTATGGCGAATAGCGCTCAAAGAATTGAGATGTCGTTCGATAACATGAGAAAAATCGGAATGGTTCTTTGTGCCGTGCTGGTACTTATAGCCATCGCTACCATCGCCGTCTTTGGTTCGGCATTTGTTGTTGCATGCCAAAGTATTTTGAACGGCGCAGTGGTAATCGAGGGGGTCGTTGAGCTTGGTAAGGGCGGCAGCATCGCGCTCCCAAACTTGGCGCTATGGGCGGTTTTGCTCCTTGCAGGGGAGTTCACATTGTTAAGCATCAGCTTCGATGTCGCCCGTCGTCAATCGCCTTTTACTATTCGACATGCACGGATGATTACCGTTATTGCTTGCCTATTTGCAATCAATGCCGTGATGGGCTCTCTACAGATTGGCAGCGATTTAAAAATAATGATGGGTAATTGTATGTTGAGCTGTCGTATGAATTCCGCTCTCCTTCAGATTGGTGACTCAGGCATCACTTTGGATGTGGGATCCATCATTGCAATGATGGTTGCTTTCGCTTTGTCGATCTTCTGGCGCTATGGGGCGCTTTTGCAGTCCCAGTCCGATGATTTGGTCTAGGTGATTGACCATGGATTATCTCATTATTGAGGTTGAGACACTTTTGCTCAAGACCGGGAAAACAAATGCCGATCTAATAAGAGCGACTGGGCATACGCCAGCTAACATTTCTAAAATCCGTAATGCAAAAATTAAGGCCATACGCTTGAAGACATTGCTCGATATCTGTGTTGAGTTGGATTGTCAGCCGGGAGATTTGATCCGTCGCGTGAGTGAAATAGAACTTGAGGAACTTACCATCGCGCGCGCGCGGAATAAGATTTTGCAAAGACGCAATCCCGACCCCTCCGAGATATTGCCCACAGAGGTTTACGTGGTAGATCTTTCTAAGGAATAACAAAACAGAATAAGAAGACAAGAAGACAAACACGTATGCACGCAAGGCTCCTACCGCAAACGATCGGTAGGAGCCTTAATTTATTTGAAAATAGTTCTTGAAATCATAAGGTTATCGACATACGATAACGGAGTATTAAAACAGACGATAAATCGAAAGGAGGTAATTATGAACTGGGTAATCGATCCGTGTAGCAACGTGCAGGGTGGCGGTGGTGGCTGCCGCAATTACCACCCGTGTTCGCGCTGTAGCTGTTTTGGCGTATATGTTCATTTCTAGCAACGCGAACGCTAATGCTGGTTAAGACAGCAGAGGGTAAGCAGCGTGGTCGATAACTGCCATCCGTCGGCCGCGCTGCCTTTTTAATGAGGTTCATGAGACATGGGTAATGCGATTTCAATCAAGGATCTATCAAAGCGCTACGGCAAAAACTGGGCGTTGTCTGATGTTTCATTTGATATAGATGAGGGCGAAGTGTGCGCTCTCGTTGGGGAGAACGGCGCGGGGAAGAGTACGTTGATTGATATTCTTCTTGGCTTGTTTAAAGCAACGAAAGGCTCAATCAGTTTTTTCGGCGAGTCTGGGAGAACAGGTCTGGCAAGAGCACGCAGAAATATCGGATTCGTCCCCGACGGCTGTGGGGCATTCTTGAACTTAACCGGTCGAGAAAACTTGATCTCACGCTGTATCGAGTGGGGGCTGTCGAAAAGTGAAGTTAATCGAGTGCTCGCTGCCGTTGGCCTAGAAAATGCGGCGGATGCATCGGTAAAACAATACTCGCTCGGCATGAAGCGTCGTCTGGATATCGGAACGGCTCTTCTGGGCAACCCGCAACTACTCATCATGGATGAACCCATAAACGGGCTCGATCCAGTGGGTGTGATTGAGGTGCGTGATCTCCTGCTGTCGTTGAAGGACAAACGGGATAAAACGGTGCTCATTTCAAGCCATAACCTAGATGAATTGGAGAAAGTTGCGACATCTTTTGCTTTTCTCCATCAAGGCAGACTTCTCGTTAAGGAAGAAAACTCCTACAAAGACAGAAGTCTGGAAAAGCGGTTTTTGGATTTGATCGGGGAGGCAGATAATGCAACTTCTGCGACTGATTAGATGCGAAGCCCGTCGGTTGCTCAGAAATCCAGCCTTTTTCGTGTTGTTGATCTGGGGAGTTTGGATTGTTAAAGATGTCTGTAATCCAAATATGTATGGGACTTATGGAACATCTGATTTAGGGGGAGTCGGCAAACAGATTGGTTTCTTTGCAAACATCCTCGACAAGACTGACCCGGCTGGTTCGGCGGTTCGGACGGCACTATTCATGACCTACGAGTGGTTTTTCGTTCTAGTCGGATGCATTGTTATTTCCTGCGCCATGGATTATCAAAGCAGGTCTTCTGAAGTGACGTATGCGAAAGGGACGGGTGTAGCAAAGGCCGTTGTCGCAAAGTGGCTTGTTCTGACGATTGCAACTTCAGCAGCGTTCAACCTGTTTTCGGGATTCGCTCTCTTCAAATCTCCGCTTGGCTGCTATGTGGATGGGCGGGTGTTTCTTGATAGATACCTACCCGTGTTGCTTTTGATTGATGCTATTTTGGCTGCATTAGTAGCTCAGTCGATGGCAGTTTTCTATTTACTTAGAAATGCACCGCTTAGCATTATGTTGGTGTTGGTCGGGACGCTGCTCGCCTCCGATGAATATACGCTGGTGGTCTTTTCCAATCACGCATCGACGCTAATTCCCTGGTGGCTCTCAGTCGGACCATACTTACGCCATCTTGGAAATCTGTGCTTTCAAGGCCTAGCCATTAATCAGATCATTCTTTTCTCTGTTATTTGCACCGTTGTTTCGTTGCAGCTCGGGGTCATGGGAATCAAAGCGAGGAGGGGGTAGAAATGCGCTGCGAAGATATGATTAAGGCTGAAGCCTATCGAGTTATGAAGAGCAAAGCGCCTCTTCTGCTGATTGCGGCAGGTTTCGTGCTCGCATTGCTTTATTCTGCGTCTTATGAACCATGGAGAGCCTACGGAACGAGCGATTGGCTTGGCGACGGTGTTATGGGCTTCTTTCCAAACCCACAATATGGTTTTGGGGGAATTCCGGGAGACCTCGTTAAAGATGGAGCTCGCTACCTTTCCGCTGTGGCACCGCTTGCCCATTCTCTGTTCTTTCCTATTGTTGCTGTTCTCGTCATCGGCTATGCGTTTCGAACTCCGATAACGGGATCTCAATGGCTTGTTTCCTATGCAAGGGGAATGAAAACAGTACAGTTGTTGGTTGCAAGGACTCTTGTCTCGATTGTCACGCTTGTCGGTGGTTTTGTTCTCTTTTCGATACTCGTTGGTGCGGTCCAAAGCGCGAGTGGCATAGGAATGACGATGGATATGATCGGAGAGTTTCTTCTTCGGCTGTCTCTTGCTGCCTTGATTTGCACAACGTTATGCCTGCTGCTCGTCCTGGCCATCTCGCTCTTTGGAAATGGCGCGTTTGTTCTATCGTTCATCATCCTGCTGCTTTATTTGGGGTACGGGAATCCAAATATGCCACTGCACTTGACATGGCTGGCGACCCTTGCGTCCCCGCGACCAATTCAATTCATCGTGCCGGGGACGTTGCTATTTGTAGCGCTGGCAACAGTCGTTCCCATTGTCATCCTCGGACTTTGTTGGGCTATCAAGGGTGCTATCAGAAAACGGAGCATATAAATGAAAGAGTCTGAATTTAACGTTATTGAAGAGAATGATGTGAACGGTATCACTATCTACAATACCCAGTCTGGTGGCGTTCTCGACCTTGACGCTGCGCACACGAATGAGCTGAATTTATATCGCAAGGGTGCTGCCGCCTTGGATGGTGATTTCGAAGAGGCCCTTAAGATGGGTGGCATGTTGGTAGATGACGATGTTGACGAGCGGCGAATGTTGATGCTTGAGAGTTTGTCGGCAAGGTTTGCAAATGACTATTTAGGACTGACGATTGCTCCAACGCTGGCATGCAATTTTAGGTGTCCCTATTGCTATGAAAAGGGCTGCTCGCACCCCACTATGTCAGAAGAGACAATGACGGATATCGCAGAATTCGTGCGTTCCGGCTATCCCGGGATCAACGATCTTCACGTTGACTGGTATGGAGGCGAACCCCTACTCTGTGTGGACATGATCGAGCGACTGACAAAAGAACTGAGAGGGGCGATTAGGCCAGGCGCTACTTATTCAAGACTTTAGTCTGCTGGCCGCGCAGCGGCCAGCTTTAAACCACCCGCTACGCGGGTGGAGACAAACGGCTTTACAAAGCCACCCCTCCGGCCGATATTGACGATT
>UQZM01000047.1 GCA_900545615.1 uncultured Collinsella sp.
CCCTGCGAGCTCACCACCTGTGAAGCGCTTCTTCGCCTTGAGCGTTACCGAGGTCCCCTTCGGTCGGTACGTGTTCGTGATCTTGGCGATTTTGTCAGCGACCTTGATCGGGTTGTCCTCATGGCTCACGCCGTCGTCGGTGTAGGTCTGCTCCATCTTGACTGCCGGCTGCGACAGCGTGCCGTCGCCGTTATCGCTCACCGTCACCGTGACGCGGTAGGAAGCGCTTGAATACCCGAACCCGGGCAGCCAGCTAGCGTCGTTTTGAGACGGCGTGGCCTCGGCGATGAGATAGGTGTAGGTGCCGGGCTCGGTGTACTCAATCTCGCCGAAGTCGAACTTGCCCCCGTTCTCGACGGTCTTCACAACCTGCTTCATATCACTCACGGGCGCATCCTCGGCACCGTCAGGCATCGGCGTGCGCTTGTCCGCGCGCAGGTAAATCTTGAAGCTATCGCCATCTTTCCAGTCACGGCCCTGGAGCACCTTCTGCGCCCAGAACGCATTGGTGAGCGTCACCGGCGACTTTACGCTGTAGGTGTTCGTGAATACCAGCTTGTTGGCGTCGGCCAGTGTGCCGTCGGCGTTCTGCTTTGCGATCGTGCCGGAGATGCTGTCGCCCTCGCCACTCAGGGCGTTGCCGCCCTGCTCGCGCTTGGTCAGCGTGAAGCCGGCCGGCATCTTGTCCGTACCGGTCAGCTCCTGCACCGTGTAGGCGTCGTGCTCGGCGAGGCCGTACACGCGGATCGTCTGGCCGGCCGTGATGGTCTGCTCGCGACCGTTCGTCAGGTCGAACATATCGCCGACCTGCTTCTCGCTTGCGGCCCCAGCGTTCTTGAACACTGCAGCCTTGTAGGTCTTCCCATCAGGCACGGTGAACTTGAAGGTGAACTTTGCGTCCTTATTGCCCGTCAGGCCATTGGGCACGACAACCTTCTTCGTCACCTCAAGGCTCGCCTCGCGTTCGTTCGCCACGCGCACGCAGGTGGCGCCCGTGAACAGGGCGTTCAGGTTCATGTCGCCCAGATTGGCACGGGCACCTTTCGACGTGGTCCCCTTGGGCCGCTCGTCCTGCATGATACCCATACGTATCCAGCCCGTCTCGGTCTCCAAGCGATAAGGTTTACCCTCCTCGGTGGGCCCATACTGGTAGACACGTCCGTTGGCGCCGTACTTGAGGTGCACCTCATCCTCGCCGCCCTTGGCGTCATTGTTCCAGGAAAGGTTGTCGTTGCCGTCGAGCTTGCCGTCGGACGTCTGGCGCTGGCCCTTGATCCACGTGAGCGTGTTGTCGATGTCACCCTCTGCGCCAAACTGGCCCAGGCTCTTCATGAGCGCGCCCGGACCCACGAACGTCGAAACACCGTCATCGTCCGTACCAGCATCGGCATGGACGCCGTAATCGTCCACAATCACCTTGGTAAGCGTGTCGTTAAGCAGGAAGCCCTCGGGCGCCGAGACCTCCTTTAGGAAGTAGGTCCCCTTCACGAGCGGCCTGTTACCGTTGCTCGTATTCGGGAATATGCCCGCACCTTCGAGCAGGACCGGGTAGTCGACCGACCCCGTCGTCAGGGTGTCGTAGGGGGTCTGCTCGTCATTGAGCATGACCTTGCCGTTCTCCGTAGTCACCTGGCTGGAGGTGTACAGGGCGAACTTCGCCCCGTCAACGGGCTTACCCTCGGTATCGGTCTTCTGCACGAACAGGCGATTCTGGATGTTCGTGACGAGCAAGCGCGTGGCGAACTGTCGCTTGAAGTTCGTGCCGTCTGCGATGTCGTCGCTGTACACGTGGACGGTGTTCTCGGGAGTCGCGTCGCCGATCGAGCTCGCCTTTGTATGGTAGATGGCCACCGTGTACTCGGCATTCTTGCGGTCATTACCGCTCAGCAGGTAGCAGTACTTGGAGATGTCGCCGGGCAGATTTTGAATCTCTACCTGGTACTGGCCGCTCGTGTTGAGCGTGAAGGCGTGCAGGTCCTTCTTCGCCGCCTCGATAGCGCCGGCCTTGCTCGGATTCTCGGCGAGGGTGTACCCCGCTCCCGTCGATGGGTCGCCCGACACGGCGTACCAATTGTTCTGATCTTTGATACCCGTGCCTGCGCTTTTATCGCGCTTGAGCACCACAGCGAACAGTATGCCGGAGTCCAGGTTGACGGTCTCGTTGGACTTCGTCAGGTCATTATTTGCCTTGTACACGGTCGGCGGCGCGGTGATGGTCTCCTTCGCGGCGGCGAACGCACCGGTCTTCCACACGACGCTGCCCGCGTCCATACCGCCGCGGTTGATGATGACACCGCCCGCGTCGTTCTTGTCGCTCGCGGGCACGTACTCGAGCTGCATGCTGCCATCCGTCGCCGTGAGACTCGAGCGGTAACCGTTAGGCGCCTTTGTTTCCTTCAGGAGGTAGTACTGGTAACCATGCTCTTTATAAAGGTCATCGAAGTTGATAACGCCGTTGTCCGCCTTATTTGTGAGCGTCAGTTGTCCATTCGCGTTCGTGGTGCCGGAGCCAAGTAGGTTATTTGGATTGGCGGTCGTGTCAGCGAAGCTCCCGTCTGTCTTGTACAGCGCGAACTGAGCACCCTCCACCAGACCGCCATCCTGGTCGAACTTGATAATGTCGGACTCGGGAACCGTCACGAGGTTGAACTTGAGCTTCATGTTGGAATCGGTGGCACCACGCTCCAAGTAGAAGAACTTGAGCGTATGGCTGGTGTCGTCAGCGAAGGTGTTGCCAGTGAAGCCCTTAGCAGTATCCTGCTCCGCTTTCTGGAACTTGCTTAACAGCGTGCCGTCTGGGGAATCGTTAACCTTGATGTCGCCCGTTTGGAAGTCGATGGTCAGCTTAGCACTGGTGTGGATGCCGCCAATGTCGCCCACGAGGACATCGTCAATGAACACCCAGACGTCGTCGTCGCCGGCGAACTCAAAGGTCATAGGCTTGTCAGCATTCGTTTTACCACCCTTCGGCTGCACGAAGCGCGACGACATGGAGAGGCCGAAATAATGGTTGAGGGGTTTGCCATCGTTATAATTCGAGTCGCCGTTGTTCGACGACGTAATGCCGTTCCGGACGAGGCTGCCGTTCTGCTCCTTGAATACCTTATCGGCCGCATCGAAGGGGAAAAACTGACCTCCATTTTGAGAGCCAGCCCCCGCTTGCCCAACGCCGGCGACCTCGTAGACATCAAATGCATTCTTATTGACGTCGTACGCCGCGTAGTTCTTCGAGCTGTCATACTCGTAGTAGCCGCCCTTGTCCTGCAACAGACCCGTCACGCCCATATGGGATATCTTGCCCGTCTGGGTGGAGGAATCAAACAGGTAGCCGAGGGGTTCTCCGTCCCAGCTGTCGGTGAGTTTCGGGTAACCGCCGGTAAGAACGTTGTTCACGATACCGGAGCGAGGAGAGGAGCCGCCCGTATACCGGTTGAGATCATCACTGGCTTCCTGATCCTTGAACTTGAAGCGGTGGCCCTTGTTGATGCCGTCGGATCCACTGACCGACAGGTGATCCTCCGAATTCACCCAGTAATCAAACAGGTTGATTGTTGTCCCCGAAGGCGAAATCGTCGGAACCGTGTGGTTCGAAAACGGAACCGTATGGTCCGAAACCTTCGCCTCCGCGCGGGTCGGCAGGAAGAAGCTCGCCGTCAGCGCGACGGCGAGGGCCAGAACAATCGCATATGGCGAAACCGGGCGCAGCCCACGACGGCGGCCATAAGACATGACGGACCACCGCTCGCGCGGCCGGTGTTCACCAGGAAGTTCCCTGCTTAGACACCCCCCCCGGTAGCAATATTCACGAGTCGAGACGTCGTCTCTCTGAGCTCCTGCATAATTTCCTCCCCAGTCACACGGCGACCTGCCCGGGTGCTCCCCGGGGGCCGAGGCAGTCTGGCACATGCCCGCAGTCGTTCAAGGAATACCAACCCCAGCATATGTCTCTTAAGATATCTTAGTCTTTTTCTATAACAATTTTTGTCTCATTACCGATGAAATCGGCTCAGTCCCCTTGTCGCATTCTAGAGCGTGTGGAGCAGGGCGATGAGGAAGCGGATGCCTTGGAGGTAGGCGCGACGGGTGATGCGCTCGTTGGTGCCGTGGACGCCGCGGTCGCATTCGTCATCGTCGACCACAAAGGCGGAGAAGCGGATGCACTCGTGGCAAATGCGCTGGTAGTTGGCGGCATCGGTTGCACCAATCACGGTCGAGGGCACGATGCTCATCGGCTCTTGACCCACCGCAGACGATCTGTTTTCCTCCATCCCCTTGGGATTACGGAAATAGCGGGCGGCGATGGCGCGGACGGCCTCGAGCCCCGGACCGCCCACGCGCGGGGACGGTGAGGGCTCGGAGCTGCCGGGGCCCAGCTCGACCTCGACTCGGCCAGCGAGCCCAGCGGTGGCAACGGCCTCGCGGCAGCAGGCCACGACATCGGCCACGCTCGTACCCTCGAGCATGCGGAAGTTGACATTGGCCCACATATCCTGCGGCATTACGTTGGCACCGGTACTGCCGCCTTCGATTTGCGTGGGCGCGCAGGTGGTGGTCACAAGCGGGTACAGCTTTTTGCTGGCGAGGCAGTCGCGCACGATGGCATCCTTGCTGGTAGCAATCTTGTCTGCGGTATAAAGCCCCAGCTCGACGAGCTGCGCGGCAAGCAGATCGGTCACACGCGCCGGCCACTCGATATCGCAAATCGCGGCAATGGCGCGGCTGAGCACTTCGAGCGACGTGCCACCGTAAGGGTTGGAAGAATGCCCGCCTTCGCTTCTCGTCTTGAGCACGATATCGGCATAGCCCTTCTCGGCAAGATCGGCATGCATAAGCCAACCCGCACCTGCGCTGTACTCGGCAGCCGCAACGATACGATAGTCGCCCTCGTCGATCAGGTACTCAAGTTCAACGCCACGCTCCTCGAGCGCGCGGCCAATGGCACCCGCGCCGTACTGCGTAGTCTCCTCATCCTGGCCAAAGGCCAGCAGCAGGGTTCGTTCGTGTTGCCAGCCATGCGCCAGCGCATACTCAACGGCCTCCAGGATGCCCGCAACCTGGTCTTTCATATCGATGGCGCCGCGACCCCAAATATAGGTGTCGTCCACGTGCCCGCTAAAGGGATCGTGCGTCCAGTCCGTCTCGGTGCCCGGCACCACGGGAACCACGTCCATGTGGCCCATGAGCATGACCGGCTTGAGGGCGGGGTCGGTGCCGGCAAGCGTCACGAGCAGCGAATGGTCGATGAGCTCGACCTCGCCCGTCGCAAACACGCGCGGCCAGGCCTGCTGCATATAGGCGCGCAGGTCGGCAAACGCCTGCCAGTCCACCGTCTGGGCATCCATGCTCGAAATCGTCGGAAACGACAGCACGCGGCCCAGGCGCTCGCACGCGCCGACCTCGTCGATATCGGCAAAATCATCCTCGTGCGCAAAGAAGCGCCAAACCTCGGCCATGCCTTCCTCCAAAAAAAGCGTGGCAAAGAGGCGGTCCCTTTGCCACGTTCGCTTGCATTATTTGTCGTTGAGATAACGCGAGAGGAACTCGCGGGTGCGCTGGTGCTTAGGATTGCCAAAGAGCTCGGCCGGCGCGGCGTCCTCGAGCACCACGCCCTGGTCCATAAAGACCACGCGGTCGGACACGGTGCGTGCGAAGGCCATCTCGTGGGTAACGACGACCATGGTCATGCCGTCGGCGGCGAGCTTGCGCATGACGTCGAGCACCTCGCCCACGATCTCGGGATCGAGCGCGGAGGTAGGCTCGTCAAACAGCATGATCTGCGGGTTCATGCACAGGGCGCGGGCGATGGCAACGCGCTGCTTTTGGCCACCGGACAGGCGACCAACCGCGGCATGGGCGAATTTTTCGAGTCCCACGCTCGCCAGGTGCTCCATCGCGACCTGTTCGGCCTGATCTTTGCTCATCTTTTTGAGCGTGACGGGCGCGAGCGTGCAGTTGTCGAGCACATCCATGTTGTTGAACAGGTTGAAGCCCTGGAACACCATGCCGATGTCCTCGCGCAGCTTGTTGATGTTGCAGCGCTCGGCTGTGAGATCCTGACCGTGGAACCAGATGTGGCCCGTGTCCGGAGTCTCGAGCAGGTTGAGGCAACGCAGCAGTGTCGACTTGCCCGAGCCCGAGGCGCCGATGATGGTGACGACCTCGCCGGGGCTAACGGCCAGGTCGATGCCCTTGAGCACCTCGAGCGAGCCAAAGCTCTTGTGCAGGCCCTCAACGCGGATGAGCGGCTCATTGGTCTGTGCGGCGGCCGCGGTGCCGGTAGTGGCGATATCTGCCATGATGATTCTCCTCGTCTTGAGCCTAGTTGGAGCTGGGCAGCGTTGCCGGGGCCTCGGCGCCAAGCTTTTTGCCAAAGGCCTCGAGCAGGCGGCTCGCCACGAGCGTCAGGATCAGGTAGACCACGAGCGCCACGCAGTAGACCTCCATCTGGCGGTAGTACACGCCGGCGACGGTGGTGGTGGCGTACATGAGGTCGAACACGCCGATGACCGAAAGCACTGACGAGTCCTTGATGTTGATGATGAGCTCGTTGGTGAGCGCGGGGATCGCGTTTTTAATGCCCTGCGGAAACACGACCTTGCGCATGGCCTGCCATTGCGACAGACCCAGCGAGCGCGCCGCCTCGGCCTGGCCAGGGTCGATGGACTCGATGCCGCCGCGCAGGACCTCCATCATATAGGCGGTGGAGTTGAGCGAGATGGTGACGAGGCCGGCGGTGAAGGTGCTCCAAATCTGGTTGGCCTGAGCGGTCTCGAAGCCCATGCCGCGCAAAACGGTGAAGCCCGCGTAATAGATGAGCAGACCTTGGACCATCATGGGCGTGCCGCGCACGATGGTGGAGTAGACGGTCGCAAAGCCGCGGCCGATACTCTTAAAGAAGCGCACCAGGTCGTTATCCACGCGGTCGAACGTCTGAATACGCAGGAACACAAAGAGCAGCGCCAGGAAGAATGCGATGACAGTGCCGAAGGTGGCAAGCGCGATGGTGATCTCGATACCGCGAATGAAGAAGTCGCCGCTCTTGTAGGTCATGTAGACCAGGCTCGACAAAAAGTCGCTGGGGTTGGAATCCGAGACAATGCTCACCTGCACCAGGTCGATAAACGACATGACGCAGCGGTCGATAAAGAAAACTGCCGCGATGGCGACCACGACGTAGCTGCCTAAGCGTGCTCCACGACGGAAACGCTCGGATGCGAACGGCGACTTTTCGCGATAGTCGCCCCAGTGCATAAGCTTGGTGACCAGCGCCGCCGCCGACACGACGAGCCACGCCCACAGGATCGCCCAAAGGCAATCTTGGAACACGCCCGTGGGGGCCAAGAAGCTCAACGGCGTGGGGTTGCGCTGGCTAAACGCCAGACCGAGCGCCGCGATAACGCTCGTGCCCAGATATACATAGCGATGGTCGGCCTTGATAAAGGAGGCCAGACGATTGATGGTTTTCATGCTGCCTCCCTATGCCGGCTGACGATCGAGGCACGCGTCCCACATCTGGTCGCGCTCCTCCTGGCTGATACCCTTGAGCGTCTTATCGATGAGCTTAAGCAGCTTGTCCGAGCCCTTGCGGCAACCGACATTTGCCGCGACCTCCTGCTTAAAGCCCTCGCCCTCGGCAAAATGGATCGGCACGATACCCGGGTTTTGGGCCATATAGCCCTTCTCGTTCTCAGTGTTGTAGGTCACGGCGTCGCAGGTGCCCTGCAGCAGGTTCGAAAACACCGTGGGGACCGAATCGACCGGGTTCTTGTGGACAACGCCCGGAATCTCGTCGATGACGGTGTCGAGCATGGTGTCCTTTTGGCCGAGTACCGTGGCACCGCTAAAGTCGCTAAGCTTGGTGGCGTTTTGGTAGGGAGAGCCCTCTTTTACGAACAGGCCAAAGTAGCCAATGAAGTACGGGTCGGAAAAGCCGACAGACTCCTCGCGCTCGGGCGTGGCGCTCATGCCGGCGATGATGAGGTCGATCTGGCCGTTGTTGAGCGAATCGATAAGACCCGAGAAGCTCTGCTTGACGGCAACGGGCTCGCCACCGAGGGCCTTGCAGACGATCTTGGCGATCTGCACGTCGTAACCATCGGCATAGGCGCCCTGCACGTTGTCGATGGGGATAGTGTACTTGCTGGCTTCGGAGACCTGCCAGTTGTACGGGGCGTAGGCCGCCTCCATGCCAATGCGAATCTTGTCCTTGCCGATCACGGAATCGGACAGGTCGTCGCGACCGCCGCCCGTCGTGGGCTGAACTACTTCCAGCGTGGAGGGGCGCTGGCAACCGGCAAGTGCGCCGGCGACGACAGTAGCGCTCGCAGCGAGAGCGCTACCCAAAAAGATGCGACGGCTGCATACCGGCCGTGGATGCGCGTCGCGTTGATGGGGAGAATGCATAATCTGCCTTCCCTGTTGAATCGTATGCTGACGACTTAACAGGATATACGCCAGCGACCAGCAGCGCAGCACAAGCTCGAAAAATTAATAGACACACGGTAGCCATTGGGGACGCCGATGTTTTGGCAATGCCGGCGAGCGACGTCCAGAGCGAACAAGTGGCATGAAAAAGGCAAGGCATGACCAGAAGGTCTATGTCTTGCCTTTTGAATGACAACTTGTCGCTCTGGACGACGCGCAGCATCGACCGAGCGGCGGAACCTCTAGAGCAAGGTAACGCTAAAGCTGCGAACATCCGTCTCGCCGGGAGCCAAGGTGATGGTGTTGACCTTGTGCTCAAAGACATCGTCCTCGGTGTCCATGGTGGTATGACCGGTCCAGGGCTCGAGCGCCACAAACGGAGCGTCGTTGGCGGCAGACCACACGCCGATGTACTTAAAGCCCTCAAAGTCGATCTTGACGCCGTGGCCCGACTTGCGGCCGCGCAGTGTGAGCGTGGAGCCCGGAGTATCGGTGAACATGATGGCATCGTTATCGAAGCTGCGGTGCGTGATGGGCAGCACGTCCGAGTTATCGGGCGCCTTGTAGCTGCTCTCGAACGTCATAAGACCGTCGGGCGTGATGATGGGAGCCTCGTTGGTCCAAGCCTCGGTAAACGCCAACTCGTAATCCTCGAACGCCTCGTCCTCGGCACCGGGGGCGGGCACGTTAAATGCGGGGTGGCCGCCCACCGAGAACGGCAGGTCCACGTCGCCGGTGTTGGTGACGGCAAAGGTCTGCGTGAGGGTGGCGTCGCCGGTCAAGGCATAGGTCATGTTGAGCTTAAAGTGGAACGGGAACGCCTTGAGCGACTCGGGCGTATCGGTAATCTCGTACGTTACCGAGGAGCCGTCCTCCGAAACCTCGACCAGCTTGTGCTCGACAATGCGCGCGAGTCCGTGGCGCGGCATCTCGCAGGTACCGGCGGCAGACGTTGCCGTGTTGTTGCGCAGCGAGCCCACAATGGGGAACAGGATGGGCGCGTGCTTGCCCCAAAAGGCGGGGTCGCCCTGCCACAGATACTCGTTGCCGTTGAGGGCAAGGCTCGTGAGCTGGGCGCCCATGGAATCGATGGCCGCGGTGAGGCCGCCGCGCTTGATGGTAGTAACGGTAGACATGCTACTTCCTCCAAAAGTAAACAATAGTGTCGAGGGCTATTGTCCCACTCTTGGCGGCGGGACGGGACGGCAGGCGATTATTGAGTAGCCATAGCGGAATGAGCGGCGAGCGCCTACTGGGTATCCACGTAAAGGTCGAACCCGCCCTGCGGTGTAGTGTCGACCGTGTCGGGCGCCTGTGAGTTAAAGCTCACGGGGACCATGCGCTTTGAGGCGCGGAAGCGCGTGCCGTCGGTGGCGACGGGCGGTTCATCGACGGTGAGCTCGTAGTCGCCGGGCTTGAGCTCGATGCCGTCACCAGCGGAATTGACGTATTGATACTCGTCAATTGTCTGCCCTTTGAGCGTGCGCCCCACGATATGGATGAGCATTTGGCTGTCGCCGCGCGCGGTGTCCCACGTCGCGCCGTCCTTGACCTCGACCGACACATGTACCGAGCGCGTGCGGCTGAGCGATTGCTCGACAGACATCTCGACCTTGGCGGCGTCTTTTCGCTGTTGTTCGACATGGCTCCAGACGTTTCCAATTACCGAGCATGCGATAACGCCGGCCATAAAGGCGATAAGGATGGGGCCGAGCGGCGAGCGACGTCCCGCATCTTCCTCGCGAGACAGATTGGGGCGACGTGTGGGTGCGGGCGCCTGGGCACCCTGCGAGGGCACGTCGAGAATGCTGAAGGATGCCGTGCTGTCGGGGTCGATAGTGTGACGCGGCTGCGGGGTCTTTGCCGGCGAGATCGACATGTCGGCTGGCTCGCCGAGCGTGGCCGTAGCGTCGGCCTTGGCCTCGTCTGCCTCGGCCTGGGCCCAAGCTTGTTCGAAGGTCAGGGGCTCGGCGGGGTCGGAAGCGGCATCATCGGATTCGGCCGTGGCGTCGCCGGCGGCCTCGGCATCAGCACCAGCCGCGCCCTCGGCATCCGCCCCATCGCTCGACTCATCACTCGTCAAAGGCTCGTCCCATTCCTCGTCCGGAGCCTCGCCTTCGCTATACCACCATTCAAAGTTATCGATATCCATACGGGGCGCCCCCTTTGGCCTCGCAAATAAACATTTGCTAGCCTTATACCCGCAGATGGCACAGGCGCTCGTCCGCGCTGGACAGGAAAACCGTCCCAACATTCGACACTTTTCCTCGATTTCGAGATTTTCATCGATTGTTGGGACGGTTTGGAGCGCGGTAAAGAAGCTGCCCTCTTGCCGCTATCTGATAGAGTTGCAGAGTCCCGAAACTCAGCCTTGCCCATTATTGGAGTTACCGCTTTGACGACCGCATCCACCCTTTTCCCCGCTCGCACCAACCTTTGCCTGGCGCTGCTCGTGTTGTTGGGCTTTTCGCTCGGCTGCTCGGAGTTCGTGGTCATCGGCATCGAGAGCGACCTGGCGACGGAGCTCGGCATCTCACTTGCCACCGCAGGCCAACTCATCAGCGTGTTCGCGCTCGTCTACGCCATCGCAACGCCGGCGCTTGCGCTCAGCACGGGACGCTTCCGCCGTTACCAGTTACTCGTGTGCTACAGCATTGTCTTTGTACTCGGTAATCTTGTCATGGCGTTGGCGCCCAACTTCCAAGTGCTGTTTGCCTCGCGCATCATCTTGGGCTCCGTCTCGGGCGCACTGCTCGCCGTGGGCGTGACGTATATCCCCGAGCTGCTGTCCCCGCAGCAGACCTCACTCGCTATCTCGGTGGTGTACGGCGCATTCTCCGTGGCGATGGTCTTTGTGACCTCGATCGGCAAGTTTGTGGCCGACACGCTCGACTGGCACGTTGCCATGTACGGCACGCTGACCTTCGCCGTTCTGATCTGCGCCGCGCTCGTGGCGTTTATGCCGCGCGCCGGACAAACCGACGAGCCTGCCACCTTCCGCGAGCAGGCGGGGCTTCTGCGCGAGCCGAGCATCATCACCGGCATGCTCATCTTCTTGTTTGGCGTGGGCTCGGTCTATGTGTTCTACGGCTACGTGACGCCCTATCTGGAGCAGGTGCTGGGCATGGGCACCGTTCAGGCGAGCACCACCCTTATGGCCTACGGCGTGTTCTGCCTGATCTCGAACATCCTGGGCGGATGGATCGATGCGCGCTTTGGCATGAGGGCGCTGCTCGTGACGTTTGTGCTCCAGGCCGCGGCTCTGTTTGGGCTGTTTGCCGTTGGCGGCACCATGCCCCTCGCGCTTGTCTTTGTCTTTAGCCTGGCGATGCTCATGTACCTGTTTTCGGTCTCGTGCATCACGCACTTTATGGACGTGGCCCGCAGCCGCCATCCCAAATCGATGGTGCTCGCGAGTTCGGTGGAGCCCATGGCATTTAACGTTGGCATTTCGTTTGGCACCGCGGTGGGCGGCGCCGTGGTAAGCGGGATTGGCATTGCCTACGTGGGCGCGGTTGGCGCCGCATTCTCGCTCGTAGCCTGGATACTCACGCTAGTGACGATCAAGCTGGCACGCTGGGAGCGCAAGCGGGCAGCACAATCTTCGATGCAGGCATAGGGGTGGGATCGAGGCAGGCGCAAGTACAGCTCAGCGCGGCGGGCGTCCGATGAAAACCACACCATACGAGCAGTGTTTATCCGCCCGCAGGCTCCAGCGGTTCAATTTCGTGTACTTGAAATACACGTTTTTCCACGATTTCGTGTATTTCAAGTACACGAAATCGTACTAAACTATGTATTTGAAGTACATGAAATTGGAAAGGCAGCCCCATGCGCAGATCAATCGAATCCGTTATCGAATCATGGGCGACAAAGGACGCCTCGCGCCCCCTCCTCATCCGTGGCGCACGACGCGTGGGCAAAACGTACGCTGCCGAGGAAATCGGCAGACGAATCGCCGGCGATGCGTTTGTCAAACTCGACTTTCAGACCGATCTTGAGCTGATTGCCCCGCTGTTCGACTGCCCCACCGACGACGTTGACACCATCGTGGCACGAATCTCAGACTATAAACGCACCCCCATTCGCAAAGAAACCGCATTCATCCTGTTTGACGAGGTTCAGCTCTGTGAACGGGCGCTCAACTCGCTTCGCTTTTTCTCGGGTTCGGGCTGGCGCATATGCGCGACCGGCAGTCAGCTCGGCGTCGCCACGCGCAAGCGCAAGCTGCCTTTTCCCAGTGGCGTCCGCCAAGAGACCATGCATCCCATGTCGTTCGAGGAGTTTCTCTGGGCGCTCGGCGAGGAGCAGATGGCCGATGCCGTTCGTGCCCACGCCGACACGCTCGAGACCTACGCCGCACACCAAGCCGCGCTCAACCTGTTTCATCGATACCAAATCGTGGGCGGCATGCCCGCCGCCGTCAACGCATATCGCAAGACGCTTTCCATCGAAGACGCGCGCGTCGAGCAGCGCGAAATCGACGAGACCTACACCGCCGATATGACCGACCCCGAAAACGGGATCAGCGGCGTAGCAGCGCGCAAGGTCTGGCGCTCCATTCCATCCCAGCTGCTACGATCCTCAACCAAGAAATTCAAGTACTCCGAGGTCGAACGCGGAGGCCGACGCTCAAAGCTCATCGAGCCACTCGACTGGCTCGAGGGCGCCGGCATCATATCGGTCAACAACCTGACCGAAGGCATCGAACCTCCCCTCGTCCCCTTCGACGACGAAGACGGGAGCTTCTTTAAGGTCTATCTTCTCGATACGGGCCTCATGTTCTACAAACTCGGTATCAACCCGCGACTCTGGCTCGACCTCAAAGAGGATTCCGCCATTGCGCTGTCTTCCGACTTTCGAGGTGCCTTGGCGGAGAACTCGGTCATGCAGGCATTTTCGGGCAATGGTTTGCAGACGTATTACTGGATGCCACCGTCGTCTTGGAAGACGAACGGCGAGCTCGATTTTCTACTCCAGACCGACCGCATGGAGATCGTGCCCGTCGAGGTAAAGTCCGCGAGCAACGTGCGTGCGAGAACCCTCGGGTCTTTTATGGACAAAGCCCGGTCGCCGTATGCCTACATTTTGTCTGAGAATAATTTTGCGCGCAGTGAAATCGATGGCGGACGCGAGCTGTGCCATCTCCCCTTGTACGCAGCGGGCTTTATCGGAGCAAACTGCCTCAAGGGCAGTCTGTAACCCCCGCGCGACCGCCCAGAAAGGAACCATCATATGCAGCACGTACTGTTTATTTGCCACGGGAATATCTGTCGCTCGACGATGGCTGAGTCGGTGTTTACCGAGCTCGTGCGCCGCGCTGGGCGCGAGTCGGAGTTTGTCATCGATTCCGCAGCGACCTCAACCGAGGAGATCGGCAACCCGCCGCATCGTGGCACGGTCGCCAAGCTGCGCGAGGTCGGGATTCCCGTCGTCGCACATCGCGCACGTCAGGTGCGTCGCGCGGAGTATGGCGACTGGGATCACATTGTCTATATGGATGCCGAGAACGCGCGTGACCTGCGTCGCATCTTTGGCGACGACCCCGACGGCAAAATTACGCGCCTGCTCGATTGGACCGAGCGCCCCGGCGACGTGGCCGATCCCTGGTACACCGGCAACTTCGACGCCACCTACCGCGACGTGCTCGCCGGTTGTACCGCTATGCTCGAGCAGCTGTAGGTAAGCGAGGTCGCGGGCCACGTCTTCGGCGCAAAATGAGCGTGGATAATCTCCCGCATACAAATTGAGTGTGGACAATCTCCCACTTTGAGCGCTCAAGTACGCTCTAAACGGGAGAAAATCCACGCTCGACTACTCGTCGACGATCTCGGCGAGCCAAATGTTCAGTGTATCGACTTCGGGGCAGCAGAACTTTGCCGTGCCGGGCTCGTTGCCAGGCACGGTTCCGCCATAGCGCAGGATATCGATATAGGGAAAGCCCACATGGCAGGCCATGGCGCACATCTTGCCGCGGTCTCGGTCGAAGTCAAAAACGTCGCCCGGCTTGTGACCATGGTGGCAGCGGCACGCACCCAGCTGGTCCACGCAGCTCACGCGGATGCGCGGACGCTTGCCCCGCGGCGCGCCGAGCGGCTTGTTCTCGCCCGCAGGCTTGGCGCCGCCCTCGCCAGCATTACTCATGGTCAATCACATCCAGGCAGGCCTCGATGGGAAGGCCAGCCGACTTGTCCTCTTGGTCGGCATTGCGCTCGATAAGCCCAGCCACCACGCGCATGGCATCGGACGTCGCGCGCTGCAGGCTCCAACCGGCCATAACGCGGCCGACGAGCACCGCCGAGAACGTGTCGCCCGTGCCCGGGAAATAGACCGGAATGAGCTCAAAGGGAATCGTGAAGTGCTCCCCCGCCACATGGTCGTAACCGATGACGACATTCGCACCGTCGACCACAGCGCTCGTAATGACCACCGACTTGGCGCCCAGGGCACGCACGGCATCCACAAGAGTGCGGCCCTCATCGGGCGTGATTTGCTCGGCAATGGGCGTATCGGTGAGCAGGCACGCCTCGGTGTAGTTTGGCACCGCATAGTCGGCGCACTCGAGCAGGCTGCGCATGAGACCGATCGTGGACTCGGGCACGCCGGCGTAGAGCTTGCCGTTGTCGCCCATGATGGGGTCGACGAACACCTTGGTACCCTTTTGCGCGCGACGGTGGCAGAAGTCCGAAATGATGCGCGTCTCTTCCTCGGTCACGATAAAGCCGGTAGAGATGGCGTCGAACTCAAAGCCGAGCTCCTCCCAGATGGCGAGGCTCTGGCGCACGTACTCGGTGGTGTCGTGGATGTAGAACTTGGGATAGTTGAGCGTATCGGACACAAGTGCCGTCGGCAGGTTGTGGATGCGGTAGCCCATGTGCGACAGCACCGGCAGCATGGCGGAAAGCGCGACCTTGCCGTAGCCGCACATATCGTTGATCAGCAGCAGCTGAGTGTTCTTCATGAGGGTCTCCCTTGGTTCGGGCACGGCGCAGCAGCGCCACAGTGCGACTAAGTGTAGCGCAGGGGACGTTGCGAGCGGAGTCGAGCAGTGCGAAGAGCAGATTGTTGCGGAAAGGTTTCGGAAAATGATCCCTTTTCCTCCGTCCCCAAGTAGTCGTTGGGTGTTCCTATAGTTTTGTCAACCGTCGGGGCTACTCCCGGTAGGGCACCCG
>UQZM01000048.1 GCA_900545615.1 uncultured Collinsella sp.
GGAGGCCACTTAATGTGGCCTCCGTCGTGAGCAGGACTGTAGAGCAGGAAACTTAGCCCGTGCCGGGGCCGCTGAGCCCTGACCGGCGGGATACACAGGTTCAGATGGGGCTTTGATGCATGGGTGGTCTGTTGTTGTGCAAATGGGTATCATACTGTGGTTATTGCATCGACTCTGCGATGCATTGTTGTACGTTCCCGGCGGTCGGTTTGCCAGAAGCGCCCCGTCGGCTGTTCCAGACCCGTTTCGAAGAAAGGAAACAACACTAACCTATGGCAGCTAAAAAATCATCTCCCTTGAAGATCATCCCGCTCGGCGGCCTTGACGGCATCGGCAAGAACATGACGGTCTTCGAGTGCGGCGACGACATGGTGCTCGTCGACGCTGGCCTCATGTTCCCCGACGACTCCCAGCCCGGTATCGACCTGGTGCTTCCCGACTACACCTATGTTTTGGAGAACGAGGAAAAGCTCCGCGGTATCGTCGTCACCCACGGCCACGAGGACCACACCGGTTCGCTTCCGTATCTGCTGCAGGACCTCAACAATAAGGTGCCCATCTTCTCGAGCAAGCTGACGCTTGGCTTTATCGAGGGCAAGCTTTCTGAGTTCCGCATCCGCGCGCCCAAGTTCCGCGAGGTTAAGGGTGGCAGCCATGTCAACCTCGGCGGCATCTCGCTCGACTTCTTCTCGATGACGCACTCCATCCCCGGCGCTCTGGGCGTGTTCATTCGCACCAATCAGGGCACCGTTATGCACACCGGCGACTTTAAGCTCGACCAGACGCCCATCGATGGTGTCACGCCCGACTATGCCGCTATCAGCCGCTTTGCCAAGCAGGGCATCGACCTGCTGCTTTCCGACTCCACCAACGCCACGGTTCCCGGCTTTACCAAGTCCGAGGCCGAGGTTGGTCCCAACCTGCTGCATGCCATCAAGAACGCCCCGGGTCGCGTGTTCGTCGCGTCGTTCTCGAGCCATATCCATCGTTTGCAGCAGATCTGCGATGCCGCCCGCAAGTGCGGCCGTAAGGTCGTTGTGACCGGTCGCTCCATGCTCACCAACACCCGCGTGGCGCGCGAGCTGGGCTACCTCAACATCGACGATGCCGATATCATCGATGCCTTCGATATCGATAACCTGCCCGACGACAAGATCGTCGTCATGTGCACCGGTTCGCAGGGCGAGCCGCTGTCGGCCCTGTCCCGCATGGCCAATGGCGAGCACAAGACGCTCTCTATCCACGAGGGCGATACCGTCATCCTCTCGGCAACTCCTGTTCCCGGCAATGAGAAAGCCGTCCAGCAGGTCGTCAACAGCCTGGCCAAGCTCGGCTGCGACGTGTGGGATAAGAACCGCGCTCTTGTCCACGTCTCGGGCCACGGTAGCCAGGAGGAGCTCAAGCTCCTGATGGCCATGGCTAAGCCCACGTACTTTATGCCGGTTCACGGTGAGGCCGTGCATCTGCGCGCCCATGCCCAGCTGGCCCGCAAGATGGGCATCAAGGACGATCATATCTTTATTCTCGATAACGGTGACACGCTCGAGATGCGCGGCGGTATCGTCAAACGCGGTACGCCCGTCGAGTCCGGCGTCGTCTACGTCGACGGCCTGCGTATCGGCGATACCGACCCCATCGTCCTGCGTGATCGTCAGAAGCTCGCCAACGACGGTATGGTTACCGCTGTTGCCATCGTCTCGCTCAAGCACAAGAAGATCGAGGCCATCGAGTTCTCGGGCCGCGGCGTCTCGTTTGCCATCGACGACCAGTTCTCCGAGGATGCCTCCGCGTCCATCATGAAGACGATCGAGAAGGGCAAGTTCAGCTTTACGAGCAGCGGTTCCGATGCCATTCGCAAGGCCGTGCGCGACTCGCTCTCCAACTTTATCTGGAGCCGTACGCGCACTCGTCCGATGATCATCCCGGTCGTCATGGAGGTTTAGTTTGGCGCGCGGATCTGCACAAAACGCCAAAGGCAATAAGGCCAACAACCAACCGGCATCTGCTAAGGGTGCCGGTTCCCATCTGCGTGCCAATAAGGGCCACGAGTCCGAGTTCGATGATTTCGAGCCCTTGGTCGAGCCCTCGGCCAACCGCGATATCGCCGGCGTGGTCATTGCCGTTTTGGCGATCGCGTCCTTTATTGCCGTGATTTCGCCGGCGACTGCGCCCGTTACGGCTGCGGTTGCCGGTTTCTACCACTTGGGCTTTGGTCTGGGCGCCTACGTGCTGCCGATCGTCATTTTGCTGTTTGCCGCCACGCTCTTTTTAGGCGAGGACTCGCCGCTCAACGCGCGCTCTGTTGCGGGCGGCGCCGTGGTCTTTATCGCCGTCGTCTCCATTCTTTCGTTGATGGTGCCAGGTACGAGCGACTCGTGCGACCTTATGTTCACGCCACAAAATCTGTCCGCCTCGGGTGGCTACATCGGTGCGTTTATTGCGAGTGCGCTGCAAAATGCCCTGGGTAAGCCTATCGCGATGGTAGTCCTGCTGGGCCTTGTCGTCGTGGGCTTGGTCATCATTGGCTTTTCGGTGGGCGGCGTTTTGCGCTCTGCCCGCGACCGTGCGGCAGATTTTGCCGAGCGCCGTCGTGCCGACGTCAACGCGAGTCCGTGGGGTGACGACGAAGCTCTGTCGGTGCCCGGCGTTGCCCGTCCGCACCTGAGCATTCTTCGTCAAAAGGGTTCCGATGCTGCCGTGACCACGGTCATGGGCAACGATGCGGACCCGGTTTTGGACGATGACGACGAGGATGAGGATCCGTTTGTCGACGTGTCCGATGCCGTGGAGGCCGAGCGCGCTAAGACGACGCTGCTACCACGCCGTCATGCCAAGAAGGGCAAGACGGTTCCCAAGCTCAATACGAGTGAGCCCGACCCGTCTTGGTCCGAGAGCGAGATTGAGCTCACCGAGGGCGATGACGAGGACGACGAGGCTCCGATTGAGATCGCAAAGACAACTTTGCTGCCGCGTCGCCATGCAAAGCGCGACCAGGTAACCGGTCAGCTTTCGATGGAAGACGACCCCGATAAGATCGACGAGTCCGAGCCGCCGTTTGCCGTGAATCCTGTCTCGGCAGCACCTCAGATCCCCGACTTCTTGAAGCATCCCAAGGTTGCCGATGCGCCTGCCTTGAGTGCTGTCGAATCGGCTGCGGCTAGCGATGGGGGAGCGGACGGCGGCGCCGCAGATAACGAGGGCGAAGAAGAGGACGGCCTCAAACTTCCGCCACTTGAGATTCTGCATGCCAACCCGCAGTCGGCTTCCTCCGCGTCTTCTGACAAGGAGCTGGAACAGACTGCCGAGTCGCTTCAGTCCACCTTGCTGGAGTTTGGTCGTAGTGCCCGCGTGGTCGGCTGGATCGCCGGCCCCACGGTGACGACCTTTAAGCTGCAACCTGGCGAGGGCGAGCGCGTGAGCAAGATTTCGAGCCTCGAGGACGATATCGCGCTATCGCTTGCTGCCCAGTCGGTGCGTATCTTTGCCCCGATCCCCGGCACCTCGCTCGTGGGCATCGAGATTCCCAACCGCAAGCGCCAGAACGTCAACCTGGGCGACGTGTTGCCCTATGTGAAGGGCGGTCCGCTCGAGCTTGCCATCGGCCGCGATGCCGAGGGTACGCCGGTCGTCGCCGACCTCGCCAAGATGCCCCACCTGCTGATCGCCGGTACCACGGGTTCTGGTAAGTCGGTCATGATCAACTCCATCATCACGACTCTGCTCATGCGCGCTCTCCCCGAGGACGTTCGCCTGATCATGGTCGACCCCAAGCGCGTCGAGCTTGCGGGCTATAACGGTCTGCCGCATCTCTATGTGCCCGTGGTGACCGAGCCCAAGCAGGCCGCGAGCGCTCTGCAATGGGCCGTGTCCGAGATGGAGCGACGCCTGAAGGTCTTCGAGCGTCTCAACGTGCGTAAGATCTCGACCTACAACGAAAAGCAGGCCGCCGGCGAGTTTGAGCATTACGACAACCCGCCGCAAAAGATGCCCTACCTGGTCATCATCATTGACGAGCTCTCGGACCTGATGATGGTCGCCGGTAAGGATGTCGAGGCCTCGATCGTGCGTATTGCACAGCTGGGCCGTGCCGCCGGTATTCATCTTATTGTGGCCACCCAGCGCCCCAGCTCCAACGTGGTGACGGGCCTCATCAAGGCAAACATTACCAACCGCATCGCCTTCAACGTCGCAACGGGCATCGACTCCCGCGTCATCATCGACCAGATGGGTGCCGAAAAGCTCACCGGCTTGGGTGACATGCTGTTCTCAAAGGTCGACTGGGGCAAGCCCCGCCGTATCCAGGGCTGCTTTGTTTCGGATGACGAGATCAACGAGATCGTCGAGTTCGTCAAGTCGCAAAGCGAGCCCGACTACCATGAGGAGATCCTGTCGGCTGTGGCACCTGCCTCCATGTCCATAGCAGGTGGCGGCGGCATTGTGCGCACCGGCGTTGCCGAGCCTCAGGACGACGATCCGCTTATCTGGGAAGCCGCCCATATTGTGGTGGAATCGCAGCTGGGCTCCACATCTGGCCTGCAGCGCCGCCTGAAGGTTGGTTATGCGCGCGCCGGGCGTATTATGGACATGCTGGAAGAAAAGGGTGTCGTCGGACCGCCCGACGGTTCCAAGCCGCGCGAGGTCCTGCTGGATGAAGAAGGCCTTGCCGCGCTGGAATCCGTCGACGCCGAGATGGCACGTGAAGATCGTGAGTTTGGAGGATTCTGATGGCTGCACGCTTTGGTGACATGCTGCTCGAGCAGCGTCGCCGAATGGGCCTTTCCATTCAGCAGGTCGCCAACACCATCAAAATCAGGCCGCAGATCATCGAGTTTTTCGAGAATGGCAATTTTGCATCGATGCCTCCGCGCGGCTATGCGCAGGGCATGATTTCGAGCTATGCGCGCTTTTTGGGCCTCAATCCGCGGGAGGTCGTCAACGCTTATTTTGACGATCTGATGGCATATGAGCGCGAGACGTCGCAGCAGGGCGGTCGTTTTCAGGACGCCGCCGGCTACGTCAATTCGCGTTCCTCGGTCGACAACGGCCGCTTCCTGATGGTTCAGGGCGGGCGTTCGACGCGTTATGGCCAGCGCCCTCAGCAGGCTGGCTATGTTACCGAAACGGGCTCGAGCGAGGAGATTCGTTCCCAGCGCGATCGTTTTCGCAGCACGCCGGCGCCCGAGGAGCGCGCACTCCCCGCTGCCCGCGGTGTCGCACGAGACCCTCGTGCCGGCTACGGGGATGGTGGTTATTCCGATCGCGGGTACCGCGGCGTTTCTTCCGGTCGTCCGCGCGGCGGCTATGCAGACGCCGATACTACGCAGGTGACGCCTCGCCTTCGATCTCAGTCACGGCCTTATAGCCAGCGCTCCTCAGCGCCTCGCTCGGGTCAGCGCAACTACCAGGGTCGCGGCGAGCTCGCCCCCCGCTCGGGCCAGCGCAATATGCAGCGCCAGGGCAGTTATCGCGGACGTTCCGACAATAACCGCGGTCGCATGCCCCAAGACACCGGTCGCGGTGGTTCCAATCGTGGACGCGGCGGTGGGCGCGCTCCCCAGAACAACGGTCTCGATCCTCGTATCGTTTACGCCGGTATCGGCGCCGTGGCGCTGCTGCTGATCGTGCTCATCGTGGTGCTCCTGCGTGGCTGCGGCTCCTCGGCGCCCGAGTCGACGCCCGAGACGCCCGTTGCCACCAAGACAACGACTAAGAAGTCTTCCAAGAAGACTGAATCCGTCGATGAAGATACCGATGAGAAGACGGACGAGTCGACCGATTCGGACGCCGCCAAGACGACGGCCAAGAAGGAGGAGAACGAGGTCACAAAGGTCAAGATCTCCGTTGCCAAGGGCAAGACTGCTTGGATTGAGGTCAAGGTTGATGGCAAGTCTGTCTATGGCGCCCAGGCGACCGGTCCCTTTGAGCAGGAATACACGCCCGAGTCCTCGATCGAGATCACCACGTCCAAGCCTTCCGATGTCACCGTTACCAAGAACGGTGAAAAGGTCCGCTACGACACTAAGACGTCGGGCGTGGCACGCGTGACGATCACCGTTCCCAAGAAGGAGACGACCGAGTCCAAGGATGGCGAGAGCACTGACGGCACCGATGGCACCGAAAGTACCGACGGAACTGATGAAACCGATGCCCAGTCCACGGACGGCACCGATACCGCCACCGACGGGCAGACTACGCCCTATTCAGACGACTATTCGTACGACAGCTACTAAGCCGCTCGCAAGCGAAAGGATTAACCATGGCTAAAGATTCCAGCTTCGACGTCGTGTCCGAGGTCAATATGCAGGAGGTCGACAATGCCTTCCAGCAGACCACGCGCGAGATTTCCCAGCGCTATGACCTGAAGGACTCCGGCGCCACCATTGAGCTTTCGAAGGGCGACAAGCTCTTTACGATCAACGCTCCGGCCGACTTTGTCTCCAAGCAGATCATCGATGTCCTGAGCTCCAAGCTCATCAAGCGCGGCATCGATCTTAAGGCCGTGTCCTGGGATGCGCCTCAGGCTGCATCGGGCGGTACCGTGCGCGTGCTCGGTCATATCGTCGAGGGTATCGACCAGACGACTGCCAAGAAGATTAATAAGGACATCAAGGATCAGAAGCTCAAGGTCAAGGTGACGATTGAGGCTGACAAACTGCGTGTTTCCTCTGCTTCCAAGGATGCGCTGCAGGCCGTGATCCAGTTCCTGCGCGACCAGGACTACGGCCAGCCTCTACAGTTCACCAACTACCGCTAATATCATTCGAAAGGACCGCTCTCCAACATGGATACACCGTTGGGCTCCGTGCTCTACATCACCCTCGGGTGCGCTAAGAACGAGGTTGACACCGACCGCATGCGTTCTCTTTTGACCGCCGCGGGCTACGAAGAGGCATTCGACCCGCAGGATGCCGATATCGCCATCGTCAATACATGCTCGTTCCTTGCCTCTGCAACGTCCGAGAGCATCGAGACCACGCTCGAGCTTGCCAATGAGGTGCAGGACGGCGTTCGTTCCTGCCCGATCGTCATGTGCGGCTGCGTGCCGTCGCGCTATGGCGACGACCTGCCTGACGAGCTGCCCGAGGTCGCTGCCTTTGTGAAGGCCGACGAGGAGGACGGCATCGTGGCGGTCATCGATGGCGTGCTGGGTGTCGAGCGTGAGATCGCAGCCTATATCCCGCAGGTCAAGCGTACCGTCGAGGGCGCCGTTGCCTACGTCAAGATTTCCGATGGCTGCAACCGTTTCTGCAGCTTCTGCATGATCCCCTATATTCGCGGTCGCTATCATTCGCGCAATGCCGAGAGCATTATCTCCGAGGTGCGCGACCTGGTTGCCGGCGGCGTGCGCGAGATTGTGCTGATTGGCCAGGACACGGGCATTTGGGGTACCGACTTTGCCGACGAGGATGTCACCGAGGGCTCGCCGCGCAATCTGGCGCAGCTGCTGCGTGCCGTCGCCGAGGCCGTGCGCCCGCACAACGTCTGGGTCCGCGTGCTCTATCTGCAGCCCGAGGGCATGACCGACGAGCTTATCGATACGATTCGCGATACGCCCGAGGTGCTGCCCTATATCGATATCCCCGTGCAGCACTGTGACGCGCGCATCCTCAAGGCCATGCGCCGTTCTGGTTCCCGCCAGGAGCTCGAGGACCTGTTCCGCGACCTTCGCGAGCGCATCCCCGGCATCGTGATTCGTTCCACGGCCATGGTCGGCTTCCCGACCGAGACCGACGACGAGTTCCGCGACCTTATCGACTTTATGGATGCCGTCGGCTTTGACTACACGAGCGTCTTTGCCTACTCGCAGGAGGACGGCAGCCTGGCCGCTAAGATGGAGGGTCAGGTCGACGAAGAGGTCAAGCTCGAGCGCGCCCAGGAGGCCATGGACCTGGCCGAGTCGCTCGGTTTTGCCGCCACCGCCGCACATGTGGGCGAGCGCGCCCAGGTAATCGTCGACGGTATCGAAGAGACCGAGGATGGCGCCGAGCTGATCGGCCATGCCTGGTTCCAGGCGCCCGATTCCGATGGCGCGGTGCATCTGGACGCCAGCGAGGCGTCCGTGGGCGATATTCTGACCGTCGAGTTTACCGATAGCTTCTGCTATGAGCTTATCGGTCATGTTGTGGAGTAGGAGAGCGTCGTGGCTAACGAGAGCAATAAGGAACTGACGAGTGTCTGGACGCCCGCCAACATCGTGACGTGCGTTCGCATCGTCTTTATCCCGGTGTTCATGATCGTGTCGGCGCTTTCTCACACGAGTGTTGCCGGTACGGATTGGAGCATCTTCGACGGCCCGCTCGCCGCCGCTGCCTTCATTCTGTATGTGATCCTGTCGTGCACCGATAAGGTCGACGGTTATCTGGCGCGTTCGCGCAACGAGATCACCGACTTCGGTAAGTTCTTGGACCCCATCGCCGACAAGCTGCTGGTGTTCTCGGCCCTGCTGCTGTTCTTGGATTTTGGCGCCGTAACCGTGTGGTCCGTGTTTATTATCCTGTTCCGCGAGCTGCTGGTGAGCGCCCTACGCATGGTTGCGAGTGCGGCCGGCGTGGTTGTTGCGGCCGATAAGCTCGGCAAGTACAAGACGGCAACCACGATGGTCTCCATCTGCGGTTACCTGTGCGTTTTTGCTATGGCCGGCTTGCACCTTGGCCCGGTGGCGCTGACGCTCGGCATCTACTCGGTGTCGCGCTTCCTGTATGCCGTTGCCGTTGTCTTGACCGTTATCTCGGGCGCCCAGTACTTCTGGAACTGCCGCAAGATCGTCTTTTCGGTCTAGGTCCTGGTGGGTATGACGGTCTCTTTTGAGCAGATTTCCGCACACAATGAGGAGCTGGCGCGCGATATTGTCGAGCGCGCGAGCGCTCGGGGTGTGACGGTTTCGACGGCTGAGTCGCTGACGGCGGGTATGATCGCCTCGACGATTGCGGATATCCCGGGCGCCTCGGCGGTGTTGCGTGGCGGTGCGGTGACTTACTGCGATGAGATTAAGCATCGCGTTCTTGGTGTTGAGCAGGAGACGCTCGACCGCTATACCGCGGTGTCGCATCAGACCGCGCGCGAGATGGCGGTGGGTTCGCTGGAGCTGTACCAGAGCGATATTGCAGTGAGCGCAACGGGTTATGCCGGCCCCGGCGGTGGCACTGAGGACGATCCGGCGGGCACTTTCTATATTGGCTGGGCGCATCGTTCCGCCGATGGGGGCGTGCCGGTCGTGGACTCTGTGCGCTGCCACTATGAGGGCGACCGTTCGTGTGTTCGTGCCCATGCGGTCACGGACGCATTGGGTCGCATTGCCCTTGTGCTCAACTCTATGGAATAGACGTGTTTTAAGGGGCCTCCGAGCCCCTTAATTGTGGAGATAGGGACCTTAGGCTCATTTGGCGTTTGTGCTGGTTGTAGATGTATTTTTGCCTGCCTTGTTCATATTTGGTCCTTTGTGGTCAAGCATTTGGTCAGTGTTTGGTCGGCGTTTGGTCGGGTTTTGGAAAGACCGCCTGCATATGATTGGCCTGAACGGTTGACCACGAACAGCCGTTCGTTTATTATCGATGCAGGTTGTTAAGAGGAGGGCTATTCATGGCCAAGAATTCAGGTCCCGTACGTACCGTTCATGCTCGCACGACGGGTAAAGAGCGCGATGAGATGATCGCCACCACCAAGGCCGAGATCGAGAAGAAATTCGGCCAGGGTTCCATCATGAGGTACGGCGACGGTGGTCCCGAGCTCGAGGTCGAGGCCATTCCCACGGGCGCCCTGGCCCTCGATGCCGCTCTGGGTATCGGCGGTGTGCCGCGCGGCCGTATCGTCGAGATTTACGGTCCTGAGTCCTCCGGTAAGACGACGCTTTCGCTCGAGATCTTGGCCGAGGCCCAGGCTATGGGTGGCGTTGTGGCATTTATCGATGCCGAGCACGCGCTTGATCCCACGTATGCCGCGCGCATCGGCGTGGATATCGACGAGGTGCTCATTTCCCAGCCCGATACGGGCGAGCAGGCGCTTGAGATCGTTGACATGCTCGTGCGTTCCGGCGCCATCGATGCCATCGTCGTCGACTCCGTCGCCGCGCTGACCCCGCGTGCCGAGATCGAGGGAGAGATCGGCGACACTACGGTCGGTCTTCAGGCTCGCCTGATGAGCCAGGCGCTCCGCAAGCTCGCCGGCTCGCTGTCCAAGTCCAACACGACGTGCATCTTCATTAACCAGCTGCGTGAGAAGATCGGCGTCATGTTCGGCAACCCCGAGACTACGACGGGCGGCCGCGCCCTTAAGTTCTTCTCTTCGGTGCGTATCGACATTCGCCGTATCGACAGCATTAAGCTTAAGGACGAGGTTATCGGTAACCGCGTGCGCGCCAAGGTCGTTAAGAACAAGGTGGCAGCTCCGTTCCGTTCTGCTGAGTTCGACATCATGTACGGTACGGGCATCTCTAAGGAGGGCTCGATTCTGGACATGGCTGTCGAGTGCGGCATCTGCAAGAAGATGGGCTCCTGGTTTGCCTATGGCGAGGACAAGCTCGGCAACGGTCGCGAGGCCGCCAAGGCGTTCCTGCGCGAACACCCCGATTGCGCCGACGAGATTGAGCATAAGGTCCGCCTTGCCTGCGGGCTTGAGTTTGATGACGATGCTCCGTCCGAGGTGGAGCTGACCGATCAGCCTGCGCCTGAGGAGTTTGACGAGCTTTACGCTATCGATGGTTCCGCCATGCTCGATGATGACGACGAGTAGCGGTTACGCTCATGTCGTATACGGTGACCGAGGCCACGGTCGTCTATCCCGATAAGAAGGCGGCCTCCTCGTTCTCGAGCGGATATGCGTCCAAAAAGCCTTGCGCACATATCGATTGTGAGCTTGAGGGCGGTTTTGAGCGGTCCATTTGGATTCCCGTGCGGGTTGCGCGCCTGTATGTCAAAAACCGCCCCGATCTTCCCTGTGATTGGGATAACTTTCGTGAGGCGGTGCAGCTCATCGAGCGTAAATGTGCACTTACCATGGTGACCGAGATGTTATCGCGCCGCGACCATGCGACGGGTGAGGTCCGTGACAAGTTGGCTCGCTACGGCTTTCGCCAACCCGCGATCGATTTCGCCGTCGAGCGCGCCGCCGAGTATCGCTTTTTAGACGAGAACCGCTTTTGCTCGTACTTTATCGAGGAACGCAAGCGGCGCGGTTGGGGACAGCGCAAAATCGAGACCGAGCTCAAGCGCCGTCATGTCGTGCTCGATGACATTCCCGGTTATCCCGAGGATTATTTTGCCGTCGAAGACGATTTGGCGCGTGCGTCAGCCCTGCTCGCCAAGCGGCGTGTTCCAGAGACGCGCGGATTCGAAAAACTGGTTCGGTTTTTGATGGGCAAGGGCTTCTCGTATCACATCGCCGCCGATGCCGTTAAGGCACGTCTCGATGCCGAATGCGAGGAATGTGCGGTTTAGGCGTATGCGTTTTGTGGTCCTGCCGTTCACCGCGTTTTAGCCGCCGTACTGGGGCCATTTATTTGACAGTTGTTGTGGTTCAACGTACGATAAACACTGTCATTTGCTTTGTGATATGTGCTCATCTGTGATGAGTTTGTTTATATGTTTATCTGTATCCGACCCGCATAAGCTGCGCCCATATTACTCAAATGTCGCGAGCCGTTCGTAAGGACGGTTCGTTTTGTTGTGTAACGAATCCATAAAAAGGAGTGAGCATGCCTATCATCGCAGCGCTCGTTGGCATCGTTTTGGGTGCCATCGCCGCCATTGCCTACATGCGCACCGCCAAGCAGGGTAGTCTTCATGAGGCCGACGAAAAGATCCAGTCGGCACACGCACAGGCTGAGTCCCTGATCGGCGATGCAAAGCGTCAGGCCGAGACCCTCAAAAAAGAGGCTCTGCTCGAGGCTAAAGAGGAGATCATCAAGAACAAGCAGGCCGCCGAGGCCGAGGACAAGCAGCGTAAGAGCGAGATTCGTACGCTCGAGAACCGTGTGATGCAGCGCGAGGAGTCCCTCGATCGCCGAAACGACGCTCTTGACAAGCGTGAGCACCAGCTGTCCAGCCAGGCCGGTCAGGTCGAGAAGCGCTCCCGCGAGCTTGAGGAGCTCTGCGCTAAGCAGACCTCCGAGCTCGAGCGTATTGCCGACCTTACCCGCGAGGACGCCCACAAGGAGCTCCTCGATAAGGTTCGCGGCGAGGTCACCCACGAGGCCGCCACGATCATTCGCGAGTCCGAGCAGCAGGTTCGCGCCGAGTGCCACAAGGCCGCCCAGGAGATTCTGTCCCTGGCGATTCAGCGCTGCGCTGCCGACCACACTGCCGAGGTCACCGTTACCTCCGTGCACATTCCCTCTGATGACCTCAAGGGCCGTATCATCGGTCGCGAGGGTCGCAACATCCGGACCTTCGAGCAGGTTTCCGGTGTCAACCTCGTGATCGACGATACGCCCGAGACCGTCGTTCTTTCGAGCTTCGACCCGGTCCGTCGCGAGACCGCCCGTGTCGCCCTCGAGAACCTCATCGCCGACGGCCGCATTCACCCCGCCCGCATCGAGGAGATGTATCACAAGGCTGCCGACCTGGTTCAGCAGCGCGTGCGCGAGGCTGGCGAGCAGGCTGCCTTCGATACCGGCATTCACGACCTGCACCCCGAGATCGTCAAGACCCTTGGTGCCCTGCGCTACCGTACTTCGTTTGGTCAGAACGTGCTTCAGCACTCCCTCGAAGTCTCTGACCTGTGCGGCGTGATGGCTTCCGAGCTTGGCCTGGACGTTGTGACCGCCAAGCGCGCCGGCCTGCTGCACGACCTGGGCAAGGCAATTGACCACGACGTCGAGGGCCCGCATGCCGTCATCGGCGCCGAGCTTGCCCGCCGTTATGGCGAGAAGCCTGTTATCGTTCATGCTATCGAGGCTCACCATGCCGATGTCGACCCCAACACGGTGCTCGATGTCCTGGTACAGGCCGCTGATGCTGTCTCTGCTTCTCGCCCCGGTGCCCGTCGCGAGTCTGCCGAGAACTACATCAAGCGTCTTGAGAAGCTCGAGGAGATCGCCAACTCCCATGAAGGCGTCGAGCGTACCTATGCCATGCAGGCTGGTCGCGAGGTCCACGTCATGGTTCAGCCGGACAAGATCTCCGATGCCCAGTCCACGGTCCTGGCTCACGATATCGCCCATCAGATCGAGGAAGAGATGGAGTATCCCGGTCAGGTGCGCGTCGTCGTGATTCGCGAGAGCCGCGCTGTCGATATCGCTAAATAACATGAGCGACGCGAACGAGCTCATCTCATTTATCGCGTCGATGTCGGGGGAGGGCAACCTTCGCGTCGAGGAGAACCTTGGCGAGGGGTATGTCCGCCTCCGCGTTTCGGAAGCCGAGCGGCGCCAGGCAAAGCACGACATTCAGCATGTCGAGGATATCGTCATCGAAATGCTCCGTAATGCTCGCGATGCCGGCGCCGACAAAGTCTATCTCGCTACGACCAAGGAAGATGGCGTCCGCACGCTTGTCTTTCTGGATAACGGTTCGGGTGTTCCGCAGGATATGCAAGAGCGAATCTTCGATGCCCGCGTTACCTCCAAGCTCGAGAGCATGAAGATGGACCGTTGGGGCGTTCACGGTCGTGGCATGGCATTGTTTTCGATCAAGCAGAACACCGACGAGGCCCGTGTGGTCACGTCTGGTGTCGACCTTGGCTCGGCCTTTAAGGTGAGCGTTGCGGCCGACCGCCTCAGTGAGCGTGCCGATCAGTCCAGCTGGCCCCAGGCCGTCAAGGATGAGGACGGACGTTATGTCTGTGCTCGCGGCCCGCATAATATTATTCGCGCTGCTTGTGAGTTTGCGCTCGAGGAGTTGCGTGGTTGCGATGTCTATCTTGGTTCTCCGTCTGAGATTGCCGCGACCCTTTATGCTCAGGCGTCAAGTCGGCTCGATACGTCGCGTCTCCTGTTTATTGATGACGAGAGCGAGCTTCCGGTTGTCGACCGTTTAGGCCTTGCCTCTGATGCCGAGGACTTTATCCGTATCTGTTCGGGTTTGGGTCTTGAGATGTCCGAGCGCACGGCCCATCGCATTTTGGCAGGGCAGATTAAGCCCGTTCGCGGTGTGACTGCGCGTCTGCTGCGCGAGCGTGATTCGTCCTCGCATGCGCCGGCTCCTGTCGATCTCGCGAAGGATCGTCGCGGGCTACGTATTGCCAAGGATGACATGGCACAGTTTTCGCGTGCTGTGGAGCGCGACTTTAATGACCTTGCCGCCCGGTACTATCTCAACCTTTGCGGCGACCCAAAGATTCGTGTTTCGCGTGATCGAATCACCGTGACCTTCGATCTTGCCAAAGAGGAATAGTGCCTTTACCGAGTCCACTCGGTACGATACAGTTATTGCAGTTAAAACGTACTTTTAAACGCAGGAGTTTCTTCATGGATTGCCTGAAGGTATCAAGCAAATCATCGCCCGCGTCCGTTGCCGGCGCCATCGCCGGCATGGTCAAGGATGGTGTACCCGTCAACATCCAGTGTGTCGGCGCCGGTGCGGTCAACCAGGCCATTAAGGCCGTGGCTATCGCGCGCGGTTTTTTGATTCCAACCGGTTTTGATATTTCCTGCGCGCCCGTGTTCTCCGACATCCTCATTAACGGGGAGTCGCGCACGGCCATCCGCCTTTCTATCTACGTTCACCAGATCAATCGAGCTGCTATGGATAACGTCGTCATGGATGATGTTAAGCCTGTGGCATAGCTTCTGCTTGCCTCGATTCGCCTCCCTTCCATCGTTAGGACTTATGCACATGGACCAGCGTTCCGTACGCGATATTCTTGCCGGTAAAACCTACTTTATCCGCACCTTTGGCTGCCAGATGAATCAGCACGATTCCGAGCGCGTGAGCGGTCTGCTCGATTCGTATGGTTGCCTCATGGCGCTCGATCCCGAGCATGCCGATATCGTTGTCTTCATGACATGCTGTGTGCGTGAGGCCGCCGATACTCGCCTGTACGGTCAGTGCAATTCCTGCAAAAGCCTGCCGCCTTCGCCTTCGGGCAAGCGTGTGGTTGCCGTGGGCGGCTGCATTGCGCAGCGTGATGGCGAGGGCTTGCTCACCAACGTCGATAACGTCAATGTTATCTTTGGCACGCATTCCATCGCGCATGTGGCCGAGCTCATTGCCGAGGCGTTCCTTGATGGTAAGCGTCATATCCGCACCAATGAGCATGAGGATACGGATGCCATGAGCATGCCGT
>UQZM01000049.1 GCA_900545615.1 uncultured Collinsella sp.
CGGTGCTCTATCCCCTGAGCTACGGAGGCATGTTGTACTAGTGTAGCAGATTTACACCGTTGTAATGCAGCGTATAACCACTCTTCGAAGTTACGGTGGAACAGCCCTCCGGAAAGTGCGTCCCACTATCCAGGCAAATTCTGGGGCAGACTTTCCCCATGGGACCTCGCTGGGAACCTGTGTCCCAGAATTTCGGCTCGAAACGGGACACGGTTTCCCAAACGACCCCATTCCGGAAACTACATCCCAGAATCAGCGCTCGAACTGGGATGCACTTTCCCGATCGAGCCCCATGGGAAACTGCGTCCCACTTGGGGGGCGCTCTTTAATGACTAGTTGCCTTTGTGGAAGAGGCTTTTGATGACGGAGGGGATGCTCTTGGCGCCCTTGGCGGTCACATCGATAAAGTCGGGCGAACGCACGAGCTTATCCTCGTCGACGTACTTGCGGACCGCGCGAAGCGTCTCTTTGTCGTCGCGCGTCGAAAACGTAAAGTGACCGTTGTCCTTGGTGAAGATGGCAAAACGCGTAATCTTCTTGGTGCCGCGCAAAACCTCGGCGGCAATATAGTCGACCTCGTCCCACGGGATTTGAATATAATCCTCGGGATTGCGCTCGTTATAGTACTCGAACGCCTTATTGCCCACCATCACGTTACCGTGGCTGGTAAGCCCCATCAGGCAGGTTGCCGGCGTTGCCAGATCGACCGTGCTGTTCTGAGATTGCGCCATACGCGCCTCGCCCTCCAATAAAAACAATCGGACCGCATCCAGTGTACCCACCGGGTGCGGTCCGTTTCAATGGCTCAAAAGCCCTTACCTAGCAACTCTCGGTCTTAAGCCGAAGCGTGCTTACATGAAGCCGCAGAAGCGACCGATGATGCCGACGGCGAAGAGAGCCAGGATGATGACGATCGGGCTAACCTTCTTCTTGAGGAGCTTGCAGACCAGCAGGGTCAGGCACACGGCGGCAAGGCCGGGGATGAGCTGATCGAGGTTACCCTGGAGCGTGGTGACCTTCATCTGATCAAGGGCGGTAGCACCGACGGAGTTGTACATCGTCAGCGCTTCCTTGATGCCCTCGGAACCGGAGGGCAGGCTAGCCCAGTCGATAAAGGCGCCAGCAGACTGCTTGACCGTGGAGACGATCGGGGTGAAGGAAATGGACACCCAGCGCTCGACCAGGGCGCCGATGATGAACATACCCAGGATGGAAGCGCCCTCGGTGACCTTGCCCATCAGACCGCCGGAGAGGTCCTTGGCGATAGAGGAGCCGACCTTGTAGCCAAACTCCTGTGTGTACCACAGGAAAGCGTAACGGATGATGTTCCACGCGAAGAAGAACAGCAGCGGACCGACGATGCTGCCGGACATGGCCAGGGAAGCGCCCAGAGCGCCCAGAATCGGGCGAAGGGTGAACCAGAAGACGGGGTCACCGACGCCGGCGAGCGGGCCCATCATACCGACCTTGACGCCCTGGATGGCGACGTCATCGATCGGAGCACCGTTGGCGCGCTCCTCCTCGAGGGCGAGGGTAACGCCAATGACGGGGGCGGAAACATAGGGGTGGGTGTTATAGAACTCCAGGTGGCGCTTAAGCGCGGCAATCTGGTCATCCTTGCTGGTGTAGAGCTTCTTGATCGCAGGGATCATTGCGAAGCACCAGCCGCCGTTCTGCATACGCTCGTAGTTCCACGAGCCCTGAAGGAACTGATGACGGAAGCAAACCTTCTTACGGTCAGCCTTGGTGAGCTGAATCTTGTTCTCTGCCATATGTATCACTCCCCTCCTACTCGTAATCGTTCAGAATGTCGCCGAGCGGGTCGCCGGAGCCACCGCCCGTGCCGCCACCCTGCTTGGCCAGATCCTTAAGGCCAAGGTAGATGAGGGCAAGGGAGATGCCGATGAGGCCAAGGGCGATCAGCGTGAGCTGAGGGATGGCAGCAAGGACAAAGCCGAGGATGAAGAACGGCCAGGTCTCCTTGGTGGCCATCATGTTGATGACCATGGCGTAACCGACGGAAGCGACCATGCCGCCGCCGACGGCCATGCCGCCGGACAGCCAGTCGGGCATAGCGTTAAGCGCGTTGGTAACAGCCTCGGCCGGGATAACGCACAGAAGTACTGCCGGGATGGCGATACGAAGGCCCTGCATGAGGATGGCAGCGTACTGCCAGCGCTCGATGCCGGAGAAGTCGCCCTTCTCGGCGCAACCGTCCATGGCGTGAGCGATAGCGGTAGCAATGGTACGGCAGATCATGGTCAGGAACAGACCAGCGACCGACAGCGGGACGGCGACGGCGATGGCCGCGGTAACGGCCTTGGCCGAATCAGTGGCGCCGCCGTTGAGGGCGAGCACCATGATGATCGAAGAAGCGACCGAGGCCAGAGCGGCGTCAGGCGCGACGGCGGCGCCGACGTTAGCCCAGCCAAGGGCCATCATCTGGAGCGAACCGCCCAGGAGGATGCCCTCCTGAAGGTGACCGGTTACGAGACCGATAAGCGTGCATGCCACGAGCGGCTGATGGAACTGGAACTCATCCAGAATGCCTTCCATACCGGCAAGCAACGCGACAATCGCAACAAGCAGAATAGTGATTGCAGACATGTATCGGACCCTCCTTTACTATGCTTGAGCGGCCAGTTCGGCCTTAGCTTTCTTCAACATGGCGTCGAGATCCTCGGAGGCATCCGAAGGAACCTTGCGGACCTCGAACTTGACGCCCTTGGCCTTGAGGGCCTCGAGGGTCTTAACGTCGTCATCGCCCATAGCGACGGCGTTGGTGACGACGACCTTGCCCTTGGAGTGAGCCATGGAACCGATGTTGACTTCCTTGATGTCGACGCCGGCCTCGATGGCCTTGAGCAGATCCTGCGGGTTCTCAAAGAGCAGCATGGCCTTGGTGTCACCAAAGCGCGTGTCCTTGACGACCTCGGCCATCTTCTTGATGGGCACGACGTTGGCATGGACTCCCGGAGGGGCAGCCTGCTCGATCATGGTCTTGCGGAGCTCGTCGTGAGCAACGCCGTCGGAAACCACGATGATGCGGTTGGGGTTGATCTGCTTGGTCCACGTGGTGGCCACCTGACCATGAAGCAGACGGGTGTCGATACGGACGTGGGCAATCTTGATGTGCCCGTCGCCGATGACCGTTCCCGGAGGGATGGCGCCTGCAGGAGCAGCGGCGGCCGCAGCCGGCTTCTTCTCCTCGGGCTCCAGAGACTCGGGCTTGACGCGCACGCCAGCCTTAGCCTCAGTCACGAGATGTTTTGCGATCGCATGTGCAGTGTTCTTTGCGTCAAAGCGCTGCGAATATGCCTCGATGAGCATAGGCAGGTTGACACCGGTGACGATAGCCCAGGAATCGTGGCCCTCGATGAGCCCGCTGATCTGGTTGAACGGCGTGCCGCCCCACAGATCAACGAGGAAGAGCACCTGCTCCTGGTCCTCGAAGGAAGCGACTGCTTCCTCGACCTTGGCACGGAAGTCGTCGGGGCCCATGCTCGGCTCGAGCGAGACCACGGCAACAGACGGCTGATCGCCAAAGACCATCGAGCCCGTCTGCTTGATTCCAGCTGCCAAGTCCCCGTGGCTAGCAAGAACAATACTTACCATCACATAACCTCCTTTTTGTCTACGTATTTCCTACACGACATGAAAGGAGTATACCTGTTTGGATTGTGGAATTATAGCTAAATTCGCAAAAGGTTGGATTATTTGTTTAAACGTCTAAGTTTGTTACAAATTGATTACATTGCTGGTTTACAGCTCATTGCCTGATAAAACGTGATTTGCCGATTGTTTCCAAAGACATATACAGGCGCACTGTTCGTTAAAACCGCTTTTAGGTGGATCCCAATGCGCCTGCGTGCCGCCATTTTGTTTAAACAGACATGACTTGACTAACCGAAGCAAATATGTTTAGAACTCTAGCCCATGCAGTCATTGGATGTTAGGCGATGTGGAGTGGGTTGGCGGCGTCGACGGCATCGGGTGCGTCGGAGAGGCCGTCAGGAGCAGCGTCTGCCGGGTCCTCGTCGGGAGTCTCGATCTGTTTGATCATTACCTCTTGGCCCTGCAGCAAATAGGTCTCGCCGCTACCGCAATGGGGACAGGTCTTGCCGTGCTCGACCGTCGCGTAGTCGCGGCCGCACGCCTCGCAATGTGTCACGGCCTCGACGGGCTCCACGATAAGCTCCGCGCCCTGCGCGATAGGCTTTTTATCTGCTGCCCAGCGCCAAGCGTCGAGTAGCAAGTCGGGAACGACGCCCGAGACCTCGCCCAACAGCAACGTTACGCTCGAAACGCGACGCACGCCATGAGCGCGCGCTACATTCTCGACATCGCGAATAATGTGATAGACGATTCCCAATTCATGCAAGGTAGAAACCTTTCAACAACGGTTGATGCGATGTCAGCCAAACGTCAGCGAGCGGCGATCCAGGTGCCCCAGGTTGCCCCGAAACAAGGCGTCCGCTGGGCTTTTGCCCGCGGCGCCGAAGTTGAGGGGCAAGATGGGGTGCTTGGGCGCCGCGCAGCGTCGGCAGTGCCGCCGTTCGTTAGAACGGCGGAACCTCATTACTTGCGACCGAACTTGATTTTGATTGCACGCTTTAAAGCATACTTGCCAAGGCTCGGGAGCTTTTGCTCGTATTTGACCATCGTGGAGCACTCGGGGCGATCGCGATCCAGATGGATGGCGTCAAACGCGCACTTGGTGGTGCACAGGCCGCAGCCAATGCACTTGTTGGGGTCGACTATCGAGGCGCCGCAGCCCAGGCAGCGGGCGGTCTCGGCGCGCACCTGCTCCTCGGTAAAGGTCTCAACATACTCGCTAAACGGCGCAGCCTTCTCGCGTTCGCGGTCCACATGCGCAACCTCGCGGCTCGCGTTGTCGTAGCTCTCAATCACGACATCGTCGCGGTCGAGCGCGGTGTAGCGGCGCTGGTTGCGGCCGATGGTGAGCGTGGATCCCGGCTGCACAAAGCGATGGATGGACACGGCGGCCTCGTGACCGGCGACGATGGCATCGATGGCAAAGCTCGGACCGGTATAGACGTCGCCGCCCACAAAGATATCGGGCTCGGCGGTCTGGTAGGTCTGGGGATCGGCAAGGGCACCCTGGCCACGACCAAGCTCCACTTTGGAGCCAGCCAGCAGGTCGCCCCACACGATGGACTGGCCAATCGACATGACCACGCGGTCGGCATCGACACGACGCAGATCGTTCTCATCGTACTCGGGCGCAAAACGGCCCTCGTCGTCAAAGACGCGCGTGCAGCGCTTAAAGGTGATGCCACATACGCGACCGGCCTCGTCCAGGTGAACCTCCTTGGGGCCCCAGCCGCAGCTGATGTGAGCGCCGTCCTCAACGGCCTCGCGACGCTCCTCCTCGCTGGCGGGCATCTGGGCCTCGCTCTCCAGGCAGAACATCTCAACGTGCTCGGAACCCAGACGGCAGGCGTTGCGGGCAACGTCGATGGCCACGTTGCCGCCGCCCACCACAATGGTGCGGCCGGACAGGGAATCGATCTTGCCGCTGTTAACCTCGCGAAGGAAGTCGACGGCCACGGTCACGTCCTCGGCATCCTCACCCGGAATGCCGGCAAGGCGGCCGCCCTGGCAGCCGATGGCAACGTAGAAGGCCTTAAAGCCCTGCTCGCGCAGCTCATCGAGCGTCACGTCACGGCCGACCTCCACGCCATAGCGGAACTCGGCGCCCATCAGGCGAATGATCTCGACCTCAGCCTCGATAACGTCCTTTTCCAGCTTAAAGCTGGGAATGCCATAGGTGAGCATGCCGCCCGGGCGCTCGTTCTTCTCGAACACGACAGGTTTGTAGCCCTTCTCGGCCAGGTAGAAAGCGCAGGACAGGCCGGCCGGACCGGCACCGATGATGGCGATCTTCTGGTCGAAGCCGCCGGCACGCGTCGGGGTCACCACAGGCGGGACATAGCGGGTCGCGGCATCCAGATCGCGCTGGGCGATGAACTTCTTGACCTCGTCGATAGCCACGGCAGCGTCCACACGGCCGCGGGTGCAGGCATCCTCACAGCGGCGGTTGCACACACGGCCGCAAATAGCGGGCAGCGGGTTCTCGCGCTTAATGAGTGCTAGGGCCTCGTCATAGCGACCCTGAGCCGCGAGCTTCAAATAGCCCTGAACGGCAACGTGCGCGGGGCAGGCCGTCTTGCAGGGAGCGGTGCCGGACTTGTGCGTCTCGATGCGGTTGTCGTTGCGGTAGTTGGGCGACCACTTGGTGTGGTCCCACTTGGTGGCGTCGGGCAGCTCCTGGCGCGGATACTCGGGCACCTGCCCGCCGGCCTTTTTGCTGCAGAGCTTCTGGCCGAGCTTGGCGGCGCCGGCCGGGCACACCTCAACGCAGCGACCGCAGGCCACGCACTTGTCCTTCTCGACCTTGGCGACATAGGCCGAGCGCGACAGGTTGGGCGTGTTGAACAGCTGAGAGGTGCGCAGGGCGTAGCACACGTTGACGTTGCAGTTGCAGATAGCGAAGATCTTGTTCTCGCCGTCAATGTTGGTGATCTGGTGCACAAAGCCGTTGTCCTCGGCCTGGCGCAAGATGTCGTAAACCTCGTCGCGGGTCACGTAATGGCCACGATCGGTCTCGACCACGTAGTCGGCCATATCGCCCACGGCGATGCACCAATCGGCCGGGTCGTCGGCGCAGCCCTCACCCATCACGCGACGGCTCGCACGGCAGCTGCAGGTGCTGGCGGCATACTTACCCTCGTATTTGTCGAGCCAATGCTCGATATGCTCGATCGGCACCGAGGTGTTTGCGGCGTCGATGGCCTTCTCGACCGGAATGACGTGCATGCCGATACCGGCGCCTCCGGGCGGCACCATCGGCGTGGCGCGGGACAGCGGCCCCTTGGACGCCTGCTCAAAGAACTTGGCATAGACCGGATGCTCCTCGAGCTGGCTCACGCGCATGTTGAGGAACTCGGCGGAACCCGGCACCAGCATGGGCAGCACCCACTGCTTGGCGCGCCCGGGGTTTTCCCAGTTGTACTCGAGCAGACCCGTGTAGCTCATGTCGTCGAGCATCTTCTCGATATCGGCCTCGGGCATGCCGGCGAGCTTGACCATCTCGGGCAGCGTATAGGGACGACGCATCTTCATCTTGCAGAGCACTTCGGCCTGCTCGTCGGTTGCGGCCTCGGCAAACGACCAGTACTCGTAGCCCAGCAGCTCATCGCGATGCAGCAGACGGTTGGTGCAGTGCTCGCACAGCTTGACGATGGCCTCGCGCGGATGCTCCGGCAGCGGCGGCACGAACTCCGAACCGATGTCGGGCTCGGTGTAGCTAATCCCCGGTCCGTTGAGAATCATGGTTGTCCCTTCTCTTGCCGCAGCCCGGCGAGACCGCGGCGCCCCTCTTTTTTTGCAGGCTGGGCATGCCCCATGCCGTTCACCCGCCATTAGTTGACATTGTGTCAAAAATAGTATTGACGAACCGTCAACAATATTCAAGACTGTTAGGCGAACGGTCAGGCAAAAGAGGATGAAAGGCGGCAGAACATGGGCAACACGTACGCAGATATCCCTGTGGCCGACGCCACTCTTGCGTCCGAGAGCGCGGCAAAGCGCCTGACGGGCGACGAACGCCGTCGCGAGATTCTCGATGCCGTGCGCACCGTAAGCTCCGAGCTGGGCGTGTCCCACCTATCGGTATCGGCCGTGACCAAGCGAGCCGGCTGCACGCGTTCATTGTTCTACCACTACTTCGCCGACATGGACGCCGCCGTCACCGCCGTCATGGACGAGGCAATCGACGGTTTTATCTCCGAGCTTGAGCAGTGGAATGCCAACCGCACCGTCGGCGATATCGAGGGCGCACTCGACACCGTCGCCCCGCTCTTTAAGCGCCTGGTCGCCAGCGGCCACGAGCTGCCGAGTACGCTCACCTCAAGCAGTGGCGCGCTCTACGGCGGCTTTTTACACAACGTGGTCCAGCGTGTGGCGCAGTATATCTGCGACACCACCGTGGTGGATTTTGTCGCCCATCATGAGCTACGCATCGACCATGTCTACGAGACGTTCTACACCCTCATCATGGGGTTGTTGATGTATATCCGCACGCACCCCGATGTGCCCGACGAGACGGTCAAGGAAATCATCGCCTCGACACTCCACATCGAGGGCTATACCGCCAAGTATCCGGAGCGCAAGCCCCAGGACTGACGACATTTGGCCAAACTGCCCGCGATCAGAAGAGGGGCCGCGGGCGTGTGAAAGGAGAGCAGCATGCTGTTCGATGTTTGGGGTAGCGATACCCTTATCCACTGGGCCGGCTGGGCCATGGTCTTTATTGGCCTGATCGTGCTCAACGAGGTCGGCCGCCGCACCAAGCTGGGCGCGGCCATCATCTTTGGCGTGGCTCCGCTGGCCATGACCATCTACTGCGTCGCCATCGCCGTGGGCGTCTCACAAGGCGCCGATTGGGCGCTCACCAACCCCACCCATGTGTACCAGAACAGCTGGTTCCACTACGCCAAGGTATACGCGGCGCTGGCCGGTTGCTGGGGCTTCATTGCCATTAAGTACCAGTGGGGCAAGATCGGCAAGGCGCATTGGTTCCGCGCATGGCCGTTTGTGATCGTCGCCATCAACATCATGATCGCTGTCGTGTCCGACTTTGAGAGCGCCTATCACTTCTTTGTCCTGGGCGAGTCCACCTGGGTCACCTCCGAAGGTGCCACGCAGCTGGCCGGCTGGAACAACGTGTTCAACGGCATCGCCGGTATCATCAACATCTTCTGTATGACCGGTTGGTGGAGCGTCTACGCCTCCGAGGATCAGACCGACATGCTGTGGCCCGATATGACCTGGGTCTACATCATCGCCTACGATATCTGGAACTTCTGCTACACCTACAACTGCCTGCCCACCCACTCCTGGTTCTGCGGCTTTGCGCTGCTGCTGGCGCCCACCGTCGCCGCCTTTATCTGGAACAAGGGCGGCTGGATTCAGAACCGCGCCTTTACGCTGGCCATTTGGTGCATGTTTGCCCAGGTGTTCCCGTACTTCCAGGAGGAGTCCATCTTTGTGACCCACTCCACGCTCGACCCCGGCGCCGCTACCGCGGTCTCGATCGCCGCGCTGGTCGCCAACATCGCCGCGATCATCTACATCGCCTACCGCGCCAAGAAGCTCGGCCGCAACCCCTACAAGCAGGATGTCTTTGAGGGCACCAGCGATTGGGAGAAGGCCACCGCTCGCCGCGCCAAGGTTGATTACGCACACGCCGAGTAACGCGCCTGGCGCAGACATCGCTTGAGCACGAAGCAGCATAGTCGGCTCCGCGCAACTCAACGCATTGTAGAGCCCCCGGAATGTGATTCGTTCGCGTTCCGGGGGCCTTTTGCTGCCGCGAGGATGCGGCCGAACGATACGCTCGAGTTAAATCGGATCTTATATTTCGCACGCGCTTTATATGGCTCCATTTTTGGGTACAGTGTTGTCCCGATATTGAGCTTGGGGGATATATGAGCGATGAGACGTATGGCCGCGAGGATGCGGCCCAGGATGCGGAAGCATGTGCCGAAGCCCTGGAGAGCCTTGACCGGATCGCGCTAGACGAGCTCTCGTTTAGCGATTCGGTCGTCGACGCGCAGGACGAGGTGCACGAAGACACTGAGGACGAAGGCAGCGACGCCAAAGACGCTCCTGACGAAGCCGAAGAGGACGATAGCGAGGCCGACGACCAGCCCGAATCCGACACGAGCGAGGAAACCATCTTGCTCGACAGCTTGCCGGCCGAAGATTCGCTGACCCGCGAGCTTCCCGGCCTGGGCTCCGCTCCTGCCGTGGACGAGACCATCGCCATGGGCGATATTCCCCTGCCGTCCGTTCCCTCGGCACGCGAGGCCGAGGTCCGCCATCGCAAGATGTCGCCCAAGCGCCGCAATCTGATGGTCGCCGGTGTCGTGGCCGTCGCGCTCGTCGCCGGCGGTGCAGGTTATGCTGCCTGGAACGGATATCAGCAAGAGCAGGCTGCCGCTGTCGCCGCCAATGCCCACACGATGATGTCGGTGCAGATTGGCGCGCATGCCGCGGGCCTCGACTGTTCCACTGGCTCCAAGATTCCCGTACAGGTGAGCGGTCAGGATTCTGACGGCTCCTCCGTGAGCGAAACGCTCTATGTTGACGAGCACGGCCGCGGCATCAAACTGCTGCCCGGCGATTACACGCTCTCCATTGCCGCCTCCCCCATCGCGTCCGACGGCACCGTCTATACCGTGCCGACCACCAAGGCGCAGGTCACGATCAAGAGCGACGGACAGGACCTAAGCAGCCAGGCCGCCTTTAGGCTCAAGGTGCCTTCGGCCGACACGGTGACTGACGACCAGATCGATGCCGCCGCCAAGTATGCCGAGGAGGGCGGTGCGAGCTCCGCCGCGGCTGCCAAAGTGCTCCAGCAGGCAGCAACCGCGCGGCGCGACGCCGCCGTCAATGCCGTGAGCGCGCAAAAGGCACAGGCGTCCCGTGATGCTGACGCTCGCCACAAGGCAACCGACCTCTACCAGCTCGATATTCCCGTCGAGTGGTACGGCAAGGTCGCAACTTGGCAAAACGGAAGCACGCTATGCATCTATCTGGGCGACGACGCCAATACGCCGCTCGTGACGCTCGTCGCGGTGCGCGAGGGCGAGAGCTTTACGCCCGATGAAGGCGATACGGTTTTGGGTGCGGCCAATCTAGGCAACGGTTATACCGTCTACGCCAGCGGCCCCGTCTATCCGTACGTGGTGCCCCAGACCATCAACGGACGGACGCAGAACCCCGTGTCAACCTACCCCATGGACACGGCCATTGAGCTTGTCGAGCTTACGACCGGCAACCGCTATACGTATAGCCAGATCAAGAACGACCTGGTGGGTAAAGACGGCAAGGCCGATGGTGCCACTAAGCTCGAAACCGACTACCTCGCGCAGATCCTGCTGCCGAGTATCAAAGCCCAGGACTAGCCTGGCGCAGCAAGGTGCTCCCCAACCGTGATGAGGGAGCCAGGAGGTCCTGACCCCACAGGTCCATAGATGATTAGGCAAGGAGCCACTTCCATGCGGGCACAACGTGGACCACACCGTGCTCGCATGAAATATCGGTCTGTTCATCCATGGTAACGATTGCCGACTCGCCAAGATCGAACTGGGCCATCGAGGCATCAAGCGCGGCAATTTCGCGCCCGCGCGTTTTCTCACGTGCCATATCCGCACTCACCTGAATCAGGCTATAAGCCCGCATGAGAAGCGCGTCCCCAGCCACAAAGTCCACCTCATGGCTTTTGCTCTTCTCTTTGATCAGCAGGCGGCAGACCGAGCCGGTCCTCACCGCGGGAGTCTTTCTTCTTAGCGCATTGAACACTGCGGTCTCGAGCCTCTGGCCCTGGTCCAATGCCGATGCCGGAGAGAATGCTCCAAACATCGCAGGGTCGACAGCGTAGACCTTAGACGCAGACCGCATGTTATTTGCCAGTGAACGCGTGAACTCCGGCACAGAAAATAACAGGTAGGCGTCCTCATAATACTCAAGTAAATCGCTGAGCGAATTACGACTGACGGGTATCTGTCTGCCCTTGAACTCGTTGTACACTTTGTTCACTGACAGCTCTCGTCCCGAAGATGCCATACACCGCGTCAAGAACAGCGATGCCAAGCGAGGGTTCTTGACGTCGTAACGTTCAACGACGTCCATGGCGACCGTTCGCGAAGCATATTCCTGTAGCAGCTGAATCGCGTCTGCAGGCGTCTGCTCAAGTGTCGCGATGAATCCCCCTCGTTCAAGATACCCGATCAGATGATGCCGAAGCAGCGCCGCATCGCTCGGAGAAAAGGTCGCATCTGGCTCGGGAACGCTCCCCGTCTTATATCGAACGTATTCCGAAAAACTCAACGGAAAAAGCTCTCGCACAAGGGAACGACCCCTGAACTCGCTCTTAAGTTCTGAGGACAGCATCTTAGAAGAAGATCCCGTCACATAGACGGTCGCTTTCTCCGTATCGACTACACGCCGCAGAAACGCACCCCATTCGGGAATTTCCTGGATCTCGTCAAAGAAAATGTAAGCGCCCTCGGTTCGAGCAACAGGATACAGCGCATAGAACGTGTCGAGCACGTCCGCCAGCAGCGATGGCTCATACGGGCGCAAGCGCTCATCCTCAAAATTGAAGTAAAGCATCCGGTCAAGCTCGACGCCCCGGCTCTGAAGCCGCCGCATCTCCTGATACAGGCGATACGTCTTTCCACAACGGCGGGCCCCCACAACCACATTTACGATGTTGTCGCGCTTTGGCTCCTGTGGGTTTCCCAGATCAAGGTCTCGCTCAAAGACCTGCGGAACCCCCTGCTGTTCAAAGTCCTTTATTTTCTGGGCGATCAAGTCGTTGAATGCCATGATTCTCCAATCTTGCTCTCTAGCTAATCAAAATTATACTGATTCTTGATTAATTAGAGAGCAAGATTGTGTGTAGCTTGATTAACACTTAAGCAAGTTTTTCACTATTATTGCTCCGAAGGATATGGGGGCTAAGAGGACAACCGAGCTCGAATGCGACTCCCCGAGCAGCCAATTTGGCAGTCAATTTGGGACGGGGCTTTTTTGACTACCCTCCCCCTGTAGAAAAATCCCTAACGCAGTTGCGGTGAAATGGGGATTGTTTTTGCTGGTTAAACCGCAAAACAGTCCCTATTTCACCGCAACTTATTGGTGGCCTTTTGGGTGGCACTCAGCGCCACGGATCGGCTTCGAACATCGGCTCACGCTCGGGGCGGCGATCGCTGTAGGGATCGTAGCCGTCATCGTCCTCGTTCTCGGCGCGAATGTAGGGATCGCGCGGCTTGGGCGCCGGCTTAGGTGCAGGCTTGGGTGCGGCGGGTGCAGCATCGGTCGCCGACGTGTTCGTCTTGTTCTTGTCTATCATCTGCATATCTCCTTGCCATGCAATCGTGCTCGACATCATCGATTGTCGCACGAAAAAGGGCGGCGGACCCAATTGGATCCGCCGCCCTTGGCGTTTAGAAACGGCTGGCAGATTTTAAGGCATGTCCCAAAAATCTACTCTGCGTCGGGGACCTCGTAGGTGGCCGCCGGCGTGTTGTCGCACACGACGGTAAAGCCACCGTCCTTGTCGACATCGACCGTCACCTGATCGCCCTCGCGCACCGTGCCGTCGATGATGGCCGCCGCGATGGCATCGACAACCTCACGCTGAACCAGACGTTTGAGCGGACGGGCACCAAAGACCGGGTCCAGGCCGCCCACGGCGAGCATCTGCTTGGCCGCCGGGGTGATGGCAAGCGTCATGCGCTCCTTGGCCAGACGCGCGCGGACGTCGGCGAGCTGGATGTCGACGATCTTCTCGATCTGCGCCATACCGAGCGGATGGAACACCACGATATCGTCGATACGGTTGAGGAACTCGGGACGGAAGGTCTGAGCCATGGCCGCGTCGACCTGGTGACGCATCTCCTCCTCGTCCTTGCCGGAAAGCTCGGCGATAGCCTTGGAGCCCACGTTAGACGTCATGATGATGATCGTGTTCTTGAAGGACACCTGACGACCCTGGCCATCGGTCAGACGGCCGTCGTCGAGCACCTGCAACAGCACGTTGAAGACATCAGGATGAGCCTTCTCCATCTCGTCGAGCAAGATTACGGAGTACGGGCGACGGCGCACGGCCTCGGTGAGCTGGCCGCCCTCGTCGTAGCCCACGTATCCCGGGGGCGCACCGATCAGACGCTGGACGCTGAACTTCTCCATGTATTCGGACATGTCGATACGCACGAGCGCGCGCTCGTCATCGAACAGGCACTCGGCCAGCGCCTTGGCGAGCTCGGTCTTGCCCACGCCGGTGGGACCCAGGAAGAAGAAGCTTCCGATGGGCTTGTCCGGATCGGAGAGGCCCGCACGGCTGCGGCGCACAGCTGCGGCGACGGCGGAGACGGCCTCGTCCTGGCCGATGACGCGCTTATGCAGCTCGCCCTCCAAGCCCTTGAGCTTGTCGAGTTCGCCCTGCATCATCTTGGACACGGGCACGCCGGTCCAGGCGCTCACGACCTCGGCGATCTCATCGGAGGTCACCTGTTCGTTGAGGCCCTCGCCGTCCTGCTGCTTTTGCGCCTCGAGCGCGGCCTCGGAATCCTGAATCTGCTGCTGCAGGCCCGGAATCACGGAGTAGCGCAGCTCGGACGCACGACCCAAATCGCCATTGCGCGTCGCGCGCTCCTCTTCGCTCTTGGCCTCGTCGAGCTGCCCCTTGAGCTCTTGCACGTGGTCGATGGCGTTCTTCTGGTTGAGCCAGCCGGCCTTTTGCACGTTAAGCTTTTCCTGGACCTCGGCAATCTCCTGGCGCAGGGCCTCCAGACGCTCCTTGGAGGCGTCATCGGTCTCTTTCATGAGCGCCTGTTCCTCGATCTGCAGCTGGGTGAGCTGACGCGTGGTGGCGTCGATCTCGACCGGCATGCTGTCGAGTTCCATGCGCAGGCGGCTCGCGGCCTCATCGACCAGGTCGATGGCCTTGTCGGGCAGGAAGCGGTCGGCGATGTAGCGATCGGAGAGGTCGGCGGCGGCCACGAGCGCGCTATCGGTGATGTGCACGCCGTGGAAGATCTCGTACTTCTCCTTGAGACCACGCAGGATCGAGATGGTGTCCTCGACGGTAGGCTCGCTCACCATAACGGTCTGGAAACGACGCGCGAGCGCCGCATCCTTCTCGATGTACTTGCGGTATTCGTCGAGCGTGGTCGCGCCGATCGCGTGCAGGTCGCCACGGGCGAGCGCCGGCTTGAGGATGTTGCCGGCGTCCATAGAACCCTCGGTGGCACCCGCGCCCACGATAGTGTGGAGCTCATCGATGAACAGGATGACCTTGCCCTCGGACTTCTGCACCTCCTTGAGCACGGCCTTTAAGCGGTCCTCGAACTCGCCGCGGTACTTGGCGCCGGCGACCAGCGCGCTCATGTCGAGCTCGATAAGGTCGCGGTCGCGCAGGGTGCTCGGCACGTCGCCGGCCACGATACGCTGGGCGATGCCCTCGACGATGGCCGTCTTGCCGACGCCCGGCTCGCCGATGAGCACAGGGTTATTCTTGGTGCGGCGGGACAGGACCTGAA
>UQZM01000050.1 GCA_900545615.1 uncultured Collinsella sp.
GGTGGAATAGTTCCTGTTTGCGGCAGAATAGGGCTTAAACAGGGACTATTCCACCGCAACTGAAGGGGGCTGTCGTGGGCCATCGGGATTCATGTAATGATTCGCGTGGGGTTCGTTGGGGCATTTTGGGCGCTGGGCACATTTCTCATCGATTTGCATCGTCGCTCAAGAAGGTCGACGGGGCACGGCTGGTGGCTGCGGCCGGTCGCACTCCTGCACATGTCGAGGAATTTTGCCGAGCGTTTTCGATCGATGCTGCGCATGGCCATGCCTCGGCCGACGATAGCGGCGATGCGGCTTATGACGCGCTGATTGCCGACCCCGATGTCGACGCAATCTACTTGGCTCTTCCGCATGGCATGCATACGCGTTGGGCCTGTCGCGCGCTGTGCGCCGGAAAGGCCGTGCTGTGCGAAAAGCCGGCCGTTTTGAGTGAGGAAGAGGCTCTCTCGATTGCCTCCACCTCTCGCGAGCGCGGCGTGCTGTTTATGGAGGCAATGAAGAATCGGTTTTGCCCGATGCGCACTCGCGTGAAGGACTTGTTTGCGTCGGGTGAGCTTGGCCGTATCGTTTCGATTGAAAGCGTGCAAAAGCTCGATTACGGCGAGTCTCCTTCGGGCTATCTGCTTGATCCGTTGCAGGGCGGCTGTCTATATGACATGGGCTGCTATGCGGTCGGTTGGTTTGAGGATTTGCTCGCGGGCGCTTGCGAGGTTTCGTCCCGTGAAGTTCGCTGGCGTGACGTATCGGGCGGTCGCGTCGATTGGGCCGACGAGATCCATATGAGCGTCGGCGGTATACCCATTCATATGGTGTGCGACGGCGAAGCAACATATGAAAGCCGCTTAACGATTGCCTGTGAGCGGGGCTCGTTGGAAATCGAGCGGCTCCATCGCCCCGAGCTCGCCCATGTGAAGTATTCCGACGGTCGAGTACTCGAAATAAATGCCCCGTTTGAGGTCGATGATTTCTATGGCGAAATCCAGCATGCGACCCAGCTCATCCGGGCGGGGAAACTCGAGAGTCCCGTCATGCCCCTTGCCGCCACACAGCGCTGCGCGCGCATTATCGATGCAATCCGTCTAGCCCTCTAGGACTTGGCGCTGACGCGTAGGGGATCATGACGCTGGCGCCCGTAGCCGCAGTGCTTGGTGGCCCGCATCTCTGATGCCCCTTTTATAAGTTGCGGTGGAATAGTTCCTGTTTGCGGCAGAATAGGGGCCAAACAGGAACTATTTCACCGCAACTGATGAGGGGGAGTTGGAGATGCTGACGATCGGATGTCATCTTTCGACGACGAAGGGCTATCGGGCAATGGGGGAGACGGCGTTGTCCATTGGCGCCAATACCTTTGCGTTCTTTACGCGCAACCCGCGCGGTGGCAAGGCAAAAGAACTTGACATGGATGACGTGGCGGCTCTGCGCGAGCTTATGGCGCAAAACGACTTTGGACCGCTGGTGGCGCATGCCCCGTATACCTACAACCCCTGCTCAGCCAAAGAGCGGGCGCGCGAGTTTGCCCTGGAGGCCATGGCAGAGGACCTGCGGCGCATGGAGGAGCTGCCCGGCAACTACTACAACTTCCATCCCGGTGCGCATGTGGGGCAGGGCTCCGACGCCGGTATTCAGATGATTGTCGGCACCCTGTGCCAGGTGATGTTTGAGGGCCAGCAGACGACGGTGCTGCTCGAGACCATGGCCGGCAAGGGTACCGAGGTGGGCCGCAGCTTTGAGGAACTGGCGTGCATTATCGAGGGCGTTGCCGCCAAGTGCCCAGAGCTGTCCGATAAGCTGGGCGTTTGTTTGGATACCTGCCATGTGAGCGATGCTGGCTACGACATCATCCATGATCTGGACGGCGTACTCGACGAGTTCGACCGCGTGGTGGGTATCGACCGCTTGCGTGCCGTACACATCAACGATTCGAAGAACCCTTGTGGCGCCCATAAAGATCGCCACGAGTGCATCGGCAAGGGATACCTTGGCAGCGAGGAATTTGGTGGCGGTATGCAGGTTATGCAGAATATTGTATCGAATGGCCGTTTGTGTTCGCTGCCGTTTATTTTGGAGACTCCGAACGAACTTGCAGGTTATGCAGCTGAAATTAGACTATTAAGGTCATTGCAGCAGTAATGACTGTCACAAAGTAGAGTATTCCATTCACGTTATGGGTTTGTTTCAATCAGTTTTCTCATTGCAGATTCGTAATTCCGGGTGCATAATAGCCAACAGTTTTTGCAGACCTCTGAATCAAACGAGGTCACCGGAAGGAGACTGATTATGAAGCTGAAGAAGCTTGGCGCATTTGCCGCCACGGGTGCTATGGCACTCGCCCTCGCACTGACGGGCTGCGGTTCGTCCAACGCCACCTCTGGTTCTGATGCCGGTTCCAGCAGCTCTGACGACGCTAAGGTCGAGAAGGTCGACGGCTCCAAGGAGTACGCGCTCGTCAAGGACGGCACGCTGACCGTCGGCACCTCTGCCGAGTACGCACCGTTTGAGTACAAGGATGACAACGGCGACTACCAGGGCTTTGACCTTGAGCTCATCAAGGCTATCGGTGACAAGCTGGGTCTGGATGTCGAGTACGTCAACAACGACTTCGACACGCTGGTTCCGGGCGTCGCTTCGGGCGCCAAGTATGACGTCGCCATCGCGGCTATCACCGACACGCCCGAGCGTGAGAAGGAAGTCACTTTCTCCGATTCCTACTACATGGACGATCAGGCTATCGTGACCAAGGTCGATAACACCGACATCACGGCCGACAACTACAGCGAGAAGCTCAACAACGCCGACGCTACCATCATCGTCCAGTCTGGCTCGACCGCCGAGGCCTTTGCCCAGGAGAACTTCCCCAAGGCCAAGATCGTCCCCTACAAGGACGCCACCGAGTGCTTCAGCGCCCTGCAGTCCGATAAGGGCGACGCCGTAGTCACCAATCGCTCCGTTGCCAGCCAGCTGACCGCCGAGCAGTTCAACACCTGCCAGACCATCAAGCAGATCAGCACCGGCGAGGAGTACGCCATCGCCATCAACCAGGGCAACACCAAGCTCAAGGACGACGTCAACCAGGCCATCAAGGACCTGACCGATGACGGTACCGTCGACGCCCTCATGGCTAAGTACAACATCAAGTAAAATAACTACTTGATTGCGCGCGGGCCCTTTCCGTTTTAGCGGGAAGGGCCTTTGCGCTTCTCTTGACGGAGAGCGTTTCCGTCTCGTTTTGCCGGCAACTTCTACGATAGGAGCCACCTTGTCTCGACTGAACAAAGGGGCCGCGGAGCAGCGTTTTCCACTGTCCGCCTTGCTCCAAAAGCTAGCCTGCGTCATGGCCGTGGCGCTCGCGCTGGTGTGCGCGGGGGCATATGCGCCCACGACCGCCCAGGCGCTTGAGACCGCAAAGATTACCGCCCGACCCAACACCGGTTCGGGCAGCGCCGTGGTCGGCGGTACCGAGACGCGCATTACCTGGGAGGTCCAGGCCGATGCCGATGAGGAACTGAGTGGGCTTTCGCTGACGTTTGCCGACGGCACGACGTTTGGTGCCGATGACACACGCCTGACGATGCTCTCGGGCGAGGACCTCATGGACCGTACGCCCATGAAGCCCGCGTGCAAGGCTGACGGCCAGACGCTCAAGATTGACTTTGGCGAGACGGCGCCTGCCGGCGGCTTTTTCCGTGTCGAGGTTTACGGCGTGACCTTCCCCGTCGAGGGCGGCGATGAGGCCTTTAGCGGCACCTATACGCTCGCCGACGGGTCGACCAAGAAGATCTCCAAGATTCCGTCGGTGGAGATCAAGGGCGTGACGGCGTTCGATAACTTCCTGGCCGACCTTAAAGAGCAGCCGTGGGTCGAGGCGTGGAACTCCAATATGTTCCTGCGCCTGTTCCTGAACCCGGTCATTTTGGTCCAGAGCCTGCCGATCGTCTTCAAGGGCTTCCTTATGTCGCTCTCGATCGTGCTCGTGGCGTTTCCGTTGGCCATTCCCTTTGGCTTTGCGCTGTCGCTCATGCGCATTTCCAAGTCGCGCATCCTTCGCTGCCTTGCCGGCATCTATGTGAATATCATCCGCGGCACGCCGGCGTTCTTGCAGATCTACATTGCGTTCTTTGGCTTGCCGCTGGCCGGTGTCAAAGTGGACGACTATGTGCTGGGTGTTATCGTCATGGCCATGAACTCGTCTGCGTACCTGTGCGAGATCTTCCGTGCCGGTATTCAGTCGATCCCCAAGGGCCAAAACGAGGCCGCTCGCTCGCTGGGCATGAATGCCCTCCAGACGCTGCTCTATGTCATGATTCCGCAGACGTTCCGCAATGTCCTGCCTACGCTGACCAGCGAGTTCATCCTGCTCTACAAGGACACGTCGCTGCTTGCCGCCGTGGGTGTCGTCGAGATCGTCATGAACGCCCGTACCATCGTGGCCACGACGGGCTCCATCACGCCGTATGTGGTTGCCGCCCTGTTCTATCTGGTCATTACCCTGCCGCTTGCGCGCTTGGTGAGCGGTCTTGAGGCGAGGCTTTTGGGCACGGCCGAGACCAAGAAGAAGCGTCCCACCAAGAGCGCCGGACAGGTTGTCGCGACGCCCGCCGATCATATCGCCGGTCTGTAAGGAGGTCCTGTCATGAGTGAAACGAATTCCAACGAGGTCGTTGTCAGCATCAAGAACCTCCAAAAGGCTTTTGGCGATAACGTGGTCCTGCGCGATATCGATCTGGATGTGCATAAGGGCGAGGTCGTCGTAGTTCTGGGCCCTTCGGGCTCGGGCAAGTCGACGATGCTTCGCTGTATCAATCGTCTGGAGCATCCCACGAGCGGTTCGATTGTCGTCGAGGGCGTGGATGTGTGCGCCAAGGGTGTCGACCTCAATAAGGTGCGTACGCACTTGGGCATGGTGTTTCAGCAGTTCAACCTGTTCCCGCACCTGTCGGTCAAAAAGAACGTCATGCTTGCGCAGCAAAAGGTGCTCAAGCGCAGCAAGGAAGAGGCCGAAAAGATCGCCGTCGAGGAGCTCACTAAGGTCGGTCTGGCCGAGCGCATCGATTTTATGCCGAGTCAGCTCTCGGGCGGTCAGCAGCAGCGCGTGGCCATCGCCCGCGCCCTGTCGATGAATCCACACGTGATGCTCTTTGACGAGGCCACGTCGGCGCTTGACCCCGAGCTTGTCCGCGACGTTCTGGGTGTCATGCGCGACCTGGCACGCGATGGCATGACCATGATCGTGGTGACGCACGAGATGGGCTTTGCCCGCGACGTCGCCGACCGCGTCGTCTTTATGGACGGCGGCGTTATCGTGGAAGAGGGTACGCCGAGCGAGGTTTTCGACCATCCCAAGAGCGAACGCACCAAGGCGTTCTTGGGCAATATCTCGTAGCGGCGCGTCGAAGTTGTCGATATAGCAAACGGGGACCGGATAGTATCCGGCCCCCGTTTTTGTTTGGGCGTGAACGACTGTTGTTGTGCAATGCTCGGCTGTCAGTTGCTTTGCGACTTTCTGACGGCTTCGTTAGGCCAGCTCCGCTCCCAGGGCTTTGCAGGCCGCCTCGCCCTCATCGTCGGGCGCATCGTAGCAGATGACGGAATCGACGACGTTGACGCCCGCCTCGTCGGCGTCCGCCTTCCAGTTGTCCATCCACTCGCCCTCGGCCCACGAATAGGAACCAAAGAGGATGACCTTCTTGTCGCCGAGGGCTTCCTTGACCTCATCCCACATGGGCTGGAACTCATCGTATTCAAGCTCCTCGGAGCCCATGGCGGGGCAGCCGAAGGCGATGGCATCATAGTTGGTGGCCTTGTCGGCAGAGAAGTCGGCGCAGGGGATGACTGCGGCCTCGGCTCCGGCTGACGTCGCGCCCTCGGCGACGAGGTTTGCCATGGCCTCGGTGTTGCCTGTGCCGCTCCAGTAGACGACTGCGATCTTGCTCATATTGAGTCCTTTCGGTTGTGCGGCGTGCGGCCGCGGTTTGTACGTTCTATCGGGTCGCCTGGGCAAGTTGCGCCAAGCTGCAGCCCTGCTGATAGATAAAGGTGAGGTGTTGGGTGCAGGCACGGTACGCATCAAACGTCGCAAGCGCCTGCTCGGCATTCGTATAGACCTTCCAGGCTCCAAAGATCTTGTAGTTCTCGCCACGTTGGGCGATGAACTCGTGCACGTCGTCGTAGGGATACCCCAGGAAGTAGCCAATTTCGTGTGGAAACTCGCAGGTGCAGCCGTTGTCGTAGCGTGCTTGATGGTCCAATGCGCATCGGGTTTGGCCGCATGCGCATTCCGCGGCGTTATTGCTTGCGAGCGTGATGCGCGATGCCAGGTGCACAAGACATGCCGAGAGGTTGCCGGTGTCGTAGCCCTCCTTGGCGAGTGCCGTTTTGGCGCGCGGGTCAGCAAGGTAAGTGGCGAGGCTGTTGGGCCGATATGCGTATACGAGCGCCCCGCAGGGGCGCCAGACCAAAACGCTCAGATGAATGCCGAGCGAGTTAAGCTCGCGGTTGCACTGGGCGATAACGTTGAGCAGGCGTGCTCGGCGTTCTGCGATTGACGCGGTCGCGTCCGAACCATCCTGATGGGCGTAGACGCCGGGATAGGTAAAGAGCGATGCCGGCTTGATGCCCGCGAGCGTGGGAGAGCAGTTGCGCACGACCGCTGCCTGAAACGTTGGAATGTCTATGGTTCGGGTCACGGTGCTCCTTACGGATCTAAACTGTTAGCCTAGGAAAACTTATACACGAAAGTAAGCCATGGTCAACAAAAAAGTTTGAGTAGGGAAACTAATTGACCGAACCGACATAATTTTGGGTTAAGATGGGGACACCCCACGGGGGTATCTCTGAAATGGACCGTAAGGAAGGGGAGCGTATGAGCGACTTGCTCAACCCAGCAAATATCATCGTGCTGGGCGTGATTGCTATTGGTATGTTCTTTGGGCTGCGCCGTATTGCGGCGTCGACGCATGGGAAGAGTTGCTGCAGTGATGGCGCAAGCGGAAAGAAAGCCAAGAGGGTTGTTGTGGTGGATACCGATGCGTCGCACTATCCCTATAGCGATGAGCTGTTCATCGGCGGCATGAGCTGTGACGACTGCGCTCAGAACGTAGCCAATGCCCTCAATACGCTTGATGGCGTGTGGGCAACGGTAACGTATGCGGACCACACGGCACGCGTACGCTCGAAGCGCCCGGTTGATCGCGACACACTCGAGACGGCGGTGAGGGGTGCGGGCTATTACGTTATGAAAATGTAGGCGTTGCCCTCTCCGGTGGGTACCAGCCTCCTGCCCATTGTGACTATCGGCATCCAAAAATTTGCGCAAAAATAACCTTTAGATGCGGCAAAAGTGGAGTTTGGTGACGGTTTGCGCGGAATTCGCTACCAATCGAGCATCTATGAACCCGTCCAAAAAATTAAAGGTGTATATTTATACACTGATTATTGCTGTGCTCAGATTGCAATTAACCGTGGACAGAAATGAAGAATGCTAAAACTGGGCTTTAGGACAGGGGAGGCTATAACCTTATGAGACGAGTGGGAACACTTGGCTTGGTGGCAGCGCTTGCCGCTATCTTGGTATCGCCGCTGCCGGCGCACGCCGAAGACGCATCGGGTGCCGTTACCTACAATGCGGGAAATGGGTATTCCTTTGAGAAGCTCTCGCATCCTACGGTAGGAACGTCGCAGCCGGATGGCATCGTCGACTACCAGGGTAACGGTGCCGTTGCCGTTCCGGGCGCCGATGGTAATACGGCCAACAACGAAGGCGATCGCGGCCAGAGCTACACTTGGGCGGCTGCGAGCTATGGTGACTGGCTTTATGTGGGCACCTGCTATGCGGCGATGGGCAACACGCTGACGCTCATGAACAGCACGCTGGGCGATTCCTTTGATGTCGAAACCATGCGCCTGACGCTGGAGGCCATGTTTAACGGTACCTTCTTCTATGGACAGCAGAAGGAGGACGGCACGGCCGACAAGGACAGCGGCGGCATCTTGGTCAAGATCAATACCAAGACCGGTGAGACCAAGCTGCTACTCTCTGAATCGCTCAACGGCGTCGCTCCTTTGTTCCGCAATGCCGTGAGCTATAAGGGTAAGCTCTATTTCTGCGGCAGCGTCAGGACCAATGACGGCAAAGGCGGCCTGCCTGCTGTATACGAGATCGATCCTAAGACGGATGAGTACAAAGTTGTCTATCAGGGCCTTTCGAGCATGCAGGATTACGGTGCTGCCTACAAGCAGGGCATTTCTACCGGTATCCGCGGCATGTGCGTCCATGATGGCCAGCTCGTCATCAGTAATGTGGGTAAAGACGCGAACGGTAATTTTGTGTCGACAATCCTGACGTCGTCTGACCCCTCGAAGGGCCAGGACAGCTTCACCGAGATTGCCAACTCGGAGACGCTGTTTGGCTATCCGGCGATTCGCTATCAGGACAGCATCTACGGCGGCGCCATTTGGGATATGGTCTCGTACAATGGCCATCTCTATGCGACCATCTGCACCGGTACGCCCGAGAACGCTCCCGATGATAATTCCATGCAGTCGTTTGCCATGGTCCGTGGCGACAAGAATGCCGACGGCAGCTATTCGTGGACTCCCATTGTCGGCGATCAGAAGACGGACGGTGCAAAGTACTGCTTTGGCATCGATCCTGCCCGTACCCGTTCTGGCGCTGCCAACCTCATCGTCTACAACGACTACCTCTATATCGGTGAATACAACGACGAGGAGATTGCCCTCGAGCGCATCCTGTTCAACAAATCCAACACCGAAGAGGGCGGCAAGAGCAGCATGGGTGGCGTTGACTGCTCGTTTGTGAATGCCAATCTTGAGCAGTCGGTTAACATCTATCGCATGGACAAGGACGAGAACATGGAGCTCGTCGTTGGCGATCGCACCGACATGTTCCCCGAGGGCGGTATTTCCGGCCTGACTTCGGGCTTTGGCCGAAACGAGAACCAGTACATTTGGCGCATGCAGAAGTTCGACGGCAAGCTGTATATCGGTACCTTTGATACCGCGAGCCTGCTTGAGCCGATCGGCCAGTTCTCCAATGGCGACATTATCGATATGACGCCCGAGGAGTGGGACTCTCAGGTTCAGCGCCTTAGGGACCTGCTCAATCACCTGCTCGACAAGAAATCGCCTGACGACCCCATCGTTCCCGTGAACACGCTTGCGGACGATGATTCAAACGAGGCCGTCGAGGTCGATGATTCGAACGAAGCTGCTGAGGTTGATGATTCAAACAAGGCCGTCGATGTCGATGACGAGAAGACCGAGGTTGCTAAGGGCTTTGGCGATCTGAGCGATGCGCTGGAGGATGCCGCGGGCGGTCTTTGCGATCAGGCCGCGACGATGTCCCAGGACTTTGAGGACGACGCCGCTTATGTCCAGAAGATCGATGGCGAGATCGCGTACTTCAAGTCCTTTGCCGACCAGTATCAGGACATGCTCGATAGCTATGAGAGCCTTAAGCAGCAATACGAGGATGCCTATGGCACCGAGCTGCCGAGCGATATTCAGGATGCGCTCGATAAGCTGCTGAGCGAGGAGAACCTCAAGAAGTTGCAGAGTGTCCTTACGTGCATGTGTTACCTGCGCGATGCCGAGCGCGGCTTTGATATGTATGTGACCGAGGACGGCGTGAACTTTACGACGCTGACGACCAATGGCTTTAACGATCCGTATAACCATGGTCTGCGCACCTTTGCGGTGACCAACCAGGGTCTGTGCCTTGGTACCGCCAACCCGTTCTATGGTTGCCAGGTCTGGATCCAACGCAAGGAGAATTCGGAGAATCCGGTTGATCCCGGTACTCCGGATCCGACGGAACCCACCGATCCTTCGCAGCCGGGTGGCGGCGATCAGCCTGGCGGCAGCCAGACGGGTGGCAACGACCAGTCGAGCAGCACCACGACCACCGTCACGACGACCGCTAAGAAGACTCCGAAGGACGGCTCGCTGCCTCGCGCTGGCGACTCGACCCTCACGCTGGTCTTGGGATTGCTGGTTGCAGCTGCCGCAGTGCTTGGCATTGCTCTCGTCTTGCGCAAGCGTTCTCGTCGCTAGGCTCGTCCGCGTAGCTCAATGTCCTGGATATCGTCGAAGTTGATGGCGATATCCCTGAGTTTGAGCAGCTTGAATGCGGGTAACGCTTCGTCGAGAATGCCCGTGCGGCTACGATAGCCGTACGTATCGTAATAGGTGACGCGCACCAAGTCGCCGCGTTTGAGGCCCTCGAGCTTTTGCGAAAGCTCGAGGGCTTTTTCTTCCGTGAGCTCACGTTTTTGCTCGACGGTGATTTCCTGCTTGCGCACGAGTTCGTAGTATCCCGTGAGGGCGGCGAAGGGCATAAACTGCGCGGCACGGCCGGCGCGGACGGCGCCATTGGCGGTGAGCTTTGGGTCGGCGGAGCGACGTCTTCCCTCGGGGTCCGCTAGGCGTTCAAAAGGTGTCGGTGGCCGCATCGGCTGTTGCTGGGACTTAGGCACGATGTCCTCCTACCTGATCGTTGCGTTCGCGCGCGGTGGCGCCAGTGGTAAAGCTTAATCCCTTGACGAGCGCGTTCTTGCCGTACTTGCCCTTTACGGCCAGGACGGCGCGCGCTAAGTCACGTTCGCGCTCATCGGCCTCGATATCGCTGAATAGATCGATGGTGGCAAATTCCTCGGGCATGAGGTTGCCAAATCCCAGGTTGATGCGCTTGACCGGTCGTTTGGGATCGACAGTCTGCGCCCAGAGCTCATCGAAATAGCCCATGATCTTCTTAAACGAATTGGTACGCTCGGGCAGCTTTCGCGAGGCGTTAGAGTGCGCAAAGAGTGCGGCATAGCCACCGCGCGGTTTGCCGCCATGCTCTCCCACAAAGATGCCATCGATTGCCTGCGCTTCGCGCACCAGGCGACGCCGTTCGTCATCGCGCTGGACGGGCTTGGGCGCACGGGGCGCGAGCTCGGGGCCGGCGGTTGCGGTGGGTTCGATACTCGACGTGCTCAAGCGCAGGTGCCCGCATCCGTCCACATACTGCGCTGTACCGCTGGCGTCGAGGCGGCGTATGTCGGCGCGTTCGCTCGCGTAGCCCACAAAGAGCGAGATGCTGTCACAGACCACGTGCTTATCGACCAAGTCTAAAACGGCGTTGTCGACCATCTCGCGCAAGACGGTATAGGCCTGTTCGTAGGCATAACCCTTCGAGAGCACCTGTCCTGTGGTGGTCGAAGTTGCTTGCGGGCGATAGGCTTGGATATCGGCGATGGTTGTCGGCTCGCGCCCGAAGGCATGGTCGATGAGATACTCGGCATTGACGCCGAGCTCGTCGTAGAGCAGGTTTTCGTCGAGCGCCGCGACGCCCATCAGATCGTAGACGCCGTATTTCTCGAGACGGGCCGCCACGCCGGGCCCGATGCCCCAGATGTCGGTGATGGGGCGGTGAGGCCAGATTTCCTTGCGAAAGGTCTCGTCGTCGAGTATGCCGATGCGGCTGGGTACGTGCTTGGCGGTAATGTCGAGTGCCACCTTGGCTTGGAATAAGTTGGGGCCGATGCCAACCGTTGCCGTGATGCCGGTGCGCCCCAGGACCTCATCACGCAGCATACAGGCGAAGCCTTTGGCATTAGTGTGGTAGAGGTCTAGATAGGGCGTCACGTCGATAAAGCATTCGTCGATTGAATAGACGTGAATGTCTTGCGGGCTCACGTATTCCAGATAGATGCCGTAGATTTGCGCCGACACTTCCATGTAATGCTGCATGCGCGGTACGGCCTTGATGTAGTCGATGCCGTCGGGAATCTCGAACAGACGGCAACGGTTGTGTATCCCGAGGTCCTTCATGGCCTGTGTGATGGCGAGGCAGATGGTCGTGCGTCCGCGCGATTCGTCGGCAACGACCAGGCACGTAGTGAGTGGGTCGAGTCCGCGGTCGACGCACTCGACGCTGGCATAAAACGTCTTGAGGTCGATGCAGATATAGGTGTGCTGCTCGTGCGCCATCCGTGCCCTTTCATCAAACACATGTTCTTATCGAATACCTGTTCGATAATACCCGCTCATCCGGACATCGTCAAAACCTGCCAAAAAGGGACTGGTTTGTTTTGGTAGGTATGGTCGTGCGGCTTCATCGGGGTTTTAACGCAGTCCTAAAGAGCGCGAAACAGCTCGGAAAAGCTCGCTTCGTAGCATGGGCCTAACGATTGATGCCGCTTATACGCACGGAAGGTTGTGGAAAAGATGGTCAACTATGGGTTTGGTATGCCGACTCGCCTTGTTGCGGATGGGGATGTGGCTCGCTGGTGCGGGCGATTGGTTGCCCACTATGGCGGCACCAAGGCGCTGGTCGTGCTGGGAGGCGACAAGCACACGCGCGATGAGCTTGTCTCGGCGGCACTCGGCTCGGTTGATCGAGCTCTGCTCGAGCGCGTGCTTTTCCGCTGCGGCTCGGTTGGCGATGGGGGAGACGAGCTAATCGACGAAGCCGTGGCCCTGGCGACCGACGAAGGCGTGGACTTTGTCTTGGCGATCGGCGATGCCGATACTGCCGGCTTTGCACGCGAGCTCGCCCGTCGCATGGCGGCGCTCGATGCCGGCGAAGACGGCTTTGTGCCTTATGGATGCATTGTCTCGGAGGGCAAGGTGCCTGCCGTCGTGGGTGCCGGCGAGGTTCCCGTTTTTGCCATTATCGCGCCCGAACTGCTGGAGGGCATTGGGTCTCCTCTGCGTGAGTTGCTCGGCAGCGTGTGCGCCGCGGCCTAATATGTGCCATAAAGGGACGGATTATTTTTGGTTGGTAAAGCGTTTGACCTGCCAAAATAAACCTGTCCCTTTTTGGTCGGTCGCCGTTTGGGGGCGGATTGGCAACGCTCGCTGATTACGGTCTTGACCTGCGCTAGAATAAGGTTATCTGATTATCCGGGCGCATGGAGATATGCGCCCGTATGTTGAGGAGGACTTTATGGCAACTGTTGCCGCACCTATCGACGCTACGTCGACCGCCGCTTGGAAGGCGCTCGAGGCCCATCAGGAGAAGCTCGAGGCCGAGGGTATCGACCTTAAGGCATGGTTCGCTGCCGATGCAGAGCGCGTGAACAAGCTGAGCTTTGACGCCGGCGACCTGCACTTCGACCTGTCCAAGAACCTGGTGACCGATGAGACCGTCAAGCTGCTGTGCGATCTTGCCCGCGAGGTGAAGCTCGAGGAGCGCCGCGACGCCATGTTCTCCGGCGAGCACATCAACACCACCGAGGACCGCGCTGTTCTGCACACCGCACTGCGCCGTCCGGCAAGCGAGAAGGGCCAGCTCATCGTTGACGGCCAGGATGTCGTCGCCGACGTGCACGAGGTCCTCGATCGCATGTATGCCTTCGCCGAGCGCGTGCGCTCCGGTGAGTGGAAGGGCGTAACCGGTAAGAAGATCGAGCACCTGGTGTCCATCGGCATCGGTGGCTCCGATCTGGGCCCGGTCATGGCCTACGAGGCTCTGCGTCCCTACGCCGACGCCGGTATCGACTGCCGCTACATCTCCAACATCGACCCCAACGATCAGGCCGAGAAGCTCCGCGGCCTCGATCCCGAGACCACGCTCGTGATCATCGTCTCCAAGACCTTCACCACGCTCGAGACCCTCACCAACGCTCGCGAGGTCAAGACCTGGATGCTCGAGCAGCTCAAGGCTCAGGGCGCCATCGACGGCTCCGATGAGCAGAACGCCGAGGCCGTGGCAAAGCACTTCGTCGCCGTCTCCACCGCGCTCGAGAAGGTCGAGGCCTTCGGCATCGACCCTGCCAACGCCTTCGGTTTCTGGAACTGGGTCGGCGGCCGCTATTCTGTCGACTCCGCCGTGGGCCTGTCGCTGATCGTCGTGCTCGGCCCCGAGCGTTTCCAGCAGTTCCTCGAGGGCTTCCACGCCATCGACGAGTACTTCTGCAATACCCCGCTCGAGAACAACGCCGTCGCGCTGATGGGCCTGCTCAACGTCTGGTACGTCAACTTCTTCGGTTCCAAGAGCCACGCCGTGCTGCCGTACTGCCAGTACCTGCATCGTTTCCCGGCCTACCTGCAGCAGCTCACCATGGAGTCCAACGGCAAGCATGTCCGCTGGGACGGCAGCGCCGTGACCTCCGACACCGGTGAGATCTTCTGGGGCGAGCCCGGCACCAACGGTCAGCACGCCTTCTACCAGCTGCTGCACCAGGGCACCGTGGTGGTCCCGGCCGATTTCATCGCCTTCGCCAATACCGCAAACCCTGCGACCGACAGCGGCCAGGATGTCCACGAGCTGTTCCTGGGCAACTTCCTGGCCCAGACCAAGGCGCTCGCCTTTGGTAAGACGGCCGACGAGGTTCGTGCCGAGGGCACGCCCGAGCAGATCGTCCCGGCTCGCTGCTTTGAGGGTAACCGTCCGACGACCTCGATCTTTGGCGACACGCTGACCCCGTTCGCACTCGGCGAGCTCATCGCCCTGTACGAGCACATCACGTTTGTCGAGGGCACGGTCTGGGGCATCGACTCCTACGACCAGTGGGGCGTCGAGCTGGGCAAGCAGCTTGCCAAGCAGATCACCCCGGCCTTCCACGACGACGCCGCCAAGGCCGAGCAGGACGCTTCGACCCAGGCGCTCATCGAGTTCTATCGCGCGCACCGCAAGTAGTCGCTGCTGTTAACGTATCGCGCCTTATAGTCAGGGGCCCGTATCCTATCGGATGCGGGCCCCTTTGCTTCAAGACTTTAGTCCGCTGGCCGCGCAGCGGCCAGCTTTAAACCACCCGCTACGCGGGTGGAGACAAACG
>UQZM01000051.1 GCA_900545615.1 uncultured Collinsella sp.
CGTCCTCCGATCTCCCGGGGCCGGCCGGTCCGGCCCTCAGGGTATCGGGTTCCCACATTCATCCGTACATGTGCGGATGAATGTGGGAGGTGTTCGGATAAAGTCGATAATCAAGGGTTGCATAATCAGCGGCCGCAGTAGGGAATTGCGCACAGCGCCCCGCGCACCCATGCCGTACAATGACCGGCATGGAACCTATTGCACACATACATACCGATCTGCCGCAGAAGTTCGGCATTCCGCGCAACAGCTTTTTGGCGCCTCATCTTGAGGGGCACATTGTCTTTGAGCCGGAGTTTGCCTCTAATGCCGCGGTTGCAGGGCTCGAGTCCTTCTCGCACTTATGGCTGCTTTGGCGTTTTGAAAATGGAACGCCCGGCGGCACGGCAAAAGACATCGCTGCCGATGCCAAAACACAGGACAAAACCGGCACTAATGCCAAGTGGTCAAAGACCGTGCGCCCGCCTCGTTTGGGCGGTGCCGAACGCGTGGGCGTGTTTGCCACGCGCAGCCCGTTTCGCCCTAATCCCATCGGCCTCACTTGCGTAAAGCTCGATCGCGTTGAGCTCACGGCTGACGGTCCCATCATTCACGTACTGGGAGCCGACCTGCGCGACGGTACGCCCATCTACGACATCAAGCCCTACATTCCGTTTGCGGACTGTCATCCGGACGCAGCGGGCGGATGGATTGAGGACGCCCCGTGGCAAGAGCTCGACGTCGAGTTCTCGCAAACACTACAAGACAAAATCCCAAGCGCAAAGCTCCCCGGCTTGGTCGAGGTCCTTCGCCAAGATCCACGCCGCGCGGGCAGCAAGCACGAGCCAAACCGCGTTTACCACTTGGCCTACGCCGGACTCGACATATCTTTTACGGTCGATGAAACCCAGCTAACCGTAGTCGCCGTCACCGACGCGCGAGACTAACCAGCCATTCGTCCGCACCCGTCAAATTAAGCGCCAAACCCCGCGCCAAAACCGCCCACGCTGGTGGACAATAACGCCTACCAAAACAATCAACTTTGCACGGGAGTCCAGCATGAAATACGACTTCACTTCAATCATCGACCGCCACGGCATGGACTCCATCGCCGTTGACTCTTGGGGTGAGATCCCCGGTATGGCTCCGAATGCACCCGACGAGGGCTTCGACCGCATTCCCATGTGGGTGGCCGACATGAACTTCGCCACGGTGCCCACGGTCCAGGAGCACATCATTCAACGTGCCCAGCACCCCATGTTTGGCTATTTCAATCCGCGTTCCGAGTACTTCGACCGCATCATCGAATGGCAGAGCCGCCGTAATGGCGTCGAGGGCCTGGCACCTGAGCATATCGGCTACGAAAACGGCGTGCTGGGCGGTGTCGTGTCGACGCTGCGCGCGTATGTCCAGCCAGGCGATGCGGTGCTGGTCCATAGCCCCACCTACATCGGCTTTACCAAGTCTATCGAAGCCGCGGGCTATCGCATTGTCCACAGCCCGCTTAAACTCGACGACCAGGGCGTGTGGCGCATGGACTTTGAGGACATGGAGTGCAAACTCGCCCAAAACCACATCCATGCCGCGGTGTTCTGCTCGCCGCACAATCCCTGCGGCCGCGTATGGGAGCGCGACGAAATCGAGCGCGCCATGGACATCTATCGCCAGAACGATTGCGTGGTGATTTCGGACGAGATTTGGTCCGATATCATCCTGCCGGGGCACAAGCACATCCCGACGCAGTCGGTGAGCGAGGATGCCCGCATGCGCACGGTCGCCCTCTACGCGCCCAGCAAGACGTTCAACCTGGCGGGCCTGGTCGGCAGCTACCACATCATCTATAACGAGACGCTGCGCGACCGCGTGTGCGCCGTGTCCAACAAGACCCACTACAACGAGATGAATGTCCTCTCCATGCATGCGCTTATCGGTGCCTACCAGCCGCAGGGCTATGAGTGGGTGGACGAGCTCAATCAGGTGCTTGCCGGCAATATCGAGTACTTCTGCAATTACGTGGACGAGCATTTTGAGGGCGTGTCCTATTCACGTCCGCAGGGCACGTACATGGTGTTTCTGGACTGCACCGAGTGGTGCCGAGAGCATGGCCGCGATATTCAGTGGTTGCTCGATGAGGGGGCACGCGTGGGCGTGGGGTATCAGGACGGCCGCCCGTTCCACGGACCCTGCCACATTCGCGTGAATCTGGCGCTGCCGCTTTCGCGCGTAAGGGAGGCGTGCGACCGCCTGGACCGCTACGTTTTTAATGCACGGTAAGTGAGCACTGCATGCGGGGCCTTCTGCCAAGTCGGCTGGAAGGTCCCACACGGTAAAGCGCCTGTAACAGTTGGGCACTCGTGTGGTTTTGTTTGCTATTATCTTTAACCATTTAAGTCTGTAAACAGGATCGTATGGAGCTCGATGAAAAGATCCCGTCGCTCGGTTGCCATTTCGTTGTTTGTTGCGCTTGCAGTGGCGAGCTTCTTTGTCGTAGCGATAGCTGGCTGCTCCGGGTCGAATGACGGAGTCTCGACGTCTGCATTAGAAGGTCTGGACGCCTCGCAAGTCAAAGACGACGACCTTAAGACGCTCAACGTCGGAAGCGACCTCTATCCACCGTTTGTGTATACCGACGAGTACGGCGATATTGTTGGCCTGGATGTCGAGATATTGACCGAGGCTTTGGCTCGCATTGGTTACAAGCCAAAATACCAGCTGATCGACTGGGAAAAGAAGAAGGAGCTGCTGGCGAGCGGCGAACTCGATTGTGTCATGGGCAGCTTTAGTATGACGGGTCGCGAAAACGAATATCGTTGGGCCGGTCCGTACCTTGCGAGCCGCCAGGTGGTCGCGGTCGATCCCCAGAGCGATATCTACACGCTTGCCGATCTTGAGGATAAGATCGTGGCGGTTCAGTCCACCACCAAGCCCGAGGACATTTTGCTCAATCGCATAAATGAAAACGTTCCGCAGATCAAGGAACTCTACAGCTTTTCGGACGGTTCATACCTGAACCCGGCGCTCGTCGAGGGCCTGGTCGACGCCATCGCCGCACATGAGTCGTCGTTGCTCACCTACGAAAAAGACTATGGTGTGACATATCGCATTTTGGATGAGCCGCTGCTAGAGGTCGGTTTGGGCACCGCTTTCGATATCAACGATACGCGTGGCATCGACGTCAAGCTTACTCATGCCTACCAAGAAATGCTTGCCGATGGCACCATGGAACGCCTGGTGTCAAAGTACTTCGATGACCCTTCGCCATTTTTGAATATGGAGGGCCTGTCATGATCGATGCGCCCGACCACGCTGCTCAGGAGCGGGGCAATCGTTCGGCAGGGGCATGGCTCCTTGTCGCTCTGCTGGGGATAGCGCTTTCGGTTGTTGCCGGCATGATGAGCTACGGTTACACGACGGCCCAAGCCGAGCAGCGCTTTGCCGACGTTGTCGATTACGTGGCGACGCAGAGCCTTTCCTACGATGCATTCAACAGCGCCTATACGACCAAAAACCTGATTCGCGTTATGGAGATCGCCGGAGAGGCTGCCCGCGATATGGAGCGCGACGGTTCGGTGGATAACGCCATGCTGGAGCAATACGCCGACCAGTTCAACGTGAGCGCGCTGATCGTGACGGACGCATCGGGCAATTTGGTGTCCGAGTCCTCGACGGGCGATGTGGACTACGGGTCGCTCGCTACGTATCTCAAGGAAGCACCCGTGCTGGAGGTGGCGGTCCATCCGCTTAAGTCCTATACCGCCCGCATTACGCTTTCGGATGATTCGGTTGCAGACATTGGTTGCGTGACCCGGCAAGATGGCGAGGGCATCGTTATCGCGGTCAGGCATCAGAGCGCGAAGGCAGTTGCAAGCAATACGCTCAAACTGCAGAGCCTGCTCGGTGGTTATGAGACCATCGACAGTGGCAATATCGTGATCGAAAGCGATGGCAAGGTCGTTGCGACCAATGCCGTTGAACCCACCATATTGGGCGTATTCAATCTGCCTGCAACGGATGTCTTTATTGTCGACGGTATTAAGGATCGATGCCTGCCCGGCAAAGTCCGACTGGTCAACGCCAGCGGCGAGTGGTATTTGGGCACATTTGGAAAAGCGCGCGGGTTCTACGTGTACACCTATGCCTCGGCGCGGCGCTACTTTGAGGTCGCCGCGGCTGTTGCCGCCGGCGTGCTGGTGCTCTACGGCGGTGTTATAGCCGTTGTTGTGACGGTGCGTCGCCGCGCTGATCGTCGACGTTTGACGGACTTGCTGCAGCAGGAGCGCGACTATGGCGACAAGCTGGCAAAGGCGGCGCGTGAGGCCTCGTCTGCCAACTCGGCAAAGACGGAGTTTCTGCGTCGCATGAGCCACGATCTGCGCACGCCCATCAACGGCATTCGCGGCATGGTCGAGGTTGGCGATGCCAATGCGGACGATCTGCAAAAGCAGACTGAGTGCCGCTCAAAAATCTGGACGGCATCGGGACTGCTGCTCGACCTTGCCAACGAGGCGCTCGATATGAGTCGCCTGGAGAGCGGGCAGGTCGACCTGAACCTCGTGCCCATAAATTTGGTGGCCCTCAACTGTGAAGTGCGCGATATTCTGGAGCGCCAGGCCGAGGAGCGTCTGGTGACAATTATCTCCGACCAGCAGACGCTTAATCATCCCTATGCGCGGGTGAGCGTGACGCACCTCAAGCGTTTGTTGCTCAATATTGCCGGCAATGCCGTCAAGTACAACCGCCAGGGCGGCTATGTCCGCCTGGTGTGCCGCGAGGTGGAGCCAGCGGATGGCGTCCCCGTCTATGAATACACGATCGCCGACAACGGTATTGGCATGAGCGAGGAGTTCCAAAAGCACCTCTACGAGCCGTTTTGCCGCGAGGAGCAGCAGGTGGAAGGCGCTTCGTCGGGAACTGGCCTGGGCGCGCCTATCGCAAAACAGCTGGTCGAGCTTATGGGCGGAACCATGAGTTTTACGAGCGTCTTGGGGCAGGGGACGACGTTTACCATCCGCCTGCCGTTCGAGAAATGCAAACGCTCCGAGATTCCTCAGGCAGTTCGCGTGGACGCGGGAGACGGCGATGCACTCCAGGGCTTGCGCGTTTTGCTCGTAGAGGATAACGATCTGAATGCCGAGATCGCGCAGTTTACGCTCAGCCGTGCCGGTGCCGTCGTGACACACGCTAGGGATGGTGAGTCTGCCGTCGAGATGTTTGCCGCGAGCGTGCCGCACGAGTACGACGTGGTGTTGATGGACATCATGATGCCGGGCATCGATGGCCTTGAGGCCACACGTCAGATTCGAGCACTCGATCGCGAGGATGCCGCGACCACGCCGATTATCGCCGTGAGCGCCAACGCCTTTGCCGACGACCGCAGGCTTTCGCGTGAGGCGGGCATGAACGCGCACCTGAGTAAACCCGTGAGCTCGCAGGAGCTCATTGAGGCGCTTGCGCACATAGCCGCCGACGCTCTATAAGCATATGGCCTGGTTCCAAGGTGGGTTGGAACCAGGCCATATTGTTATTGATGAGGCCTGCTGAGGGGCTTACTTTTCCTGAATCTGCTTGCCGCAGAGATGCTCAATCGAAATCTCGTAGAGCTGGACGCCCTTGATGTCCTTGGCGATTTCCTCTTCGACTTCTTCGGCAGAAGGGTAGTACTTAAGGGCGAGCTGGCGGACTTTGTCCTCGATAAACGCGGGGGTGTCATTCGCCAGGCGACAACGGCCAAAGACGACGGTGCTCATAACGTAGGGAGCCCAGTCACCGTCCTGGTACCACTCGTTGCCATATACGGTAAAGCAGACCTTGTCATCGCGCTTGAGTGCGTCGACCTTGTGGCCGGCTTTGGCGCCATGGAAATAGATCTTGTCGTGCTCGGCGTCAAAGAAGTAGTTGACGGGAATGGCGTACGGGTAGCCATCGTCGCCGTTGACGGCAAAGACGCCGCGCTTGCAGGTGGCGAGCAGTTTGCGCGCTTCCTCGTCGGTGATAGCGCGTTTCTTTCGACGTAAGGGCCTAAACATCGTTGGCTTCCTTTCTGGTCGTGCGTGGTGGTTGAGCACAAACTATAGCGAAACGGATCCGTTTTTCTTGATGCGGGCGAGTATGTTTTTGAGCTTGTTAAAGTCGAGCGGTTTGGATAGATGGGCGTTCATGCCGGCGTCGTGTGCCGCCTTGGCGTCCTCGGCAAAGGCATTGGCGGTGAGCGCGATGATGGGGATATCGGCTGCATCGACCTTCTCGCTCAGGCGAATCGCGCGGGTTGCCTCGTAACCGTCCACGTCCGGCATCATAATGTCCATCAGGATCGCATCGAAGCTGCCGGCGGGATGCGATAGGTACAGATCGACGACTTCGTTGCCGTTGGCGGCGCGGGTGACCACGACGCCCTCGGATTCTAGCAGCGCCTGGGCAATCTCGGCATTCAATTCGTTGTCTTCGGCGAGCAGTACGTTCATGTCGGCGAGCGAGCAGTCGAGCGCCCCCTCGACCGTATTCGCCCGCGCCTGGGGGTTCTTGTCGATATCGAGCGGAATCTCCACGTAGAACGAGGTGCCCGCATGGAGCTCGCTGGTGACTTCGATGGTGCCGCCCATCAGTTCAATAAGCGACTTGACGATTGGCATGCCCATGCCGGTTCCTTGGAACTTGCTACGCGCATCGTTACCTTCTTGGGCAAACGGCTCATAGATATGCTTTAAAAACTTGGAAGTCATGCCAATGCCGGTATCCGAAACGCTAAAGCAAAAGAGCGCGCGCCCGTTATCGAGTGGCTTGGTCTTTGAGCTAAAGGTGACGGAGCCGCCGTGCTTGTTGTACTTAATGCTGTTGTCTAACAGGTTGATCATGATCTGTCGGATATGGGTGGGACTGCCGACCATGTATGGCCCCGTGGTGTATGGCAGACTATTGTCCTGCATGGTGATGCCGTTATCGGATGCGCGGAGCTTGCACAGAACCAGCGTATCGTCACAGAGCTCTTTGAGGTTAAAAGGCGCATGTTCCAGTGTTATCTTGCGGTCTTCGATTTTGCCCATCTCGAGGATGTCGTTGATCAGCGAGAGCAGGTGATTGGCGGCAACACGAGCCTTGGCGCGGCTTTCGCGGGCGACCTGGATATCGCCTTCCTTCAATTCCTCGATATCGATAAGGCCCAGGATGCCGTTGAGCGGCGTACGGATGTCGTGGCTCATGCGCGTGAGGAATGCCGTCTTAGCGGCGTTGGCGGCGTCGGCTTTTTCGCGCTCGGTTCGAGCGCGCACGAGCGCCCAGATGAGCAGGACGATGCTGACCGACAACATACCGATGAGGGTGGAGGCAACGGCGGTGCGGTTGCGATAAAGGAATTGAAGCGTGTTGGATTCCTGGGCCGTGTACGACGTAGAGGAGTAATTGCTTGCGGAGAGCGATTCTCCGGCATTGATGATGCCCTTGTTGATGATTCCCAGCAGCTCGGGCTTTCCGCGCGAAATCCAGCACGAGAGCTCGCAGGTGTCAGGGAGCTCGACCGTCTCGCAGTCCTCGAGATCATAACGATCGCCGAGGGTTTTTACGCGTGAACTGGGAGCGACGACGCAGCGCGCCGTTCCCCTCCTGAGGGCGTCGAACGCTTCATCGTCGGATCGGTATTCGGTCACGGTCGCTGTGGGGAACAGACTTTCAAGTACGTTTCGGTTGATAAACGATGATTTGGTACAGGCGATGTTCTGAAGATCTTTGTTCAGGTTGCTTCCGCTGTGGATGGCGGTGAGGGATATGGTCCCCAACGATACCGACTGCACAACGCCTGATTGCTCGGCAAACCAGTAATCTCGGTATACCGGCAGCGCGACGTCTATGCTTCCCTTTGACAGGGCCTTTGACATCATCTTGTAGCTATCAAAGGCGACGGTTTCGACCGTAATGCCAAATTTATCGTGCAACGTCGTCGCAAGCGATGCGAGCGAGCCTTCCATTTTGCCGTCTTCGTCTTCGTTGCAGTAGGGGAGTTTGCCCGTAATGTAGCCGAGCGTGATGGTGTTGCCATTTGCTTTGAGCCAGGAACGTTCGGGGCCGTTGAGCGATGATGAACCGCCGTTTTGGGCCGAGTAGTTAGATTTGACTTCGTCGATATAGCGTGGGTTGACGCGGGCGATTGCCGACATGGCGGCATTGATGTCGTCCATCAGGTCGGGGCGGCTTTTGGGGACGGCAAAATAGTAGTCGCTCGAACCAATGTAGAACATGGGGGAGGCATTGGGCGACGAGATTGTGTCGTTCATGATGACGGCATCGACTTCGTCGTTTGCGAGCGCGTCAAAGAGATCGGATCCTCCGTCATACTCCTTGTATGTGCAGGCGATTCCTTCGCTGGCGAGCCATTGCTGGCCAACGAAGGTTTGCATGACGTCGGGGTTGCAACCGATAGTGAGACCCTGGAGTGCTTGAGGGTCACCCTTTGCAAGGTCGTCACGGTCGGGCCTGGCGTAGATGTAGTAGCGCTCGGTGCCCTCGGGGTTCGAGGAAAAGAGCAGCTTTTGGGCACGTTCCTCGGAGTAGGAGATGTTGGGCATGAGGTCGATCTCGCCTGCCTCGAGCATGTCCATAAGCTCGGTGAAGGTGCCGGAGACGTATTCGTACCGCCAGCCGGACGTGTAGTACGACAGGGTCTGGAGGTACTCGTAACCCCATCCCGAGAGACGCTCGCCGGGGGTGCCGTCCTGGAAGCCTTCGTTGTTGACGAGCCAACCAACGCGGACCGTCTTGACTGGCTGACTAGAGTCAGCGGCAAAAGCTTGGACAGGCGCGACGGTGCTCAGTACGGCGAGCGCGGTAAGCGCGACGGCCAGGGTGCGATATATAACTGAACGAAGGACAGTGGCAGCTCTCACATGCAATCCTAACGAATCGAGACATTACCGCATAAGGATACCAGCTCAGCCTGCCCAGTCGGCAGCCGCACAGCTAAACGCTCCCGCCCGGCAGTTGGGGACAGTCCCTTTCTGCCGGCACAAAAGGAACGTCCCTAGCTGCCGGTTGTGGGACAATACCGAGCGAACGTGATTGGGCGTCTGGGAAAAGGGGTCGCGATGAACAGGTTGAGGACGCTTTCCGACGTACTGCGACAGGCTGGCTTTGCACGCATCACGGGTCTGTTTCTTATCTTTTACCTGCTGTGCTCGACGGCTGTCTGGCTGTCCGAGCCCACGACCCTCACGTTTGGCGATGGTCTCTGGTTTAGCTTTGAGACGGTCTCGACGATCGGCTTTGGCGACATTCCGGCCGAGACACCGGTTGCCCGCGCCATTACCGTCATTCTGAGCATCATCAGCATCTTCTACATCGCCATGCTCACGGGCGTGGCGGTGAACTACTGCAATACGCTTATCAAGCTGCGCCAAAAGGACACCATGGCGCGCTTTATGGACGATCTTGAGCATTTGGAAGAGCTCGATCGTGACGAGCTCGCCGATCTTTCGCGTCGCGTGCGCGAGTATCGTCGACGCCAGCGCTAAGACGAACGTCGTGCGCCACAGCAAGGGGGACCAAATATGAATATCACCGTGTATCTGGGTGCCAGTGCCGGCAATGATCCGGCGTTTCTGCCCGCGGTGCAGGAGCTGGGCAACTGGATTGGCGCCAACGGACACGCGTTGGTATACGGCGGGTCCAAATCGGGCCTGATGGGTGCGCTCGCCGATAGCGTGCTCGATGCTGGCGGACACGTGACGGGTGTTGAGCCGAGCTTTTTTATCGAGGCCGAGTTTCAACATGACGGTATCGACGACCTCATCGTGACGAGTGATATGGCCGAGCGCAAAGCCAAGATGATTGAGCTCGGCGATGCGTTCATCGCCTTTCCCGGTGGGACGGGCACGCTCGAGGAGATTGCCGAGGTCATGTCCGCGGTGTCGTTGGGGCACCTGAGTGCTCCGTGCATCCTGTATAACCTGGACGGTTACTACAACGACCTCAAGGCGCTGCTCGGGCACATGATTGATAAAGGGCTTTCGAGCCCGAGGCGCCAGCACGGCATCTACTTTGCCGACGATTTGCGTGAGATTGCCTCGATTATCAACGGATAAGTCTTGAGCCTGCTCCACTATGACTCCCAATGGTGCCGTTTGCGGCGCAGGTGGTTGGCTCGTTCGGGCAACGCGCGCTCTACAATAAAATGTATCTATGTCGACTTTGACCGCGGGAGGACCCGATGGATAACCTTGCCAAACCCACAAACCGCGCGCTGTTTTTGGTCAGCGTTGCTGTGACCGGTGCACTCGCGGGTGCTGCAGTCTGGCTATTCTTCTTTGCGATGGAGCACGGCATCGACTATCTATGGACTGGGATCCCGCACGCACTGGGCGTCGCTTCGCCCGAGCTCGCCAGCGGCCCGTTTGGCTTTTTGCCGTACCCGTTTTTCGTTTGCCTGTTGGGCGGCTTGGTGATTGGCCTATACGAAAAGATGACGGGCATCAAGACCGATGACCTCAACCAGGTGATGGCAAAGGTTAAGCAAGACGGGCGCTACCCGTACGACAACCTGGGCAAGCTTTCGCTCGCGGCATTGCTGCCGCTGCTGTTTGGTGGAAGTATTGGACCGGAGGCCGGCCTGACCGGCGTCATCGCGGGTCTGTGCAGCTGGGTCGGCGATCGCATGCGTCGCTTTGGCGCCGAGTTTAGGGAGCTCACGCTGCTGGGCACCCAGGCTGCTCTGACGGCGCTCTTTACCGCGCCCGTGTTTGGCTTTGTGGCGCCGCTTGCCGGAAGTGCTGACGGCCAGGGTGCCGGCGATGGTGAGGATTCCGAATCCGGTGAGATCACCATCAGGCTGCCCAAGGCGCAAAAGACCGTGGTTTACGGCATCGCGATTGCTGGCGGCCTGGGCACCTACCTGCTGCTCGGCCAGCTCATGGGCGGCGGCATGGGTATGCCGAGGTTCGAGGCTGCCGTGGTGGGCAATCTGGAGCTTATCTGGCTCATCCCTCTGTCGCTGATCGGAACAATCTGCGGCTGGCTGTACTTTGTCTCTGAGCACGCGAGCGAAGCGCTTGCTCATGCAATAGGGGCGCGCCCTGTCGTCAAAGCCATGCTGGCCGGTCTGGCGCTCGCCATCTGCGGCACGGTCCTGCCCTACACCATGTTTGCCGGCGAGACCCAGGCCGACGTGCTCATGGAGACCTATCTGACCATCCCCGCCGGCGTGCTTATCGCGACCGGTCTTGTTAAGGCCATGCTGACGCCCGCCCTCATCAACCTTGGTTGGCGCGGCGGTCACTTCTTCCCGGTTATCTTCTCGGGTGTGAGCCTGGGCTATGGCCTTGCTATCCTCACCGGCGCCGATCCGGTCTTTTGCGTCGCCGTCTGCACGGCATCGACGATGGGCGCCGTCATGCGCCAGCCGGTCATGGTCGTGGGCCTGCTGCTCATGTGCTTCCCACTCAAGGGTATCGTCTGCATGATCATCGCCGCCGGCATTCCGCTGCCCAAGCCGCTGCGCAAGTAGCGCGGTTTTTCACGAGTCAATTCCAGGGGTACGAGATGATCCTGTACTTTAGCGCGACAGGGAACAGCGAGCATGTGGCGCGTCGCATTGCAGCGGCGACAAGCGACAAAGTTATGTCGATTGAGCGCTTTGATGCCGAGATCCTTCACCTTGCTGTGATGGAAGGCCCCTGTCGGCTGGGGTTTGTCGCCCCGGTATACGCCTGGGGCTTGCCGACGCCAATGATCGAGTTTTTGAAGACTGTCGACCTATCGGTTGCTGCCGGCACAAAGGGCGGCGAGCGCCCCTATACGTTCTATGTCTCGACATATGGTTCGACGACCGGGCAATCGGCCAAGTTCGCCCGCGATCTGCTACACGAGCGTGGGCTCGAGTTAGATGCGGCGATGAGCGTCAAGATGCCCGATACCTGGACGCCTGTTTTCGACCTGTCTGACCCTCAAAAGGTTGAGGGTATCAATAGAGCTGCCGAGGCGCAGATTGATGCCGTGATCGAGGCGGTGCGGGCACGCCGCACGGGCAACATGATGCGCCATCGCGTGCCTCTGTTTGCATCGTGCGCGTATCACGCAATTGGGCTGCCGCGCATGCAACAGACGAGCAAGTTTGCCGTCGATGCCGATCGCTGCATCGGCTGCGGCCTGTGTGCCAAGCGCTGCCCCATGGCGGCGATTGAGATGCGCGACGGCCTTCCCGTCTGGACAAAGCCGGAGTGCGCAGCCTGCCTTCGTTGCCTGCATTGTTGTCCCAAATTTGCCATCTCGCACGGTAAGCGCACGGCATCCCACGGTCAGTACAGGCATCCCAAGCCAGGTGTGAGGATGTAGCGGCTGCTGGCCGCGCTACTTCCAAACTGCGAGCGCGGCGGTGCCCAGTACGATGAGGGCGAGACCGATGACGCTGTGTCGTGAGAGTTTTTCGTTGAATGCCAGGCGCGCAAATAGTACTGATACGACAATCGATAGTTTGTCGATCTGCACCACGACGCTCACCTGGCCTGTGGCGATGGCGTAGTAATAGAGCAGCCACGATGCTCCGGTCGCGATGCCCGATGTTGCGAGAAATGTGAGTTCGCGCCGGTCAGCGTGCGCGACCTGATCCAGTTTTCCCTTGGCTGCCACGATTGCCCATGTCATAACCAGTACCACACAGGTACGGATTGCCGTGGCCAGGTTGGACTCGACGCCTTCGATGCCAACCTTGGCAAGGATGGACGTGAGCGCCGCGAACACGGCGGCACCGAGGGCGTAAGCGAGCCAGGTCCGGTCTTGCTGCTGCTCGGGTCCGGCAGACTGCTTCTTCTCGATCATTAAAAACGTGCCGAGGGTGATGACAGCAGTTCCCACGAGCTTAACCGCAAGGTTGCTCGTCTCGCCAAAAAGCACGATGGCGATCAGTGCAGCGAGTACGGTACTCATCTTGTCGACCGGTACGACCTTATTGACGTCTCCGATGCCCAACGCCTTAAAGTAACAGATCCACGAAGCACCGGTAGCGAGTCCCGAGAGGACGAGAAAGAGCCAAGATCTGGGTTCGATGCTGCCGATGGTTCCAATGGATCCAGAAATGCCCGCCATTGCCCAGGCGAAAACGAGCACCACGCAGGTGCGAATGGCCGTCGCGACATCGGAGTCGGTCTGCTTGATGCCGCATTTGGCCAGGACAGATGTGACGCCGGCAAAGAAAGCCGACACAAATGCTGTTGCGACCCACGACACGGGTGAAATGCCTCCCCAAAGAACGACCGCGCCAGATTTACGGCGCTCGTCCGATGATACCGTCCCGCCATGAAGCTTTGATATCGCTGTGGTGAGACAGGGGCCATAGTTCGAGAGGGCATTTGGTTAAGGCTCGAATCGAAGGTGAATGGTTTTCCGCGAAGTGAACGAGTAAATCTGGACCCCTGGAACATGCACACTTTTTTCGAACAAAACTGCAGGATTCTTAGACAAAAACCGCAGGAATTGAGTCCCTAAAAATGTCGATGCTACAGGGCGCTGTTTTTACTCGTTCACTTCTCGGAAAAGTATTCACCTTCGATATGCTGACGGTGTCTTTTTGGTTGCCAAGAGCTAGACGGCCTGCTGTGAAGGGCGGTGGTGACGCTATGCCGCCTCGTTTCGTTGAAAAAATAAGCGGGGTACCACCTAAGCTTTTTTAGCCGTCGATTACAGATCGCGTACTCGATAAACCTTGGTGCTGACGGTGCAGCTGATTGCGCATAGTGCGAGCGCCAGTACGGCAATTCCTGCACACAGGCAGCCAAGGACGGCGGGATCGGGATTCGCTCCGGCAATGGACATGAGCCAGTTGCTAATGGGGTTGGAGGAGCTCAGCGTGGCCATGGCAAGGCACCCGAGCAGGGCAAACAGGCCAACGGATAGGCGCAGCGCCTCCATGTGTCCAAATCGAAAGAACAGCGGCTGTGCTAAAAACACCATCATGAGGGAGATGAGCATCGATGCTGCCGAGGCTATTGCAATCTCAAAGACGATCTGTCCCGTCAACGGAATACCCGCGCTGTTGAAGAGCGGGAAGGAGACGACGCTCAGAAGCGCGGCGGCGCACGCCATGACAGCCGAAAAGACAATGATGCTCAGGTAGCGTGCGCAGATGATGTCTTTGCGCGAGAAGGGCAGCGTTGCCCGGTAGCGCTCCCAACCGTTTTGATTGTCGAAACCGGCCAGTGAGTTCATGACCATGATAGGCGACATGGCGCTGACCGCGCAGGCGCCGGCGCTCATGCCGGAATCGCCATCCGACGCGTTGGCAAGGGTTAGCACGACGAAGATGAACAGGCCGACGCCCGCGATGCTCGGGATGAGCGTGCGAACGATGGCGAGCTCGGACATAAAGGCGCGTTTCATTTCGAAGCCCCTTTCAGCATGAGGCGCAGATAGTCATCAATGGTTGCCCGATCGCAGGGAATCTCGGGGAAGGCCTCGAGTGTTTCGCGACGGTTGGGCACGAGTACGTCCACGCTGTAGGCGTGGCGGGCGGCACGGGCACCT
>UQZM01000052.1 GCA_900545615.1 uncultured Collinsella sp.
AAGCGTCATATCCGCACCAATGAGCATGAGGATACGGATGCCATGAGCATGCCGTGGCATCGCGAGACCCAGTATCACGCTTGGGTGCCCATCATGACGGGCTGCAATAATTTCTGTACCTATTGCATCGTTCCGTACGTGCGCGGTCGCGAAAAGAGCCGCCCCTTCGAGGAGATTGTCGACGAGGTGACTGGTTTGGTGCGCCAGGGCGTGCGTGAGATTACGCTGCTGGGCCAAAACGTTAACTCATATGGTCGCGATCTGTTTGGTAAGCCGCGTTTTGCCGATCTGCTGCGTGCCGTGGGCGATACGGGTGTGGAGCGCATCTTCTTTACGTCTTCGCATCCCAAGGATCTGCTGCCCGAGACCATCGACGCCATGGCCGAAACGCCTGCCGTTATGCCGCAGCTGCACTTGGCCGTCCAGTCAGGTTCGACGCGGATCCTCAAAGAGATGAATCGCCGTTATACACGCGAGGACTATTTGGGCTTGGTCGATCGCATTCGCAACCGTATGCCCGATATCGCGCTCTCGACCGACATTATCGTTGGCTTCCCGGGCGAGACTGAAGAAGACTTTGAGCAGACGCTTTCACTTGCCGAGACGGTCCGCTATGCCCAGGCCTATACCTTCATCTATTCCAAGCGCGCCGGTACCCCGGCCGCAGAGATTGACGATCCTACGCCGCATGAGGTTATTCTCGAGCGTTTCAACCGCCTGGTTAAGGTTATCGAGACCACGGCACATGAGTATAACCAGGGTGAGCTTCATACTGTGGTGCCGGCGCTCATTGAGGGCACGAGCAAGAAGAACGATGCGGTCCTGCTGGGCAAGAGTCCCAAGAATCAGACCGTGCATGCGCCTATCCCCGAGGGTTACAGCATCGATCAGCTTGTTGGCAAGATCGTTGATGTTGACGTTGACGTTGCCAAGACCTGGTATTTGTCCGGCTCCGTTGTGGGCGAGCCGCGCTAATGGTTTCTCCCAGGGCAGGACTTTCCGCCGTTGCGATCGTCGGTCCGACGGCGGTTGGTAAGAGTGATGTTGCCGACCGTTTGGCAGCTCGTCTTTCGTCCGAAGTGCTGTCGTGCGATGCGATGCAAATCTATCGCGGCATGGACATCGGTACCGCAAAGATGGCGCCCGATGAGTGTACGGTGCCGCTGCGTCTCGTCGACATTGTAGAGCCGGGTGTGCCATATTCTGCTGCGCTTTATCAGGCTGACGCTCGCGCGCATGTTGAACGTCTCCTTGGTTCGGGTTGCCTGCCGGTTTTTTGCGGAGGTACGGGGCTGTATCTCAAGGCCGCCCTCGATGAAATGGACTTTCCTTCGGGTGAACTTGAGGACGATCGTCGTATGGGCTATCAGGAGCTTGCCGAGCGTATTGGCGAGGAAGAGCTGCATGCCCTGCTTGCCGAGCTCGACCCAGAATCGGCTGCTGTTATTCATCCCCATAATGTGCGCCGTGTGATTCGTGCGCTCGAGATGCATGATGATGGTATCTCCTATGCACAGCAAAAAAGTCAGTTTAGTGTTCCGCGCGAGCATTATCATGCTCTATGGTTTGGTCTGACGCGTAATCGCGAGGTGCTCTACGAGCGCATTAACCTGCGCGTCGATCTGATGTTTGAGCAGGGTCTTGTCGATGAGGTTCGCGGTCTTATGGACCAGGGGCTGGGAGATGCCCTGACTTCGATGCAGGCAATTGGCTATAAAGAGATCATTGATGCTTTCAATGGCGTGATTTCTATGGATGAGGCTCGCGAACTCATCAAGATGCGTTCGCGTCGCTATGCCAAACGTCAGCTTTCGTGGTTTAAGCGCGATGACCGTATCGTGTGGTTTGATATGGACGAGTTTACGATCGATGAGGTCGTTGAGGACATCATGCATCGTATTGAGGCTGCCTAATGGCCCGTTTCCCCCTTGTTCCCACGGCGCCCGAGCCCGAGCGTGCCATATTAGTTGGTGTTGAGTGGCGCGACAATGCGTGGCCGCTCAATCGTTCGCTTGACGAGCTTGAGCGCCTGGCCCATACGGCTGGCGCCCAGTGCGTGGCACGCTTGTCACAGCGTCTGGTCAAGCCGTATCCAAAATCGTTTATCGGCTCCGGTAAGGTTGAGGAGCTTTGCGGGCTCGTGCATCGTATGGATGTCGATGTTGTTATCTTCGACGACGATTTATCGCCCTCGCAGCAATCCTATTTGGAGAAAGCCGTGGGCGAGCCGGTAAAGATTATCGATCGTACAGCACTGATTCTGGATATCTTTGGCCTGCATGCTCAGACTCGTGAGGGGCGCCTACAGGTACAGCTGGCACAGCTTCAATATCTGTTGCCCCGTCTGCGTGGCATGTGGAGTCATCTCGCCAAGGAACAGACACGCGGCGGCATCGGCTCACGCTTTGGTCAGGGCGAAAGTCAACTCGAGGTCGACCGTCGCCTCATTCGCAATAAGATTGCCGCGCTTCGTCGTGAGCTTAAGCAGGTTGAACAGCGTCGCGATGTTCAATCCAAGAGCCGCATTGAGTCACCGGCTTTTCGCGTCGCGTTGGCCGGTTATACTAATGCGGGTAAATCGACGTTGCTCAATCGTCTGACCGGCTCTACGGTACTTTCGCAGGACAAGCTGTTTGCTACGCTCGACCCGACGACGCGTTCGTATCGCCTTCCCGGCGGTCGTGGCATGACGATTACCGATACCGTTGGCTTTATTCAAAAGCTACCGCATGGTCTCGTTGATGCCTTTAAGTCCACGCTGTCTGAGGTTCTTGGTGCCGATCTGATTCTTAAAGTTGTGGATGCCTCTGACGAGGACTACGAGCGCCAGCTCGAGGCAGTCGATCGCGTTCTTGACGAGATCGGTGCCGGCGAGCGTTTGACGCTTACGGTGTTCAATAAAATCGATCTTCTCGATAGCGTTGATCGATTGAGTTTCCGTCGTCGCTATCCCGAGGCCGTGCTGTTCTCGGCCCAGACGGGCGAGGGACTCGACGATCTCGTCGACCGTATTGCTCGTGAGGCTGCTGCCACCGATGTGTTGCTCTCTGCTGATATCCCGTATCGCGAGGGCGCCCTCATCACGCTGGTGCATGAACAGGGAACCCTTTTGCACGAGGAATATCTTGAGGACGGCGTTCGTATTGTGGCGAAGCTGCCGGCTCGTATCGCGCCGCGGCTCAAGCGTTATCGCACCGAGTAGACGAGCTCCAAAAAGCCCAGAATAATGGGCTGATGCAGCAGATAAAAGGGGAGTGCATGACGTCCAAGGCTGGCGAGCGCCGGGACGGGATTGGCGTAGGCCCAGCTTGGGGCGGGATGTTCACATCTTTGAGCGGTGCGCGCAGCAAAGTATCCTGTGAGGTACATGAATATAAACGGGATGATTGGATAATAGTCGCCTGAAACGAACCAGGGGCCGGGAAATCCTAGCCACGCCAAATAGGAGAATGAATAGGTCGATTTCGGGATGCCCCATGTCGCTGCGAAGAGAGCGAGGCATATCGTAATGCCCCACGTGCTAGGCACTTTCTTAAGCATCGGTCGTGCTACGGCTGCCACAGCGGTACACGTCGCCATGCAATAAATGATGCCAAAGTTCACTGAATCGTCGACCGATACGAGCGTTGTTGCAATCCAGACGACCAAAGCTGCGGCAGCGTATTTGGCCGCTCGTTTAGCATTGTTGCGCGAAAGGGTGCACATCCAACCCGCGATAAACAAAAATACCCAGCTGATGCTGGCGCGCCAGATGTCTTGAAAGACAGTCTGGGTAAACCAGGGCATATCCCAGTCGTACAGGTAGGCGAGATCGTAGCAAGCGTGAAAACCTGCCATTGAAATCATCGTAAACCCGCGGACGGTATCAAAGATAGTGATGCGTTTTTGCATTACGAGAACCGGCGCATCAAGCCGACGACTTTGCCCAAGATAACGGGATTCGTTGCATAGATAGGCTCCATGGTGTCATTCTCGGGCTGCAGGCGTACGCGTCCCTGCTCCTTGTAGAACGTCTTGACGGTCGCTGAACCATCAATCATGGCCACGACAATTTCGCCGTTCATGGCACTCTTTTGTTCACGGACGATGATGTAATCGCCATTGAAGATGCCGACATTGATCATTGAGCTCCCATGCACCTCAAGGATAAAGGAACCCTGATCGGTGGCGATTTCGGTCGGGATAGTAAAAGTGTCTTCGATATTCTGCTCGGCCAGAATGGGAATCCCAGCCGCGACGCGACCAACGAGCGGTAGCGAGACCGTTCCGCGAGGTGCGGTGGGCTCGTCAGATTTAGAAATTGAGACAGAGGAACCGTCCTCGTTAAAGAGTTCCAGGGCGCGCGGTTTGGTGGCATCGCGCTTGAGTAGCCCGCGCGCCTCCAGAGCAGATAGATGGGCGTGCACGGTGCTGGGGGAGGAAAGGCCCACGGCAGAAGCCATCTCGCGCACGCTGGGCGGATAACCCTTCTCCTGCTGATATTCCTTGATGAAGTCGTAAATTTGCTGCTGACGCTTGGTAATTTTGCGAGCCATCAGGGCATCCTCTCTACCCATGTCAAACAAATGTTCGAATTTTGCTTGACAGGAACAACTGTTCGAAGATAATAATAACCGAACATTCGTTCTCGCGCTAGACATTTTTGTCCGCGCGGCTTGATAAAACTGTTCTCAGCAAAACACGCGAGAGGAGAACATGATGAACGCAACGAATATGGTCCAGGGAAACCTTGCCCTTAAACTCGAGACGCCTGCAGAACCCACTTTTACGGTTGTTCAGGGTGGCCGCTCCGGCTTTCAGCCTTTGACCGTAAAGCCTGCTCGCAATCAGCAGGCTGTAGTTGCGCCGGCCCGCGTTGCCCTGAAGGTTCCGACGATTGTCGCCGTTGCCGTTGCGCTTACGCTCTTCGTTGTCCTCGCTACGTCGGTCTTTAGCGCTCGTCACGCCGCGTATGCCGAGTCCGTTTCCAACGTTACCTACGAGACTATTCGCGTTCAGCCTGGTGATTCTCTTTGGTCGCTTGCCGAGGAATATCCTATCGAAGGCCTTTCCACGCAAGAGACTTCCGACATGATCCGTAACGTCAATCATCTGGAGCATGGTTCGCTCGCCGCCGGTGCGCATCTTAAGGTTCCTGCTCGTTCGTAATCATTATCGCGCTGCGCATGGTACCCTTGTTATCGTTTAAGAGGAGGTACCATGCGCTGTCCCAAATGTGGCAAGGCACATACCCGCGTCGTTGATTCCCGTATGCAGGAGTCAAATAACACCATTAAGCGCCGTCGCGAATGTTGCTCGTGTAACTATCGCTTTACAACGTTTGAGCGATGCGAAGACCCAATCGAGGTCATTAAGTCAGACGGAACCAAGCAGCGGTTCGATCGCAATAAGCTGCTCGTCGGCTTGATGCGCGCCACCATCAAGCGTGATATCGATACTAAGAAGCTCAATGAGATTATCGACGACATCGAGGTCGAGCTGCGCTCTCGCACGCTGACGGCCGTCACGTCCCATGAGTTGGGTGACATGGTGCTCAAGCGCTTGGCCAAGATCGACAAGGTGGCCTACATCCGCTTTGCCTCGGTCTACCGCGATTTCAAAGACGTCGATGAGTTTCTGCAAGAGCTCGACAAGCTAAGGTGATTCCATGCCCAACATTACCGTCAACATAAAGCGTCTCGACCCCACCGTCGAGCTTCCCAAATACGCCCATCCCACCGATGCCGGCTTGGATTTGCGCTCCAACGAGGACTGCGTCCTGAAGCCCTTCGAACGTCGTCTGGTCTCTACTGGGCTGGCCATCGCCTTGCCCGATGGCTACGCCGGCTTCGTCCAGCCCCGCAGCGGCTTGGCCATCAAGCAGGGCCTGTCTATAGTTAACACGCCGGGCCTCATCGACGCCCACTACCGAGGAGAACTCAAGGTTATCCTCATCAACCTGGACCCCTCCAACAACATCCAAATCAACAAAGGCGACCGCATAGCCCAGCTCGTCATCCAAGAAGTCCCCACGGTTAACCTCATAGAAGTAGAAGAACTAGACGAAACCGACCGAGGCAACGGAGGCTTCGGCTCCTCCGGCGTCGCCTAGGGGCGCTCGTATCCCTCCCGCCCGCCTCTCACACATATCATTCCATGCTCAAACATTCTCGCTTCGCTTCGCTCGCTGCGAAACTGCGCGTGGAACGATATGTGTGAGAGGCGGGCGGGCGGCTACTCGCTTGAAACAATATTTACTTTTCTAGTAAGCCGACGCTACAAAGGGACCGTCCCCTTGTAGCGTCGGCTTACTGTATTTATATTTTCTGGTTCCCCTTTGCAGATTTTACTGGTGGGGAATCTGGTATAGCTGCTAGTACGTTAACGCAGCTAGCCTGCGGGAGGCCCTATATATCGTCCCGCGCGCAGTTTCGCAGCGAAGCGAGAATGTTTGAGCACGGGATGATATATAGGGCCTCCCGCAGGCTAGCGGACATTAAGACCCTAGCGAATATGCGCGGGTTTATCGCCCCAGTAGAAGCGGCAGAAGGCTCGTTTGCGCTTTTGGGGTTTGCCTACGAGCTCCATGGTTGCGATGGCTATATCTTCGGCTGCGTGGGGGCGGCGTAGTACTTCGCCGTTGATGAGTAGGGCTTTGAGTGATTCGGGATGATCGTGCAGATGGCGCAGGGTTACGATGAGTTCTCGTGCGGTGGTGACATGCATGCTGGCGCCCATGCCGGTAAGCATCGTGGTGTTGGCCTTTTCCTGACCGTATGATTTGCCCAGCAGGATCATCGGCAGATGAGCGCACAGGCACTCGGTGACGGTGAGTCCGCCCGATTTGAGGATTGCCAGGTCGCAGCCGTGCATGAGGGCCGCCATGTCGTCCACGTAGTCCAGAACCGTGACGTTGTCGAGCTTCATGGCGTCGAAGAGCGTCTTGAGGCGGGTGGCGTATTCCTCATCCTTGCCCGGCAAAAAGACAAAGTGCATGTCCTCGAAGCTGCGCAGGAAGGGGAGTGTGCGGTCCATCTCCGCGCGAAAGCGAACGTACGGTTGAGGCAAACTGGCACCGGCCATCACCAACACAACGGTCTTGTCAGCGGGGAGATTGAACTTCTCGAGTTCTTCCTCGCGATTGTAGTCCGTATCAAACCCGGCGCGAATGGGGATGCCTGTAATGCGGATTTTGGTCTCGGGAACCTTACGGGGGCGAAGTGTCTCGGCCATAAATTCGTTGGCTACGCAGAACAGGTCGGTGTCCTTGTGGGGCCAAAAGCCTTCGACTTCGTAATCGGTCGGCACGCAGATGACCGGGTAATCGATACCCGTGATGACGCGGGCGCCCACAGCGACGTTGGCCGCCGTAATGTGTGTTGCGACCACAGCTATGGGCCTGCGGGTCCGGACGTATTCGTTGAAGGCGGGGAACATAATTCGTGACCATGCTGTGCCGCCGCCCCAGAGCAGATGTCCTGTAAGCGTATATCGCCAGGTCAGGTCGTAAATGGGGCGTGTGGCTCCCGTAAAAGAAGCCGCGGTCTTATTACCATCGAACCTAATGCGTCCAAAATCGAGGATATCTCGGACTTCGATCTCAATATCCTCAGGGATTCCCTTGGTGCCGCGGATAAGGTCAAATGCTTGTGCAATCGCGTTGGCGGCGGCTTTGTGGCCCGATCCAACCGATGCGTGCACAATGGTTACCAGGGGTTTTTGTGTAGGTGAAACGGTCATTTGCTCCGGTTGGGGAGTGGCTTGCATGGGCAGGGGAGCGCTATTGCTCGTCTGCGTTTGATCCATAGATAACTCCCCTTAATCTTTGTTTCGCAAAGAATCATTGTAGTGCATGAGTGTCACGTTTGCCTAAATTTGGGTATGAGCGCAAAGAACGCCAATCTTTCGACAGGAGGTCTCTTCATGACTACCGATCAGCCGATCGATGTTGCGATTATCGGTGGCGGCCCTGCGGGCTATGCTGCGGCCATTTATGCGGCGCGCTCCAACCTAACGACGACCGTGATTGAACAGGGCATGTCGGGCGGACAGATCGCCACGACCAATGAAGTCGAGAACTATCCGGGCATTCCGCTCTTGAGTGGCGCCGAACTCGGCGAGCGTTTTCAGCAGCATGCAGAGGGCCTGGGAGCGCAGGTCGCATGGAGCATGGTTACGGGTATCGATTACGATGCCGATGCAGCGCTGTTTACGGTGCATCACGACATGGGCGATACGCTGGCCTCGAGCGTTATCGCTTGCATGGGTGCCACCCCGCGTCCGGCAGGTTTCGCTGGCGAGGATACGTATCGCGGTCGTGGCGTTTCATATTGCGCAACATGTGACGGCATGTTCTTCCGCGGCAAACAGGTCTTTGTAATCGGTGGTGGCAATTCGGCATGCGAAGAGGCACTGTTCCTGTCCGATATTGCCAGCAGCGTGACCATCGTGCTGCGCCGCGACCAGTTTCGTGCGCCTGATGGTGTTGTTCAGAAGGTGCTCGAAAAGGATAATATTACAGTTAGGTACCAAACTAGTATTGTGGAGCTTTCGGGCGAAGCCATGCCAACGACGATCACCTTTAAGGACAATGCATCCGGTGAGACTCATACCGAGTCATTTGAACCTGGCTCGTTTGGCATCTTTGTCTTTACGGGGACGCAGCCACATACCGAGCTTGTTGAGCATCTCGTCGATCTGGCTCCTGACGGCGGCATTGTCACCGACGATTCGATGGCCACCCGTACGCCCGGCTTATTCGCAGCCGGCGATATCCGTTCCAAGCGTTTACGCCAGGTTGTGACCGCCGTTTCTGACGGAGCCATAGCAGCAACTAGTGCATACGTGTTTCTCCGTGGATAAGTACGATAATATATCTTATGTAAGGTTGTTATCTATTAACTAAATGGCGGGACGATGCATCAGTGCACTGTCCCGCCATTTTTCTTGCAGGCTATATGGTATGCAAAACTAGATAACCTAGAATACAATATAGAAAATGAACGGAGGACCTTTATGAACCACGTTAAACACGTTATTCCGATGTCTGATTCGTCGGTCAGCATTAAGCCTGAGGATATTCAGCCCACTGTGCTGCCCGATGCATTTATTCAGTCCGATATCGTGCGCAAACTCAATACGTTGAGTCTGCCGCGCTATGACCAGTTGCCCAATGTGACGCTCTACCGCGACCAGGTTATTGAGTATGTTGCGCTGTGGATGGAGCCGCTGTTCATTTGCGTTGAGCAGCCTATCATTACGCCATCGATGATCAATAACTACGTAAAGGTCGGCCTAGTGCCTGCTCCGGTCAAAAAGCAATATGGCCGCGAGCAGATTGCCCGCCTGATCGCTATCTGCATCTTTAAGCAGGTGCTACCTATTGCTGCTGTGCAGGCACTCTTTAACATTCAGCGTTTGAGCTACGATGCCCCGACGGCCTTTGATTATGTGGTCGATCAGCTCGAGGCATCGATTCGTGCGGCGTTTTCCGTCGAGCAGACTCTCGTGCCCGATACGGCGCATCAGGTAACGCGTGAGTCGCTGCTTGTGCGTAGCGCGGTATCGTCCTTCGTTTCGAAGGCTTACTTGATGAGCTATCTCAAGTTCAACGGGTTTAATAGCTAGCCGACGTATAAAACGGGCGGTACAAAGAGCCATCTGTCGCTTTGTACCGCCCGTATTTTTGCCTGGTTGGACTTTATTTGCCCGAAGCCACGCCCATGCCGTAGCCGATAATGAGCCCATGCATTTCGGCATAGTATGAATCTAGCCCGTTACAGGACATGATGATGGTTTTGGAGCCGGGCCAATGCTCGACTATGCGGTCAGTAAGCGCCTGGGCTCCAGCTTCGTTCTCAACGTGATCGATGACGACCTCGCCGCCCGTAAAACCCTCGGCTTCCATGGTATCGATGATCTTGTTGAGCATCTTCTTTTCGCCACGCGTGTGCCCGACGAGTTCGATTTTACCGGCCTCGCTCGCCGTGCCCAAAATGCGGATATTGAGCTTGTTGGCAATAACGCCGGCTGCCTTAGGGATACGTCCGGCTTTGGCGAGGTTTTCGTAATTGCACAAGCTGAAGAGGATTTTGCTGTTCTGCTCAAGGCTATCGAAGTATGCGCAAGCTTCCTCGAATGAGACATCCGGATTGCTTGCAAGATAGCGGTCGAACAGCAAGAAAATGAGGTCCATTTTGCCGCCAGCTGCGCGTGAATTGACTAAATGAATCTGTCGGTCGGGCTCCTCGGCAAGAACCATATCGCGAGCCGTGGCTGCCGCGTTGTAGCTGCCCGACACGCCCTCAGAGATCGGCATGCAGATGGTCTTGTCTGCCAATTTGAAGAGCTCGGCCCACTCACCTACGCTGGGACAAGCGCTCGAAGAAGCGTTCGTCTCCGCCATAACAGCGCAGTTGAGCTCATGAACATCGAGCGAAAGGTCATCAACGAATTCACGCTCCCCCACTCGAATTTTGAGGGGCGCAAATGCAAAGGTGGTATGGGGCGCGGTCGGTTGCCAATCGCGGAGGTTGCAGCTTGAATCGGAGATAAGTGCCCAGCTCATAGAGGGTCCTTTCTAATTGTTCCCATTCAATTATAGCCATCTTGCAGACCGATTGGGCCGCTATCTAGTATTCAAAACTAGATAGCGGCCTGCACTAAAGGCAAAAGAATGGACCCCATGACTCAAAGCCACGAGGTCCATATCCGTTTGCATTATCTGAATACTTAGTAACGCACGAAGATGTAGTTATTGTTCATGCCGGCGGCAACGGAGCTGATGATAACACCCGTGTTGTAGTCGGAAGCATGAATCATCTGACCACCACCGATGTAAATGCCGGTGTGGTACGAGTTGACCACAACGTCACCGGGCTGCGGATCGGACACACGCGTCCAGCCCATAAAGGTGCCCGTGGTGCCCAGGCGGCAATAGCGACCAGTGAGGCAATAGCTAACAAAACCAGAGCAGTCGAAGCTGTTCGGGCCAATTCCGCCCCAGGAATAAGCGCAACCAAGCTTACTGTATGCGCGCGAGACAACAGAACCGCCATCAACAGACTGGCTCGGAGCAGGAGGCGTCGGAGCCGGAGCAGGTGTGTAGGGCTGCGGCGTCGGAGCAGGTGCCGGCGTAGGAGCCGGAGTGTTGCCGCCCTGGTTGTTGTTATTGCTGGTCTGGCCACCGTTGTTGGTGTTCTCGGTCGTACCGGCAGTCTCGTTGCTCACCGTGGCCTTCTCGGCGGTGCTGGCGTTGATGCCGGCCTGCAGCGCGGCGTTGGCCTCGGCCTCGGCGGCAAGCTCGGCCTGCAGCTGCGAATCCAGGGAATTTACGACGTTCTGGGCTTCAGCCTGCTGGGCATTAAGCTCGTCGACCTTCTTTTGCGTGGCGGCGACGTTCTTCTCCTGCTCGGCCTGCTTATCGGTGAGCTGCTGCTTAAGCTCCTTGACCTCTTGAATGGTCTGAGCCTGCTTATCGGAAACTTTGCCGTAGTAGAACAGACGGTTGAGCATATCGCTCAGGTCATCGACGCCCGTCAGAACCTGAAGCAGGCTAAGGCCGCCGGTTTTGTACTCGCCGGCGACATAGGTCGAGAGCTTGGCCTGACCATCGGCAATTTCCTGCTGCTTTTGCGTGATCTCGCCAGCAGTCTGATCGAGCGCCTGCGTCTGCGTGGCGAGCTCATCGTAAATCTGCTGGGTTTGGGTACCGATCTGCTCGAGCTTAGTACGAGCAGCGGCAAGGTCGGATGCGGTATCGGCGTAGGCAGGAGCCGCGAGGCCCAAGCCCAAAACACAAGCGAGGGTTGCCGTAGCAGCGCAGCGTGCCATGTTTTTATGCGTGTTTGCTGTGCGCATGTAGCTTCCTTTCCAGTAACTAAGGGTAACGGCTAGTCCACCGTCACCAGGCTAAAGAGCTCCACATCGTCATCAGACGGCGTGAGCTTCTCGCGCGGGTTGAGAAACGCAAGCTCAAGGATACAACCGTAACCGACAAGCTTTGCGCCCATATCTCGCACCAGTTTACCTGTTGCCTCGACGGTTCCTCCCGTCGCGACCAAGTCGTCCAGAATCAACACGGTATCTTTAGAGCTGATAGCGTCGGCATGGATTTCAATTGAATCGGTGCCGTACTCGAGCTCGTAGCTCTGACTTACGGTCTCGCGCGGTAGCTTGCCAGGTTTACGTGCGGGAACAAAGCCGGCGCCAAGGGCTACAGCCACCGGTACGCCAACCATAAAGCCGCGAGCCTCGGGACCCACGACCTTGGTGATTCCCATGCCGGCAAAGTGCTCGGCGAGGGCATCGGTCATGGCTTTGAGCGCCTCGGGATTGCCAAAGAGCGGCGTGATGTCTTTAAAGATGACTCCGGGCTCGGGATAGTCGGGGATGTCGACGATTTGAGATTCGAAGTCGTACATTGCATGACCTTTCAATGGGTTGCCGAAATTTCAGCAGCGGTTATTTGCCCGCGGTGGCGGCGCCGGATTGCGAAGGGGCGACGACTTTGAGCGGCTTTACGAGAGAATCCTCGTGCGAAACCGGCGCGGCTGGCTCTTCGTTTTTGGCCTTGGTGGACTCGGAACGCGTGATTTCCTCATCGAGTGCATCGATGTCGGCGTCCTCGACCACGGCGTTGAGCGACTCAAAAACGCGGTTCTTGAGCAGCGCGGTGTGCACGCCCTCCGTCAGGTCGTGAAGCTTCTTAAACGCACGCTCGAGCTTGGCGTCGCGCTCGTCATCGGAGGTATCCATTCCGAGCATGCTCACGAGCACCTGCTCAAACATCGAGGACTCGCGGTTAGCGGAAGACACGTACTGACGCAGGTTGCGTGGCTCGATATGGAAGCGCGACAGCTCGGAGCAGTAACGGATGATCGGAAAATCGCGACCATCGACGAGCTCGCGGTTCTGCGGGCTTTTGATGATGCGAATGAGGTCGTTTTCGGCGAGCGAGCGGATAAACGAAATCTCGACGCCCAGCATATCGGGAATGGTCTCGATGGGATGCAGCTTTTGCTTAGTCTCCTTGGGCTCCGTCTTGAGCGGAACATCGGACAGCAAGCCCACCTCGTAGGCGAGCGTTGACAGGTCCGTGGCGTTTTCCAAGCGCTGCTTAATCACGTTGAGTGGCATATAGCGGGTCTTCTGCAGGTGCAGAATGACCTCCAGGCGATCAACGTCCTCCTTGGAGTACTGACGGTATCCCTTTGGCGTACGATGAGGGGTAATGAGCCCCTCATCCTCTAGAAATCTAATTTTTGAGTTCGAAAGATCGGGGTATGCGCCTCGAAGTAGGTTGACGACTTGGCCGATACTCAGATAGTTGCGTTCGGCCATGCCCTACTCACCGGTTTCGATGCGCTCCGGCGTGCTCTCGTGGTAGATGAGCGTAAACGTACCGATCTGGACGGAAGAACCGTCGTGCAGCGGGGCTGCATTGACGATGGCACCGTCGACCCAGGTGCCATTGAGCGAGCCCAAGTCCTCGATGCGAGCGCCGAGGCCCTCGCGAATAATGCGCGCGTGGCTGCGCGAAACGGTCATGTCATTGAGGAAGATGCCGTTCGCAGGATCGCGGCCGATGGTGGTCACGTCGTCCTCGAGTTCAAAAGCGGCACCAGTCTGCGGACCCTTGACGATGGACAGAACGGGGGCGGTGATGCGCACGTTGGCCATGAGGTCGGGAACGGTGACGTCGCTTGAAGGAACGCGGAATACGCAGGTAGCGTCCGCGGTCTTATCATTCTGAGGCATATTGTTAACCATGTTGTCCATGACAACCCCTAACTTATCGCGGACCTGCCGCAAATAATGAACCGTACGTAATCATACCCCAACGAATCAGTCTTCGATTTCAGGGTTCAGAAAGTCGATGTCCTCGTCCTCGGGATGCGCGAGAGCCTGTTTAATGGCCGCTCCGCCCTTAATGGAGTAG
>UQZM01000053.1 GCA_900545615.1 uncultured Collinsella sp.
CCCGACCAGCTCGTGATCGACCTTGTCAAGGAGCGCCTTGCCGCCGATGACGCCCAACAGGGCTTCATCCTCGACGGCTTCCCGCGCAACACCGCCCAGGCTGTGACGCTCGATTCCGAGCTTTCCGCCATGGGTCGCGAGATCGACTGTGCCCTTCTGGTCGATGTAGCCCCCGAGGTCATTATCGATCGTCTGTCTTCGCGTCGCACCTGCCGCGCCTGCGGTTACACCGGCACCGCTGCCGATGCTACCTGCCCCAAGTGCGCCGGCGAGATGTATCAGCGCGACGACGACAAGCCCGAGACCATCAAGAACCGTCTCGACGTCTACGAGAAGTCCACGAGCCCGCTCGTCGACTACTATCGTGGCCAGGGTCTGCTCAAGTCGGTCAACGGTGACCAGGCTCGCGAGACCGTGTACGGGGATATCAAAGAGGCTCTCGGTCTATGATCAAGATTAAGTCTGCAACGCAAATCGAGCAGATGAAGAAGGCAGGAGCGCTATCTAAGATGGCGCTCCGCCACGTTGGAGCCATGGTGCGCCCCGGCGTTTCGACCTTTGAGCTCGATCAGCTCGCGGAGCAGATTATCCGCATGCATGGCGGCATCCCGGCCTTTAAGGGTTACGGCGGGTTCCCGGGAACCATTTGCGCATCGATCAACGATGCCGTGGTCCACGGTATTCCCAACCCCGACATGATCCTGCGCGATGGCGATATCATTTCCATCGATACGGGAGCCGTTGTCGACGGATGGGTCGGCGATAACGCTTGGACGTTTTTCGTCGGCACCCCCACGCCCGAGGCCAAGGCCCTGTGCGAGGTTACGCGCGATTGCCTTAAGGCTGCCATCGAGCAGGCTGTCCCCGGTAACCATATCGGGGACGTCGGTTATGCCGTTCAGTCCCTCGCCGAGTCTCACGGTTACGGCGTGCTTCGTGACTATGTGGGCCATGGCATTGGCCGCGTGATGCACGAGGACCCCAACGTTCCTAACTATGGAAAGAAGGGGAGGGGCGTTCGCCTCCAGGCCGGCATGGTCATTGCCATCGAGCCGATGGTTACGATGGGTTCCAACCATGTGAGCACGGGCTCCGACGGTTGGATCGTCACTACCAACGACCACCTGCCCGCCGCGCACTACGAGAACACCGTCGCCATTACCAATGACGGTCCGGTGATTCTCACTACGGATGCCCAAGGTGCTTGGTGTTCGCTCCAAGGCGGAGAAATGTAACAAGTTCCACTTAGTTGTGGAGCCATTACGAAGTTATTACGATGCGTGCATACGTGTTGTAGAATACTCAATCGCTGTCGTTTTCTAGAGAAAGATGATTGCTTGTGAAGAAGGAAGACGCAATTGAGCTCGAGGGTACGGTAAAGGAGCCGCTGCCCAACGCCATGTTTAAGGTTGAGCTCGAGAACGGTCATTCGGTTCTGTGCAACATTTCTGGCAAGATCCGAATGAATTACATCCGTATTCTCCCCGGTGACAGGGTTGTCGTGGAGCTTTCCCCGTACGACCTGACCCGCGGCCGCATCACCTATCGCTACAAATAGCGGCACGCATACACGCACTCCATTTCCGGCTGCAGGCTTAGCTCAACCTACGGTCGGATTGTGTGTGAAGACCAGCCATAGTTTTAAACGCCTGCGGCTGGGCGAGTAGATAGTAGGGAAGTAGTTTGAGCGCTACCGAAAGGAAGAACGATGAAGGTACGTCCTTCGGTCAAGAAGATGTGCGATAAGTGCAAAATCATTAGGCGCCATGGCAAGGTCCTCGTCATTTGCGAGAACCCCCGTCATAAGCAGCGTCAGGGTTAAGAGAGGAGACTACGTTGGCCCGTATTAATGGTGTCGACCTCCCGCGTGAGAAGCGCGTTGAGATCGGTCTGACCTACATTTACGGCATCGGCCGCACCACTGCGACGAAGATTTGCGTCGAGTGCAACGTTAACGTGGATACGCGCGTTAAGGACCTCACCGAGGATGAGGTTAACGCCATCCGCGATTATATCGATAAGAACCAGATCATGGTTGAGGGCGACCTCCGCCGTGAGCGCAACCAGAACGTCAAGCGCCTTATGGACATCGGCTGCAACCGCGGCCTTCGTCACCGCAAGGGCCTCCCGGTCCGCGGCCAGCGCACCCACACTAACGCTCGTACCCGCAAGGGCCCGAAGCGTCAGATCGGTGCTAAGAAGAAGAAATAAGGAGCGCTAGATAGATGGCTACTGCTAAGAAGAACGTTCGCGCTGCCCGTCTGAAGCGCGCGGACCGTAAGAACATTTCCGTGGGCCAGGCTCACATTCGTTCTACGTTCAACAACACGATCGTTTCGATCACCGATCCCCAGGGCAACGTCATTTCCTGGAAGTCGGCTGGCCAGGTGGGCTTCAAGGGCTCCCGTAAGTCCACGCCGTTCGCTGCCCAGATGGCTGCCGAGGCTGCTGCCAAGCAGGCCATGGAGCACGGTATGAAGAAGGTTTCCGTCTTCGTCAAGGGCCCCGGCTCCGGTCGTGAGACCGCCATCCGCTCCCTCCAGGCTGCTGGCCTCGAGGTCTCGAGCATCCAGGACAAGACCCCCATTCCGCACAACGGCTGCCGCCCCAAGAAGCGTCGCCGCGTGTAACTGAAAGGATCGTATCAATATGGCAATCGACAGGACTCCTGTTCTTAAGCGCTGCCGTCAGCTCGGGATCGATCCCGCTGAGCTCGGTTACAGCAGCAAGAAGGAATCTATCCGTCAGCCCAAGCGCCGTCGCAAGGAATCTGAGTACGGCATGCAGCTGCGCGAGAAGCAGAAGGTCAAGTTCATCTATGGCGTTCTGGAGAAGCAGTTCCACGGCTACTTCAACAAGGCCCGCAAGATGAACGGCGTCACCGGTGAGAACCTCATGATCATCCTTGAGTCTCGCCTCGACAACGTCGTCTTCCGTCTTGGCTTCGCTCGCACCCGCAAAGAGGCTCGTCAGTCCGTCCGTCACGGTCACTTCACCGTGAACGGCAAGCGCGTGGACATCCCGTCCTACCGCGTCAAGGCCGGCGACGTCGTCGCTGTCGGCGAGAAGTTCCGTGACCTCCTCCCCATCAAGGAGGCCCTGATTTCCTCCGAGCGCTTTGAGGTCCCTGGCTGGCTCGAGGTCGATATCGAGAAGCTGTCTGGTAACGTGCTCGCTCTGCCGACGCGTGAGCAGATCAGCGGTGATATCAACGAGCAGCTCATCGTCGAGCTCTACTCTAAGTAGTCCATCCGGGCTGCTGAGGCTGGAGGTAATACATGTCAGAATTCATTAGGCCTCAGGTTCAGGTCGAAGAGATCAACGAGACGTCTGCTCGTGTCTCCGTCGAGCCGCTCGAGCGTGGCTACGGCGATACGCTGGGTAACTCCCTTCGTCGCGTTCTTCTGTCCTCGCTCGAGGGTGCCGCCGTCGAGGCTATTCAGATCGATGGTGCGCAGCACGAGTTCATGACCATCCCTAACATGGTCGAGGATGTCACCGACATCGTCCTGAATGTCAAGGGTCTTGTCTTCAGGGCTCTCGGCACGACCGACGAGGCGACCGCCACCATTTCGGTTGACGGCCCCTGCGAGGTCACCGGTGCGGACTTCTTTATTCCGTCCGAGTTTGAGCTGGTCAACCCCGAGCAGCACATCGCTACGCTCACCGAGGGTGGCCATCTCACCATGAGCATGCGCATCGGCTATGGCCGCGGCTATGTTTCTGGCGAGGCCAACAAGCGCGACAACGATCCCATCGGTGTGATCCACGTCGACTCGCTGTACTCGCCGGTTTCCCGTTGCGCCAAGCTCGTTGAGGCTTGCCGTGTCGGTCAGCACACCGACTACGACCGCCTTGTCCTCGAGATCGAGACCAACGGCTCCATCGCCCCGCGCGACGCCGTGGTCCAGGCTGCCAATATCATCAACCAGCATATGGCCGCCTTTATGAACCTTGCCGAGACCCCCGAGGTCGAGGAGGAGGCTTCGATCTTCGCTCCCGAGGTCACCAACGACAACGCTGAGCTGGACAAGCAGATCGAGGATCTGGACCTTTCCGTCCGTTCCTACAACTGCCTTAAGCGCGCCAGCATTCACTCGGTCCGTCAGCTCGTTGAGTTCTCGGAGAACGATCTGCTCAACATCCGTAACTTCGGTGTTAAGTCGATCGAGGAAGTGAAGGACAAGCTTGAGTCCATGGGCCTGAGCCTGAAGGCTTAATGCTTCGCATATTTGAGGAGAAACTAGACCATGCGTCACAACGTTAAGAAGGGCCTGAAGCTCGGCACCGATGCGAGCCACACCAAGGCCATGAAGAAGAGCCTTGCTAAGGCCCTCTTCGAGAACGACCGCATCAAGACCACCGAGACCCGCGCTAAGGCGCTGCGTTCGGTCGTCGACCCGATCATCACTTGGGCCAAGAAGGGCGACCTGCACTCTCGTCGTCTGGCTATCGCCAAGCTCGGCGATAAGCAGCTCGTTGCCGAGATCTTCGACAAGGCTGCCCAGGGCATGTGGCAGGACCGCAACGGCGGTTACACCCGCATCATGAAGCTCGGCAACCGCAAGGGCGACAACGCTCCCATCGTTATCATGGAGCTCGTCACCGAGCCTTGCACGCCTAAGGCCAAGAAGGCTGCTCCGGCCCCCAAGAAGGCCGCTGCTCCCAAGAAGGTCGAGGCCGTCGAGGAGGCTCCTGCTGAGGAGACCGCTGAGTAGACAATCCGTCTGCATAGGCTATATTCGAGGGGTACGTTCGCGTACCCCTCTTTTTTTGTCGCGATACCGTTACTTGTTTGTTGGGAGCGCCCATGACTGCCCCGTCTGATTTCAATTCGATTTCCGAGCTTGACGCCACGCTCGTATTTCGTGTGGCCTATGATGGCTCGTCGTATAGCGGATTTGCCGAGCAGCCGGGACAGACGACGGTTGCGGGTGAGCTGCGTCGAGCCATCGAGACGCTGCTTCGCCGTCCGATCGATTTGACGTGCGCGGGGCGTACCGATGCCGGCGTGCATGCCGTGGCTCAGTACATCAGCGTTCCCGTAACGGACGCTGAGCTCGCCCTTACGCGCCGTAGGTGGCTGCGGGCTATGGATGCCCTGCTGCCCAAAGATATCGCCATCAACGAGGTCTACAAGGCCCGTAAGGGCTTTTCTGCACGCTTTGACGCGCGTTCCCGTACGTATACGTACCGTATTGCCGATCGCGATGCGCGCCCCGTGCTGTCCCGTGGTGCCGTGTGGTGGCATCGCTATCCCTTGGACGTCGAGGCCATGTCTGCGGCCTGTCCCGCGCTTTTGGGTGAGCAGGACTTTAAGAGCTTTTGCAAGGTCGCCTCTGCCGTGGGCAAGCCTACGCACCGCTGCGTGATGCGGGCCGAGTTTGGCCATGAGGTGGCCTTTGGCGAGGATATCCTGACGTTTACCATTGAGGGCAACGCATTTTTGCATTCGATGGTCCGCACGATCGTGGGCACGCTTGTCGAGATTGGCATGCATCGCCGCGAACCCGAGTGGATGCGCGAGGTCATCGACGCTTGCGACCGTACCGCTGCGGGCCCCACGGCTCCTGCCTGCGGCCTTACGTTTATGGGCGTGGATTACGATCCCGCCGAGCTTGTCGTGCTCGACTAGGGGAGGGCTCGACGCGTCGTGCGTCGACACCTGTCATCTGTGGGCTGCACGTGTGCAACATCTGTTCTTGGCGTGCAATACAACCGGTGTCTCATTGCTTTTATTGCCGGGGTGTACCATGAACCACGATTTAATTCATTGCTGTCGAGAGGACGGATAACTTGGTTCGACGTGGCTCGCATCCGCGACTTTCGGTGATCCTTGTGGTAGAAGGTTCGCCCAGCTATGCGATGCGTGCGCTCGAGAGTATCCAGAACCAAGACCTCTACGATTTGCAGATTGTCGTTGTCTGCCGCGATGCTGCGCCCGGTGTGCGCCATTCGCTTCAAGTTGCTGCCGATAGGGACATCCATATTGATTTGATTGACGTCGAGGACGCGAAGCGCGGCGCTTGTCTTCGTGCCGGTTTTGATGCCTCGCGCGGCTCTCAAATCATCGCCATGAACGCCGATGAGTGGTTTGCTCCGCAGGCCCTTTCCAAGATGGTCGATATCGCGTGCGATACTGCGGCAGACATTGTGCTCCCCTCGGTGTCGCTCGATCGATACGATGCGCATCGCGAGCGTCATTCGCGCGTCTTGGATGCTACTCATATTTCCATTGATAGCAAATCTTCGATGGTGGCCGGGCTGCCTCAGTTGATTTTAGGCGGCCTAGTCGCTCAGACCTCTGGCGTGATGTACAGCCGCTCGCTGTTTGAGGCATGCCTGTCGCGCGGCAAGGCGTACCGTACGGTTGAGTTTATGGCTTATGCGCTCTCGCAGGCACGATTCGTGTCCGGCTGCGGCGACGCTTGTTTCCACGCGGTGGTACCTAAGCTTACAGATGCCTTTGATCCCACCATGTTTGCCAGGATATCCGATGACACTCGAGCGCTCGACGAGCTTGCGGACTCACTCTCGGAAGCAGATAGCGGTGGTCGGCTCAAGCTGGCAAGCCAAAAGTTCTACTTTGCCGGACTGGTCGCCTGCATCGAGAATTTGTGTCTGAGCCCGCATGGAGTGTCGTCAATCGAGCGTTCCGCCCGCATGCGTGATATGCTCGAGGCGCCTCGAACCCGTCAGATGGTCGCCGCGCTCAAGGATAACCATCGGGGACTTGGTCTGTTGTTTGGGCCGATCGCCAGCGCCAAGCCCGCGCGCTGCGTGATGTGTACGCATCTGGCAGCTTTTCTTAACCGGACGGGCGTAAAAACCGCCTAAACGGCTCATTTCGAAACAAATTTGCATAGAATTGTTTCGAAATGCGTTCTTATACACAAAAGCCTTCAAATAGCGTTAAACTATTCAATCACTGATTGATTGTCTCCGCCATCTTTTGGAGAGAGGGTTTGTATGGCTAAAAAACGCAATGGGCGCCAGGATGCCATTAGAGATATTGTGCGCAATAAGGACGTCCGCACGCAGCGCGTGCTGGTCGATGAGCTCCGCGCTATGGGCTTTGATTGCACGCAGGCGACTGTCTCTCGCGATATTGCCGATATGGGGCTGCGTAAGCTCCCTGAGGGCATCTATGTTCTGGCAGAGGACCTGCACCTGCAGCGTATGGTTTCCGAGCTCGTAACGGGCGTTCTGCGCACCGATAATCTGGTTATGATCAAGGCTCAGCCTGGCACGGCTTCCGGCATCGCCGCCGCCGTTGATGCGGCAGAGCTGCCCGATGTGCTTGGCTCGCTTGCCGGCAACGATACGATTTTGGTTATTGCCCAGACGGCCGAGGACGGCGAGCGTCTCGAGGCGCTGATCAATAAGCTGAGCAATTCTCGCAAGTAGGCGTGCGGGTCGTGCGCTCGGCACTGTGTGCGTGACATGGTGGCTTGTAAGGGGGTATCGACGTTGGTCGGTACCCCCTATATTGTTTGCCGGTATAAAGACCGTTCACCAGGTCGCTTTAAACTAAAAGGCCCCCGAGCAGTTTAATAAGCTGCTCGGGGGCCTTGTTGCTTATGGCCGGATGATTTCTAGCCGACCGTATCGTCAGGTGTGGGCGAGGGGTCGGGAGTGGGCGTGGGCGTAGGCGTGCCGCCATCGCCGCCGGTCGAACCACCAGTGGAGCCGCCCGTCGAGCCACCGGTCGTACCGGTGCCGCCGGTGGTGTCGCCGCCCGTGGTCTCGGTGGTCTCGGTGGTCGTGGTCGTCGTTGTCGTCGTTGTGGTTTCCTCTTCGTCCTCGTTCTCGTCCTTGTCGTCGTTCTCCGTCTTCTTGGTGTTGTTGGTGCCGTAGAACTTCCAGACGCTGTTGTTCTTGTAGGTGGGTGCCGTTCCGGTCGCAAACTCCTCGCGCTCGGTACCGGTCAGAACGGTGTTCATAAACCGCTTAAAGACAGGCAGGTTGGTGCTGTCGCCCAGCAGGTCTGTGCCGTATTTTTGGATAGGGATCTCGCCCGCGGAATAGCCGGTCCACAGGGCGCACGCCAGCTGCGGGGTATAGCCGCAGAACCACAGGTTGGTGGTGTTGTCGGTGGTGCCCGTCTTGCCGGCATAGGGCTGGTTGACGCTCAGGGCACCGGCAGCACCCGTACCGCCGCCCTGCATGACGCCGGACAGAACATCGGTGACCGCGGCGGCCTCGCCCTCGGTAAGCACCTGTGAGGGATTGTCGGTGTGCTGGTACAGCACCGAACCGGTACGAGAGTCAATCTCGGTGATGGCGATCGGCTGGCGATAGTAGCCGCCGTTGGCAAACGTCGCGTAGGCGGCGGCCATCTCGAGCGGCGAGATCGAGCCGGTGCCGAGCGTCATGACGGGAACGTCCTCGATGTTGTCCTTGGCGGGATCGATGCCGAGCTTTTTGACGAGCGAGATGATCTTGCTGTTGCCGACGGCTTCCGCCACCTGGATGTAGCCGGTGTTGGAGGAGTATGCCGTTGCCTGCTTAAGCGTGATGTTGCCATAACTATGCTTGGCGTAGTTTTGGACCTCGGTCGTAGTGCCCTTGGCCTTGAGCGGCGAGTTGCAGTTGAGGGTGACGTTGGGGTTCATGCCGTTTTGGATGGCAGTTGCCAGCGTAAAGGCCTTAAAGGTGGAGCCGACGGGACGCTTGGCCGTGGCATGGTTTACGTGGTTCTCGTCGGCGTTGTAGTCGTAGCCGCCCACCATGCACTTGATGTAGCCGGTCTTGGGGTCGACGACGACCATGCCCATGTCCAGGCCGTCGAGTGAGAGCGTGTCGAGCTGCTCGCGGACGGCATTCTCTGCCACCTGCTGCATCGTGGGGTCGATGGTGGTCTTGACGGTCAGACCGCCCTTAAAGAGCGCGTCGGTCGAGAACTCCTGCTCCAGCAGCTGCTTGACATAGGCGACAAAGTAGGGCTGCGAGTATACGTCGACGCCACTGCCCGAGATTTCGGTCACGTTGAGGGTGATGGGCTCGGCCTGTGCGGCGTCGTGCTCCTCCTGCGTAATGTGGCCCAGGCGCAACATGTTGTCGAGGACCTTGTTGCGGCGAGACAGTGCCAGATCGGGATTGACCGTGGGGTCGTACTGCGAAGGCGAGTTGGGAAGGCCGATCAACAGTGCGGCTTCGCTCAGGGTGAGGTCGGCGGCGCTCTTGGACAGGTAGGTCTCGGCTGCGGCCTCGATGCCGTAGGCGCCGTGGCCGTAATAGATGGTGTTGAGGTACATCATGAGGATCTCGTCTTTGGAGTACATGTCCTCCATCTTGATGGCGATGTAGGCCTCGCGCACCTTACGCTCGATGGTCGAGTCGAACTGCTCCTCCTGCAGGATGGTGTTGCGCACCAGCTGCTGGGTGATAGTCGAGGCGCCTTCGTGCCCGCCGCCGAGGGTTGCCACCGCAGCACGCGCGATACCCCACAGGTCGATACCGCCGTGCTCGTAGAAGCGCTCGTCCTCGACGTCAACGGTGCCCTGCAGCACGTAGGGGGAGACCTCGTCCTTGGTGATGGACTTGCGGTTTTGCGTGTAGAAGCTCGCGATCTTGTTGCCGTTGCAGTCGACGATCTCGGTGGGCTCGCTCACCAGATAGGCATTGGCGTCGGTGTAGTCGGGCAGATCGGACAGCCAGCGGTTGACGTTGCCGACCATGCCGATGCCAAACGCCACGCCCGCAATCAGCAAAAAGCCCAAAAACGAGAGCGGGATTATGGGCAGGGCATGCGTCTTTGAACGGCTGCGTCCCTGTCGTTGGCGAGGACCCATATATTGACCTCCAGGTATGTCGTGCCGGACGGCGGATGTGCCGTCGGGGCAGGATGGACATAAGTTATTACACGATAAACCAAACGGGGCGCGCGAGGCCTCGTGTATGCTGGAAGACGGCATTTTTCAGAGTGAATGCATACCTTGGTAAGGAGTTTGCCGATGGCGATTCGGACGATGGGGCCGAGTGGACAATACGAGACTGGATTGGATGCTGCCGGTGCGGCGCTGCCCGAGCTGCTGGCGCCGGCGGGCGGGCTCGACCAGATGCTTGCGGCCATCGCCGCGGGTGCGGATGCCATCTATGCGGGGTTGGGCGGCTTGAACGCCCGTGTGAGCGCTCATGGCTTTACGGATGACGAGTTTGCGCGCGGTTGTGCCGTGGCGCATGCCCATGGCGTGCATGTGTACGTGACGCTCAACGTGTTCGTGTTTGACGATGAGTTGTCCGACGCGGTGGCGTTGGGAGCCCATGCACTGGAGCTGGGCGCCGATGCTCTGATTGTCGCCGATGCCGGGTTGGCCTGCGCGCTGCGCGCGGCGATTCCCGGGGTCGAGATTCACCTGTCTACGCAGGCGGGCGTTCACAGCGAAGGCGCCGTGCGGCTTGCCGCCGATGAGCTGGGAGTCGAGCGCGTGACGACGGCACGCGAGCTGGCGGTCGACGAGATTGCGGCGCTATGTGCCACGGGCGTGCCCATCGAGGTATTCTGCCACGGTGCGATTTGCATCGGCTATTCGGGGGCGTGCGAGTTTTCGGCCCTGCGGCGTGGGCGCTCGGCGATGCGCGGCGACTGCACGCAGCCGTGCCGTCTGGCGTACGACCTGGTGGACGAGGCGGGACAGAGCGTTGTCGCCGTCGAGGGAGATCGCCTGCTGTGCCCGCGCGACTATCTGGGTATTGCACATCTGCCCGAGCTTGTAGATGCCGGCGTGGCGTCGCTCAAGATCGAGGGGCGCATGAAGAACCCCGATTACGTATTCAACGTGGTGCGGGTGTGGCGCCGGGCACTCGATATGCTGCGCGACGGCGCGTGGGACCCCGATGCCGTGGAAGAGCTTGAACGCGAGCTGGGGAGGTCGTTTAACCGTGGGTTTACCGATACGTACCTGCGAGGGCGTTCGGGTGCCGAGCTGATGAGCTTTGAGCGCGCAATTAACCAGGGCGTGCGCGTGGGGCGTTTGGTCGCTGTGGGCCACGAAGAGGTGACCGTTGAGCTCGACGCCGCCGTGGCGGCGGGTGACACGCTCGAGATTCGGTTCTATCCGGGTGTCGACGCGCGTCCCGATGTGCCCAAGCGCTGGCCGCAGGTGCCCTGCCCGGTGGATGCCGCAGCGGGGAAGCGCGTCGTCGTGCATTGCAAGCGTAAGGTGGACGCGGGCTGCGAGGTATACCTGATTCGCAGCGCCGGCGTGTTGGATCAGACGGCGGCGGTGTTGGAGCGCATGCGGGCCGAGGCGGATGCGATTGCGCCCGTTGCGCGTGCCGTTGAGGTGCTGCCCTTTGAGGGCGTTGCGGTGGATGGCGGTGCGTCGACGGAGTTGGTGGAGTGCGCGGTTCCCGCTCGCATGGTTTTTGCTTGGCAGCTGATGGATGCCGACCCGCGCGGAGAACTCGATTTGTCCGACGCCGTTGTGGTGCTTGACGAAGTGTGCCGCACGGGTGACGCTGACTGGACCCGCTCACTGATGCAGCGTGCCAGGCGTGTCGTCTGCCGCAGCCTGGGACAGGTGGTGATCGCTCGCGAGCTGGGCGTGACGTTTGACGTGGCGGCGCCGGTGTTCTGCGCGAATCGGGCCACGCTTACCTGGCTGCGCGGACTCGGTGCGGGGCGGGTGTACTTGCCGGCCGAGTTGCTCGGCAATGATGCGGAGCGTATTGCCGAGCTGGCCGCTGAACCCGGCGTCTTGGGTCCGGTCGACGCCGACCGTCCCGAGCTTATGGTGTGCGAGCACTGCCTGCTGACCGCCGAGGGCGTCTGTGCCACCGATGCGACGGGACAGGTCCGTTGCCGCGACTGCTTGCGTCGTCGGCAGGTGCGCTATCTGGTCGAGCGCGACGGTACACGTCTGCCAGTTGCCATTGACGCATGCGGCAGGACGAGGATTTTCCTGTCGTAGGTGCCGCGTCGCGTCAGTTTGTTATCATATGAGAGTTTATGGACTTCCAGCACCGCCGTTTTCGGCGAGGGTGCTATAGCAAAAGGAGGATACCCAATGCTGTCTGTTGACGAGCAAATGCGTATCATCACCTCGGGTGCTGCCCAAATCGTCCCCGAGGCCGACCTTCGCAAGAAGCTTGAGAAGGGCGAGCCCCTCAACATCAAGCTCGGCGTCGACCCCACCAGCCCCGACCTGCACCTGGGCCACGCCGTGCCCCTGCGCAAGATGCGTCAGTTCCAGGACCTGGGCCACAACGTCACCCTCATCATCGGCAACGGCACCGCGCTGATCGGCGACCCTTCGGGCAAGAATTCCACCCGTCCGCAGCTTTCGCAGGAGCAGATTGAGGCCAATGCCGAGACCTACGTGAGCCAGGCCATGAAGATCCTGGATCCCGAGAAGACCACCATCGTGCACAACGGCGACTGGATCCTTTCGATGGACCTGGCCGGCCTGCTGCAGGTGTGCTCCAAGTTCACCGTCGCCCGCATTCTTGAGCGCGACGACTTTACCAAGCGCTACCAGTCTCAGACGCCGATCGCCCTGCATGAGTTCCTGTATCCCGTGATGCAGGCTTTCGACTCCGTGCAGATCAAGGCCGACGTGGAGATGGGCGGCACCGATCAGCTCTTCAACCTGCTCGCTGGCCGTGAGCTCATGGAGAAGATGGGCATGGAGCCGCAGATCGCGCTCACCATGCCGCTGCTCGAGGGTACCGACGGCGTGCGCAAGATGTCCAAGTCATACGGCAACTACATCGGCCTGACCGACGCTCCCAAGGATATGTTCGGCAAGACCATGTCCATTCCTGATGAGATGATCGGCAAGTACTACCGCCTGGCGAGCTCGCTCACCCCGGCCGAGGTCGACAAGATCGACGCTGCCCTGGCCGATGGTTCTGCCGACCCCTACGAGCTCAAGCGCGCTCTGGGTCGCGACCTGTGCGACACCTACCACGGCGTCGGTGCCGGCGACGAGGCTCAGGCCGAGTTCGACCGCGTGTTCAAGGAGGGCCAGCTTGCCGACTTCCCCGAGAAGCACGTTGAGCTGACCGTCAACGACGAGGGCCAGATCTACCTCGCAGGCCTGCTTAAGGACCTGGGCCTTTCGGCGAGCGCCGGCCAGGCCCGTCGCGACATTGACGGTGGCGGCGTCAAGATCAACGGCAAGGCGGTGGCTCCCAAGAGCTATAACATCGATCCCAGCGCCCTCAAGCTGGGCGACACCCTCTCCGTAGGCAAGCGCAAGGGCTTTAAGTTGGTCTAACGAGCGAGTTGACCTCACAAGTGCAATAAGGCCGCAGCCGGGAATCCCGACTGCGGCCTTTTAGTTACGCGGTTTTACCAAACCGCGTAACGGCTCGACGCTGCAAGCCCGCCAGAGCGGCAATCTGCCTTTCAACTTCGGCGGCATGACCAAAAGGTCAATGCCGCCTCGTTTCAAGGCACCTTGTCTCAAATGCGACCCGCTCGCTGCCGTTGCCAAAACATCGGCGTCGCCTTGCTTCGGGAATGCGGCAGATAGGGGCGTTCCTTTTAATATGAGCAGGACATTGTCAAGAGGCAAAATCGGGCCTGG
>UQZM01000054.1 GCA_900545615.1 uncultured Collinsella sp.
TTGCCGCGCCCCGCAGTGCCCGCTTCCCCCGAGAACAATTATCAGTGCAGGTAGAAGTCCTGCAATTTTTCATGAAACGCGGGTGTGTTCGAGGGTATCGGGTTAAACGTAGTAGATGAGCCAGTTTCGTGGCGAGCGCTGCCAACCGATCCTCCGGGGACGGGAAAAGCGGGTCATTTGGGGCTGTCGGCCCCTATTTCGCCGCAACCTAGATAGGTGGGATACAGAAAAACCCTGCCGCGGATAGCGGCAGGGTTTTTGGAAGGGGACGAGGTTGTGAGGGCTCGTTAGGCGAGCTTGGCCTCGAGCTCGGCGATGCGCTTGTAGGCATCGATGGTAAAGCGGGCCTGCTTCTCCAGGATCATAGTGGTCATGAGGGTGTCCTGAGCGTGAGCCATGATGAAGGTCATCTCCATCTCGCCACCGCCGGCCTCCTGCGAAAGCAGCTTGGTCTGCGTGTCGTGGGCACCGATGAGCGCATCGCTGGCATCCTTGTGCAGCTGCTCGGCCTTCTCAAAGTCACCCTCGCGAGCAGCATCGAGCGCTGCAAGCAGATCGGTCTGGGCGTCACCTGCGTATGCGACAATCTCGAATCCAACCATCGAGATTTCTTCTTTGGTTGCCATGTTGCGTTCCTTTCACATATGAACCAATGGAGAGCATCGCGTCCGGGCATACGCGCTGCGTTCTGTATGACAGAAACATTAACATTCAAACAAAAAAGAACAGCGCAAAACGTAATTTCGAGCTATGAACGGTCACTTTTCGTCCGTGAACGGTTTTTAAACCAATCTGAACAATATCGAACACAATTAGCGGAAACCCAAACAGACCCGCGCCCTAGCGCCAATCGCGCACCGTATCGCCCTCGACGAGCACGCCCGGAAACAGCATGTGCTCCACACCGGGTTCAACGCCCTCGGCGCCGGCAATCTTGTCGACCGCCCACATGCCGACGCGCTTGTTGTCAAAGCGCACCGTGGTCAGGCGACGGTCGGGCACGATATCGCCCAGGCTATCGTCAACACCCACCACGCTCACGTCCTGGGGCACGCACTTCCCGCGCGACTCGAGCCCACGGATGCAGCCGTAGGCCATGGCGTCGTTGGAGGCATAAATGGCCGTGCAGGTCGGATCATCCGCAAGCACCTGGCCGGCAGCATATCCACTCTGCGCCGTCCAGTCGCCGCGCACGAGCTGCGGGGGCTCAATGCCATGCGCACGCAATGTCTCACGCCAGCCTTCCTCGCGCCGCATGCCCGAAAGCGAGCGCTCGGGGCACGAGATAAAGTGCACGGTTTTGTGCCCCCGCCCCAGCAAGTACTCGACCACCTGGCGCGAGCAATCGAACTGGTCGTTATCGACCGTTGAACAGAGCGGGTGCTCCAACATCGTAACGAGCACCGTCTGCATGCCGGGCAGCGGCTCGAAGGTTCCAAAGTCCGCCGGCATGCGGTTCATAATCACAACCATGCCATCCACCGGCAGTGCGCTCATGCGCGACGATGCGCTCTCGAGGGTATACGGATGCCCGTCTGCTTTAGTGAGGGTGATGGCATAGCCATGTTTGTCGGCCGCTGCGGCAAAGCCCTCCATACGGTCGAGATTGCCGGTGCCGGTAATGTTGAACATGGCGACGCCGACGGTCTTAAACTTGCCACGGCGCAGCGATCGACCGGCAAAATTGGGGCGATACCCCAGCTCGCGCATGGCGGCACGCACGCGTTCCTTGGTCTCGGGGCGCACGCTGGGCGAATCGTGCACCGTACGCGAGACTGTCTGCTCCGAGACGCCCGCGAGGCGCGCTACGTCTTTGACGGATACCGATTTTTTAACAGCGGCCATAGGTCGATCTTTCTATGTCAACGATGCCATTGGTGGCACCTTGCGCAGTCATTTTTAACGCCTTCAAGTATATCCAACGCCTCCCCCACCATACGCTCACCACCCAAAACCTACCGTTCACCGACATTTTTGCTTCCCCGAACGGCTTTTAGCGCCCAAATGTTAACGTTGCCATTATGCAAACACAGAGCCACCGGGCGGCTCAAACGTTTACGCGTAAGGAATCGACGGTTCGCAGGCACAGGAACCACCGGTTCGCTTCTTTTTTTGTGTCACAAAATGGCAACGTCAACATTTTGGCAACCGAATGTCAAAAGCTACCATCGTTGCTAACCCACCGACTCTTAGGAGCATTGCATGGAGCAACTCATCGCCATCATCGAAAAGGGCCAGCCCTTTTTCAACGCGATCGCCCGCAACAAGTACCTCAAGGCGATCCGCGACGGCTTTATCTCCGTCATCCCCATCATCATCTTCTCGTCCATCTTCTGCCTGGTAGCCTCGGTCCCCAACATCTGGGGTTTCTACTGGCCCGATGACATCAACAACGCTCTGTGGAAGTGCTACAACTACTCCATGGGCATCCTGGCCATCGCCTGCGCCGCCACCACGGCCAAGCACTTCGCCGACGCTCAGAACCGCGACCTGCCCAAGAACAACCAGATCAACTTTATCTCATGCATGTGCGCGGCCATCGTCGGCTTCTTGCTCCTTTCGAGCGACACGATCGCCACGGACGCCGCCAGCGGTTTCAACACCACCTACCTTGGTTCCAAGGGCCTGCTGACCGCCTTCATCGCTGCGTTTGTGACCGGCATCATCTACAAGTTCTTCATTAAGCGCAACATCACCGTCAAGATGCCCGAGCAGGTTCCGCCCAACATCTCGCAGACCTTTAAGGACATCATCCCCTTCTCCGTCTGCATCACCGTCTTTTGGGTTTTTGACATCGTCTTCCGCGCTGCTTTTGGCTTCTGCTTTGCCCAGGGCGTCATCCAGGTGTTCCAGCCCCTGTTCACCGCTGCCGATGGCTACATCGGCCTCGCTGTGATCTACGGCGCCATGAGCCTGTTCTGGTTCGTGGGCGTCCACGGCCCCTCGATCGTCGAGCCCGCCATCGCCGCCGCCCTCGTTGCCAACATGACCGACAACCTGGCTGCGTTCCAGGCTGGCCAGCACGCTTCCGCTGTCCTGACCCAGGGTGCCCAGTACTTCGTCGTCTGCATGGGCGGCACCGGCGCCACGCTCGTCCTGGTCTTTATGTTCTGCTTCCTGGCCAAGTCTCAGGAGATGCGCGCCGTCGGTAAGGCCGCCATCGTCCCCGTCTGCTTTGCCGTCAACGAGCCGCTGCTGTTCGCCGCACCCATCGTGCTCAATCCCGTCTTCTTTGTCCCGTTTGTCTTTGCCCCGATCGCCAACATCTGGATCCTCAAGATCTTTATCGACTTCTTGGGCATGAACGGCTTTATGTACACCCTGCCCTGGACCGTCCCCGGCCCCATCGGCACCATCATGGGCCTGGGCTTCCAGCCGCTCGCCTTTGTGATGCTCGCCCTTATCCTGGTCGTCGACTTCGTTCTGTACTATCCGTTCTTCCGTGCCTATGACGCCCAGAAGTGCGCCGAGGAGGCCGAGATTTCCGAGGAGGAGCTCGCCGCCAAGAACGCCGAGAAGGCCGCCAAGCTCAACGATGCCTTCCAGGGCAAGGCTGACGCCAAGAGCGTTGCCGCCGGCGCTGCTGCCGAGTCCGTGAAGGCCGACGCTCCCGCCGCTGTCGCCACTGAGGCAACGACCGCCAGTGACCTCAACGGCAAGCGCGTGCTCGTGCTCTGCCAGGGTGGCGGTACCTCGGGCCTGCTCGCCAACGCGCTGGCCAAGGCCGCCAAGGAGCGCGGCATCAATCTTGAGACCGCTGCCGAGGCCTATGGCAACCACGTTGACATGCTCCCCGACTTTGACCTGGTCGTCCTGGCCCCGCAGGCCGCAAGCTACCTGGCCGACCTGCAGAAGGACTGCGAGCGCGTGGGCAACAAATGCGTCGCCTGCCGCGGTAAGCAGTACATCGAGCTCTCCCAGAACGGCGACAAGTCTCTCGCCTTCGTAAGCGAGCAACTCTCGAAGTAAGTAACGCTCAGGGCCAGCCGACCATCCAAGACCGGCTGGCCCTTCGATTTAGACGATTGGATCATCATGTCCGTTAACCCTGCTAGCGTCACCAACCCGCCCGCACAGTTTCCCGAGGACTTTGTCTTTGGCGGCGCCACCGCTGCCTACCAGGTAGAGGGCGAGACCCGCACTCACGGTAAGGGCAAAGTCGCCTGGGACGACTTCCTGGAGGCCCAGGGGCGCTTCTCCCCCGATCCCGCCTCGGACTTCTACAACCAGTACCCCGTCGACTTGGAGCTGTGCGAGGAGTTCGGTATCAACGGCATTCGCCTCTCCATCGCCTGGAGCCGCATCTTCCCCAACGGTACCGGCGAAATCAACCCCGAGGGTGTGCAGTTCTACCACGATCTCTTCGCCGAGTGCCACAAGCACCACGTTGAGCCGTTTGTCACGCTGCATCACTTTGACACGCCGCTGCCCCTCTTTGAGAAGGGCGACTTCCTCAACCGCGAGACCATCGACGCCTTTGTGGACTTTGCCACCTTCTGCTTTAAGGAGTATGCCGACCAGGTGACCTACTGGTTCACCTTTAACGAGATCTGGGCCGACGCCTCCAACACCTACATCGAGGGCACCTTCCCCGGTGGCGTCAAGGCGCATCTTGCCGAGGCCTTCCAGTGCGAGCACAACATGATGCTCGCCCACGCCAAGGCAGTGCTGGCCTTCCACAACGGCGGCTTTAAGGGCAAAATCGGCGTCATTCAGTCGCTGGAGTTTAAGTACCCGCTCAACGAGAACGACCCCGCCGACATCAAGGCCGCCAACAACGAGCACGTGCTGCAAAACCAGTTTTTGCTCGACGCCACCTTCCGCGGCGACTACGCGCCCGACACCATCGAGTGCGCCAACCGCCTGGCTGCCGTCTCGGGCGGCACCATCGAGATCCTAGACGAGGATCTGGAAATCATGCGCGAGGCCGCGCTCTACAACGACTACCTGGGCGTTAACAACTACCAGTGCCGTTTCTTGAAGGCTTACGACGGCGAGAACGACCTGCACCACAATGGTACGGGCGAGAAGGGCACCGGCCGCTGGCGCGTCAAGGGCATTGGCGAGCACGTGAACAAGCCCGGCATCCCCACCACCGACTGGGACTGGATCATCTATCCCGAGGGTCTGTTCGATCTGCTCGTCTACATTAAGCAGCACTACCCCAACTACAAGCAGATCTTCATCACCGAGAACGGCATGGGCTACAAAGACCCCTACAAGGACGGTTTTGTGGACGACCAGCCGCGCATCGACTACATCGAGCAGCACCTGCGCTGGTTGCTCAAGGCCATGGAGGTGGGCGTCAACGTGGGCGGCTACTTCCTGTGGAGCCTGCAGGATCAGTTCTCCTGGACCAATGGCTACAACAAGCGTTACGGCTTCTTCTACGTTGACTTTGAAACCCAGAAGCGAACGCCCAAGGCAAGCGCATACTGGTATAAGCACGTGGCGCAGACCCGTCGTCTGGACTAGCGACTGGCGGGGTTGCCCGCTCACACAACCTGTCCCCATTTCTCAGCCGGGGGCGGCACGTCACACGGCGCGCCGCCCCCGGCCTTTTTTGGGCGGACCGTGTCGCACGTTTGTCTCAATCTGTAACATCTAGCCGAGTTTTTGGGTCCTAGCTGTTACAGATTGAGACGAACAGGATTGCTCTTTCCGAAGAATCTAAATCTGTAACACGTAGCCCGCTTTTGACCGTCTACCTGTTACAAATCGAGACAGACGGAGTAGGACCTAACCCCGTATGTCCCTAACAGTCGAGCGTTCGACCAGCGTACTCGGCACATGAATCGCCTCGATAGACGAGCTCTCTCCAATCGCCGCCTCAAACGCAAGCTTACCGACACCGCGCAAATCAAATCGCAGCGTCGTCAGCCGATTGTGAGGAACAAGTCCCTCGAGTGCGTCGTCGATACCAACCACGCTCACGTCGTCGGGCACGGACAGGCCCGCGTTCTCGAGCGCGGCGATAACGCCCAGCGCCATCTGGTCATTTGCCGCAAGCACGGCAGTCGGCGTCTGCGACCCGCCGGCAAGCACCTCGGCCGCAATCCGCTCGCCCATGGCGTACCCACTGTCCGCACTCCAATCGCCACGCAGCATCGGAGCGGCATCGACATGAGCACGACCCAGCGTATCGCGCCAACCGGCCTCACGAAAACGCGAGGAAATCGAGTTTTCCGGACCCGCCACAAACCGCATATTCGAGTGACCATGTTCCAGCAGATAATTGGTCAACAGCTCGCACGAACCATACTGGTCGGAGTCGATCGTCGTGCAGCGCGGATGCGCATACATGGACAGGATGACCGTTCGCACTCCCGGCTGGGGAACAAACTCCTCAAAATCGGGAGCCATGCGGTTCATGTTGAGAATCATGCCGTCGACGGGTCGCTCGACCATGCGGCGCGAGGCATCGGCAAGTGCATAGGGCTTGTCGCCGCCCATCTCGATCATAGTGACGGCAAAATCGTGCTCGCGCGCCGCTTGCATGATACCCTCGAGCGTCGCCAGGTTACCGACACGTGTGATGTTGTACATGCACAGGCCAATAGAACGATACGACCCGCCGCGCAACGCCGCTCCAGCAAAATTGGGACGAAAGCCCAGCTCTTCCATGGCGGCCAGCACACGCTTGCGCGTCTTTTCCGTCACGTTGGGCATACCGTTGACCACGCGAGACACAGTCTGGCGGCTCACGCCAGCGAGCGCCGCAACCTCTGCCGCGCTCGCCGAACGACCATTCCTTGTCTGCTGATCCATGCCTTCCACGCTAACCTGCTTCCCAACTATTCCCCGCGCCCATGGCGCATCGTACATACATTGATAACGTGCTCATGATACCCGAGCCATATACCACAACATGAAAACTTCTGTCAATCAAAACCGCTTACCGAACAAATACAACCGTTCGCGGCTGTTTGAAGTTGTTTTGTTTCTATACATCCCAGCCGGATGTTAACGTGCTCATTGTCAAATGTTCACGTGCTCATTTTGGTTCTAATCATTTTAAGATAGTGTTTATCGGGCTTTTTCACCGCTGAACGCTAACCAGGGAGCCTCCTGAGCGCAAACGCACAATATCGAACAGCGAGACGAGAGGATGTATGCATATGTCTTTGCTAAACCGCGTACAGCAGCTGCCGAAGGGCTTTGTTTGGGGCGCCGCAACCGCCGCGTACCAAACGGAAGGTTCCACGAAGGTGGCAGGCAAGGGTAAGACCATGTGGGACGATTACCTTGTCGCCCAGGGTCGCTTTTTGCCCGACCCGGCCAGTGATTTCTACAACCGCTACGAGGAGGATATCCGCCTTTCTGCCGAGCATGGACTCAACGCCATTCGTGTGTCCATCGCCTGGACCCGCATCTTCCCCAACGGCGACGATGCCGAACCCCTCGCCGAGGGCGTTAAGCACTACCACGAGCTGTTCGCCTGCTGCAAAAAGTATGGCGTCGAGCCCTATGTGTCCCTGCATCACTTTGACTCCCCCGCCGCCCTGTTCAACCAGGGCGACTGGCTCAACCGCAAGACCGTCGACGCCTATGTGCGCTATGCCGAGTTCTGCTTCCGCGAGTTCCGCGAGGTCAAGAATTGGTTCACCATCAACGAGCTCATCAGCCTCTCGCACTCCCAATACATCCAAGGCAACTTCCCGCCCAACCATCACTTTGATGTGACGAGCGGCATCCAGAGCCAGCACAACGAGCTCGTTGCCCACGCCCGCGCCGTCAACCTGTATAAGGATCTTGACGAGACCGAGCACCTGGGCGGACGCATTGGCATGGTCAACGTCCTGACGCCGGCATATCCTGCCACCGACTCGCCCGCCGACCAGCACGCCGCCGACCTGTACAACGCCTTCTACACCGACTTCATCATGGACGGCGCCTTCCTGGGTCACTACTCCGCGCGCACCCTCTCACTCATCAACGAGATTCTGCGTGCCAACAACGCCACACTTACGGTTGAGGACAGCGACATGGAGGAGCTCGCCAAGGCGGCGCCCCGCAACGATATGTTCGGCCTCAACTACTATCAGTCGGCGTTTATCGCCGCCTACGATGGCGAGTCCACCAACAGCTTTAACGGCACCGGAGACAAGGGCACCTCGTGCTTTAAGTTTAAGGGCGTCGGGCAGCAGGTCGATATGCCGGGTATCCCCACCACCGACTGGGATTGGCTCATCTACCCGCAAGGCCTCTACGACACGCTCAAGCACATCAGCGCCACCTATCCCAACCTCCCCGTCATCTATATCACCGAAAACGGCCTGGGCCACAAGGACCCCGAGCCCGACGCAAACGGCATCGTCGCCGATCCCGAGCGCATCGACTTTGTCGACCAGCACATGGAGAAGGTGCTCCAGGCGCGCGCCGAGGGCGTCGACGTCCAGGGCTACTTTATCTGGAGCCTGCAGGACCAGTTCTCGTGGGCCAATGGCTATAACAAGCGCTACGGCCTGTTCTACATCGACTTCGACACGCAAAAACGCTACATCAAGCAGTCGGCACTCTGGTACAAGGAGCTCGCCGACACTATGGCGGACGCGCAGTAGCGCATCGCCTCGCTTTCCCCCGAGAAGGGAGCGGCCCTATGCGATACAAACCCAGCCGCTCCCCTCTCTCCCCCTGGGACCGACCCCGCCTGCACCCGGGCTTTTAGCAAGCGGGAGACCATATAGGTTTTCAACGTCCATGCCATTAAGATTTCATGCAAAGAGGAGCGTGAACTATGGAATCGATCGTTAAGTTCTTGGAGAAAGGTCAGCCGTACTTCGACAAGGTCTCTAAGAACATCTACCTTCAGGCCATTAAAGACGGCTTTTTGGCAGCAATGCCCATCATCCTGTCTTCTTCTGTCTTCCTGCTTATTTCGACCCTGCCGGGCGTTGTCGCCACGGTCGGCGGCTTTACGCTGCCCGACTGGTGGAACGTCGACGTCGTGAACTTCTGCAACAAGGTTTACAACTTCACGATGGGCGTCGTGGGCATCATGGTCGCCGGCACCACCGCAAGCGCGCTGACCGGCTCCAAGAACCGCCGCATGCCTGCCGGCAAGGCCATCAACGCCACGAGCACCATGGTCGCCGCCATGTGCGCTATGCTCATCTTGGCCGTTACCCAGACGAGTGCCAAGATCGACGGCGCCGATGTCTCGGTGTTCTTTACCGACAACATGGGCACCAAGGGCCTGCTGAGCTCCTTTGTCGCCGCATTTGCCACGGTCAACATCTATGCCTTCTGCATTAAGCGAGACATCACCATCAAGCTGCCCAAAGAAGTCCCCGGCGCCATCGCCCAGAACTTCCGCGACATCTTCGCCTTCAGCTTCTCCATCCTGTTTGTCGCCGTCATCGACGTTATCTGCCGCACCTGCTTGGCCGTCCCGTTTGCCAACGTCATCTCCACGCTGGTGAGCCCGCTGTTCGCCGCTGCCGATTCCTACGCCGGCCTCGCCCTCATCTGGTTCATGATCCCTCTGTTCTGGTTCATGGGCATCCACGGCCCCTCGGTCGTTAAGCCTGCCCTCAACGCCGCGCTGTTTGGCAACATCACTACCAACCTCGCCACGCTGCAGGCCGGCGGTCACCCCGCCCTCGCCCTGACCGAAAACTTCGGTAACTACATCGGCGAACTCGGCGGCACCGGCGCCACGTTCATTGTCCCGATTATCTTCCTGCTCTTTATGCGCTCCAAGCAGCTCAAGGCCGTCGGCAAAGCCTCTGTCGTGCCCGTGATGTTCGCCGTCAACGAGCCGCTGCTGTTCGCCGCGCCCATCATCCTCAACCCGTACTTCCTGATCCCGTTCCTGTTTGCCCCCGTGGCCAACGTCCTCATTGGTAAGTTCTTCATCGACTTTTTGGGCATGAACGGCTTTATCTATGCCATGCCGTGGGCACTCCCCGGACCGATCGGCACCTTCATCGACACCAACTTCCAGCCGATCTCTCTGGTCCTGGTTGTCGTCCTGCTGGTCGTTGACTTCTTGATCTACTACCCGTTCTGCAAGGCCTACGACAACGTCCTGTGCAAGCAGGAGGCCGAGACCCTGGCCGAAGAAGAGGCCGAGGAGACCAAGGCCGTCAAGACCGCTGCCGCCCCCGCCGTTGAGGCTCCTGTTGTCGAGACCGCTTCTGCCACTGAGGCCTCCGCAGCTCCGTCCGCCCTTAAGGGCAAGGATCTGAGGGTTCTGGTTCTGTGCGCTGGCGCCGGCACCTCTGCACTGCTCGCCAACGCGCTTAAGGAAGGCGCCGACGAGCTGGGCATCGACATTACCGCCAACGCCGGTGCCTACGGCAGCCACTACGCCATCATGGACCAGTACAACGTCATCGTCCTGGCTCCGCAGGTTCGCACCTATTACAACGAGATGAAGGCCGACACCGACCGCCTGGGCATCACGCTGCTGTCGCCCAAGGGCAAACAGTACATCGACCTCACTAAGGATCCCAAGGGTGCCGTCGCCTGGATCGAGGAAAACCTCGAGGCATAAGACGCTGACACCACCTGCCGCTTGCAGACAATAAATGGCCCGTGCATCGATGTGTGATGCGCGGGCCATTTTGTTTAGACCGCACCCGTCCTCCTGTTCATCTCAATCTGTAACATCTAGCCGAGTTTTTGAGTCCCAGCTGTTACGGATCGAGGTGAACGCACAGGCCAAGCCAAAAATCTCAATCTGTAACATGTAGACCACTTTTGACCGTCTAGTTGTTACAGATCGAGACAAACGGAATAAGCCGGGCCAAAAATCTCGATCCGTAACATCTAGCCGAGATTTTCGGCCCTACCTGTTACAGATTGAGACAAACAGGCCGAGCACGTCTACGACCGCAGGTCCTTCACGCTGGAACGCTCGACCAGCACACCCGAGACAAGCGTACGGCTTCTGGAGCTCGGGGCTTCCAGACCTGCGACGACCTCGTTAAGCGCACGGACGCCCAGCTCGCGGTGACGGAACTTCACCGACGTCAGAATCGAGTTGGGAATCGTCTTGTAAAGCTCGTCATCAAAGCCGATCACGGACACGTCGTCGGGCACACTGAGCCCTTTGTCACGTAGAGCCATCATCACGCCGTTTGCCATGCAGTCGTTAGCAGCGAGGACCGCCGTGCAATCGGGTTTATCGGCAAGCACAAGGCCCGCGGCATAGCCACTATCCGCATTCCAATCGCCTTGCAGAGGCTCGGGCGGCTCAATGCCATGCGCCTCGAGTGCCGCTCGCCAACCTTTCATACGGCACTGGCTCGACAGCGCTTCTTTCTTACCAGAGACGAAGTACACGTTCTTGTGCCCGTGATTCAAGAAGTACTCGCACGCCATGCGCGCGCCGCCCTCTTGGTCGTCACTGACGGTGGAGCAGGTAGGATGTTCCATCGGTGTGATAATCACCGTCTTGAGGTCTTTCGGTGCCTCAAAAGTATCAAAGTCATCGACCATCTGACGCAGGTTGAAGATCATGCCATCAACAGGCAGCTGCGACATCCTACGCGCCGCTTCGGCAAGGGTCATCTTCTCCCCCGCCCGCTTTTTGATCATCGTGAGCGCAAAGCCGCGTTCTTCGGCGGCATCTGCGATACCGTCAATCATGTCCACGGCACCGCCCGACAAGTGGAACAGTACCACGCCGATGCACCCGTAACGGCCCAACTTGAGCGAACGCGCGGCAAAGTTGGTTCGAAACCCGAGCGCTTCCATTGCGGAATGGACCTTATCGCGTGTCGACTCTCGCACGCTACCGGGCTCGTTAATCACACGCGAAACCGTCTTGAGAGAAACACCCGCGGCAACTGCCACATCATTCATTGAGACATTTTTCTTGTCCATCGTTGCCACTACTTCTCCAGTCGGTCTTGCATCGCTTGTTTTTTGCGTTCTAGCATACACTACCTGCCTGACTGACAAATCAACCGTTTACCGGACAATATCGACCGCTCACCCGTATATCCTTGTTGCTCTTCCAAAAATGTCTTACGTTGTCATTAACGAAATGACAACGTTGTCATTTCGCAATGCCTTCCTTAAGCAGGAAGGTTTCCGGGCAGTCCTGACCATCCATCGACGACCAGTTCCATCCACATGCATCGCGCATCAAGTAGCAAAGGAGCTCTATGGACGCCATCGTAAAGATGCTCGAAAAGCATCAACCGTTCTTTGAGAAGATCTCGAGGAACGTCTACCTCCAGGCCATTAAGGACGGATTCCTTGGGTGCATGCCCATCGTCCTCACCTCTTCGATCTTTCTGTTGATCGCCACCCTTCCTGGCGTAGTTGGCATCACGCTGCCCCAACCGCTCATCGACTGGTGCAACAAGCTGTACAACTTCACCATGGGCGTCATGGGCATCATGGTCGCCGGCACCACTGCCAAGAACTTTACGGCTTCCATGAACCGTCGCATGCCCGCCGGCAAGGTGCTCAACGACGGCTCCACCATGGTGGCCGCCCAGTGCAGTATGCTTTTGCTCGCCGTTACGCAGTTCACCACCAAGTTCAACGGCTCCGAGCTTTCGGTCTTCGACTGCACCAGCATGGGCACGCGCGGTCTGTTCTCGGCCTATATCGCCGCGTTCATCACCGTGTGGGTCTACAAATTCTGCGTCTCGCGCGATCTGACCATTAAGCTGCCCAAGGAGGTTCCGGGTGCCATCGCTCAGAACTTCCGCGACATCATCCCCTTTGGCGGCGCCGTCATCATCTGCGGCATCATCGATGTCGTCGTGCGCAACCTCATGGGCGTTCCGTTCTCCGAGCTGCTTATCAAACTGCTCTCCCCGCTCTTTACCGCTGCAGAAACCTATCCTGGCCTTATCCTTATCCAGGCAGCCACCGCGTTCTTCTGGTTCATCGGCGTCCACGGCCCCTCGATCGTCCAGCCGGGCATCGACCCCATCCGTCTTGCCAACCAGGCCGAGAACCTGCAGGTTCTGCTGGCCGGTGGTCACCCCGCCCATTCCCTCACCTTCAACATGTCGCTCGTGGGTGAGTTCGGCGGCACCGGCGCCACGTTCATCGTGCCGCTTCTGCTGATTCTCTTTATGAAGTCCAAGCAGCTCAAAGCCGTCGGTAAGGCCTCGATTGTTCCTGTTGCCTTCGCTCATATGACCCAATCCGCTGTCAAGAGCCACAATGGCCCCGCCGACCGCT
>UQZM01000055.1 GCA_900545615.1 uncultured Collinsella sp.
CCGTTGCCGCGCCCCGCAGTGCCCGCTTCCCCCGAGAACAATTATCAGTGCAGGTCACGGACTTGTGCTTTGTCGGTGTGGTCCGGGATTCGGTAAAAGTCTACTCACTTAGTTTTGCGTGTCCGCAACGAGACCCCAGCCGGGGTGATTCCACCGCAAATTAGCTGCTCCCATCGCCGCAATTAGGCGCCGTACGGATTCCGGTCCCTCTCGATGCGTTGGCGGATGTGGGCGTACTCGATAATCAGTAGCACCAGGAGTAGGGCCATGATGGCTAGGTAGCTCACCACAGCGCCCATCAGACCCAGCAGCTTAATCAGGATCACCGGGAGCACCACGCTCACGGCAAAGCAGATCAGGTAGATCTTGGTGACGTCTCCAGCGTGGCGCAGCACCGTGATGATGGCGTAGATAAAGTCGATGGCCGCGGTGACGCCGCCGGCGACGACCATCAGCAGCGCCAGCGTACGGTAGCGTTCAAAGCTGAGACCGTACATAAAGCTCATGAGGGGAATACCGGGACCTGCCATAAATGCGGCGCACGCGCCGGTGATGACCACGATCAGCGCCATAACGGCAACAATAATCAGGTCAAAGCGATGACGCTTACGAGGATTAGCCCAAATGCTCGACAAGCGCAGGAGCTGCGGTTTATAGACAAATCCAATGCTCAACAGAATAGCCTGAGCTGGAAAAAACAGGGCATTAAAGTACAGCTGGTATTTGTAGGCCAGTGTTCCTTCCATCACAAACTTGGGCATGCTTTCGATAAGGTTGAACAGGAATAGCGCGCCAAAGAGTGGGGCGCACTGGACAAACAGGTGGCCGACCTCGCGCAGGTTTACGCGGCGCGATTTTTCGGTCTCGAGCAGGGCGAGCGGCGCGGTGACCAGCACGAGCGAGGCGATTGCGGCGATGCCCATGGCCATGGCCGCGATGGGCATGCTGCGCGTGAAGAACAGCGCCACGCTGAAGACCGCGATGACGCCGACGGAGCGTAGCGTTTGACTCATTCCAGCCAAGTAGAGCTTGTCGGCCTGCTGCAGGCGGCCTTCGTACACGTCGGCGACGCCGTCGATGACCTTATAGAGGTAGACGCCCAGGCCGATCGTCGCCATCTGCGCGTCATAGCCGCGGGCGCTGCTATACATGAGGCCGCAGCCTAGGGCGAGCGCTCCGCAGATCCAACGATTGAGCTGGTAGGAGGCGAAGGACGTCTTTTCGTCGATGTCCGAGACCTGGAAATTGCGCACGCCGTAGTTGCATGCGATCATGATGAGCGTGCCGGTGACAAAGGCGATGGAGAACTTGCCGGCTTCTTCGGCGCCCACGAGCTGTGTGGACACGATGGTGAGCAGCGGAAACGCCAAGCCCCACACGGCGGTGCCGAGAGCGTTCCAAAGGTAATCGCGGCGGGTGGCGTGCTCCTCGTATTCCGCTTCCTGCATGGAGAAGCCGCCGCCGTAGACGGCACCGAGCAGACGGTTCCACCAAGCGTTGACCATGCGGCGGACGGGGCCGGGCTTGCGATCGCGTTCGCGCCGGCGACGTGTGGCTTGGCTGCTATCGGGCCCGCCGGCGTTGCGCTGACTTAGCTCTTGGATGCGTGCGAGTTCCTCGGCAGTGTGCGAGGCAGGGAAGAGGCCGTTCTCGATGCGGCCGCCCTGGGCCTTCGCGGCGCCGTCTCTCGATGCAGCGGGGTTGGAGACGCCGTTGCGGCGGGCGATGGCGCGGCGAATGCTATCGAGGGGCGTGATGCTCAAAGCGGAGTCCTTTCTATTGCTGCGCTTTAGTATAGACGCGACGGTGTTCGTTCGTGTTTTTGAACGGATTGTTCAATAATTTCGGCGGGCGGCTGTAATTTGTCGGTAAACGTGCGGTATCCTGTTGAAGTTTTGTGACACCCCCGATGCCGCCCACGCGGTACCAAGGAGCTTCTACCTATGGACGTCGCCGCATTCTTACTGGCTCTTGTGCCGATTATTTGGCTGGTCGTGATGCTGCTGTGCTTTAAATGGCCAGCTTGGAAGGCCGCTATCGGATCGTTTGTCCTTTCGTGCTTGCTCGCCTTCGCATGGTGGCACCTGCCGGCAGCGCAGATCGCGACCGCCTCGCTCGAAGGCTTTTTGATGGCCCTGTGGCCCATCGTCCTGGTGATCATCGCCGCGGTATTCACGTATAACCTGTGCGTTCGCACGGGCGCCATGGACGTGATCGGCAGCATGATCACCTCCATCAGCAGCGACCGCCGTCTGCTGGCGCTGCTCGTGGCTTGGTGCTTCGGTGGCTTTATGGAGGGCATGGCCGGCTTCGGTACCGCTGTCGCCATTCCCGCCGGCATGCTCGCGGGCCTGGGCTTTGAGGCCGTGCCTGCCGTGCTCATCTGCCTGCTGGCCAACGGCGTGCCCACGCCCTACGGCTCCATCGGCATCCCCACGGTGTCCGTTGCCGACCTGGTGGGTTTGGATTCCCTTCACCTAGCGACCGTTCAGCTGGTGCAGCTCGCACCGTTCTTTGTGGTGATGCCGCTATTTATTGTGCTGGTTGCGGGCCGTGTTGCCGATGACCAGGGCAATGCCGCGAGTGTGGGCGAGCGTCTGCACGGTGTTGCCGGCGTGGCGTTGCTCTCCGGCGTGTCGTTTGTCGGCGCGGCTCTGGTCGTTGCCATGTTTGTGGGCCCCGAGCTGGCCGTGGTCGTAGGATCCATCGTTTCGCTCGCGCTGACAGCTGCACTTGCCATGCGTGCCGAGAAGTCGGGGCATCTGGACGCACGCTTTCACATGAATATCGAGGCGGGGGAGAAGCTCACCGTTAAGTCGGCGCTTTCGGCCTGGTCGTGCTTCATTCTGATTTTTGTACTGCTGCTGGGCACGTCTAATCTGGTGCCCGCTGTGCATGCTGCGCTCGCGCCGTTTGCGAGCCATGTGCAGGTGTATTGCGGTGAGAATCCCGGTATGCTTACGTTTTCGTGGATCAACACGCCAGGCGTCTGGATTTTCCTGGCGGCGTTTGTCGGCGGTGCCATTCAGGGCGCTTCGCCGCGCATGATGGGCGAGGTGCTGGCCGCGACTGTGAAGCAGATGACGCCGACGGTGATCACGATGCTTTCGGTACTGGGCTGCGCCAAGGTGATGGGCTATGCCGGCATGATTTCGTCGATCAGTGCGTTTTGCATTGCGGTCGCCGGCGGTCTCTACCCGATTCTGGCTCCGTGGATCGGTGCAGTCGGTGCGTTCGTGACCGGCTCGGGCACGTCCTCGGGCATGCTGTTTGGTCCCATTCAGAGCCAGGCCGCTACTGCGCTGGGTGTGAGCGACTACTGGATGGTCGCATTGAACGCCCTGGGCGTCGCCGCTGGTAAGATGATCTCGCCGCAGACCCTCGCCATTGGTCTTGCCGCCGTGCACGTGCGCGGTAAGGATGCCGAACTCCTGGGCGCGGTGCTGCCCTACGCTGCCGGCATGCTGGTCCTGATGAGCGCCATAGCCATGCTCGGCCAAGGCCTGCCGCTGTAGTCGGCACTTAGGGACGTTCCTTATGTGCCGGCACTTTGGGAACGTCCCTAAGTGCCGGCATCCGGGGGCGTTCCTTGAATGTTGCCTGTTCAAGAGTGTTCCCAATGACTAGGCGTTTAAAAACGTTCCCAATGACTAGGCCGCTTGCGTGCGATTTTTGACCGTTGGGCGGGCACTTCGCTGTTGCCGCAAAAACGTTTTTGCATATCGGGTACAACGGGCTTTACGTGAGTAAAGTACGCGCTGCGTCCATGTGTCGCGTTTTTAAAGGAGGCTCCATGCCAGGTGTTACCCCTGCAGAAGTTCTGTCCAACTTTGGCATTACGCTCGTTGAAGATCCCGCCGAGAATCAACCCCGCCTGCTGGTTGACCTGCCGGCAGCCGAGCTTGTCGAGCATGCCATCCGCCGCAACGAAGGTCGCATGGCCTCCAACGGCGCGCTGGTGATCGAGACGGGGGAGCGTACCGGACGTTCGCCCAACGACCGCTTTATCGCCGACACCCCCGATGTTCACGACAAGATCGCCTGGGGCGCCGTCAACCGACCGCTTTCGATCGAGAGCTACGAGGCCATCAAGGCCGGTATCGTCGACTATCTCAACGAGCGCGACGTGTTCGTCACCCGCGGCATGGCCGGCGCCGACCGCAACCACACGCGCCGACTGCTTGTCGCCTGCGAGCGTGCCAGCCAGGCGCTCTTCATTAAGCAGATGCTCGCTCGCCCACTTGCCCGTGAAATCGCTCGTACTGGCGAGCCGGACTTCTGCGTGCTCGCTGCGCCGGGTTACCAGTGCGACCCCGCCATCAAGGGCCTCAACTCCAGTGCCGCGGTGGTCATCAACTTCCAGGAGCGCGTGATTTTGGTCGCGGGCACCGGCTACTCCGGCGAGATCAAAAAGTCCATCTTCAGCGTCATGAATTACCTGCTGCCCGTCGAGGACGACGTACTGCCCATGCATTGCTCGGCCAGCATGGATCCCGTCACGCACGAGACGGCCGTGTTCTTTGGCCTGTCGGGCACCGGCAAGACCACGCTTTCGGCCAACCCCACGCGCCTGCTGATCGGCGATGACGAGCACGGCTGGTCCGACATGGGCATCTTCAACATTGAGGGCGGCTGCTACGCCAAATGCGAGGGTCTGGACGCCTTCCACGAGCCCGAGATCTTCAACGCCGTTCGCTTTGGCGCCATCTGCGAAAACGTGGTGCTCGACGAGGGCCGCAAGCCTAACTACGACGACGTCTCCATCACGCACAACACACGTGTGGCCTACCCAGTGGAGCACATCCCCAACGCTTGGACCAAAGGCATGGGCACTACCCCGAGCGTCGTACTGTTTTTGACCTGCGATGCCTTTGGCGTGCTGCCACCCATCTCGCGCCTGACGGCCGACGCCGCCATGTATCACTTTGTGACGGGCTTTACGGCCAAGATCCCCGGCACCGAGGTCGGCGTCACCGAGCCCACGCCCACGTTCTCCTCGCTGTTCGGGGAGCCATTTATGCCGCTCGACCCTATGGTCTACGCCAAGATGCTCGGCGAGCGTATCGCCGACGGGCGCACCCGCGTCTATCTGGTCAACACCGGCTGGATTGGCGGTGGTTATGGTGTGGGCCATCGCATCGAGCTTGCCTACACGCGCTCGCTGGTCGCGCGCGCCCTCGACGGCACCATCGAGGATAGCGAGTTCGTGCACGACGACATCTTTAACGTCGACATTCCCACTACGTGCCACGGTGTGCCCGACGGCATTCTGGTGCCGCGCCAATACTGGCAGAGCACCGCGCGCTACGACGAGGCCGCGCACAACCTAGCCGTGATGTTCGAGGAGAACTTCGAGAAGAAGTACTCGCACCTGCCCGAGTCCGTAAAGGCCGCCGGCCCGCACGCCCAAGTGCCCGCCGAGGCCCGTCATCGCGGCCGCGGCCTGCTGGGACTCCGCCACTAGCGTCGCCTCGAGTCCATATCCACCGCAAAGGGGACAGGCACCTTTGTGGTGGTTTTGCTCGCGCGGATGACTCGGGTTACAATACGCCTGACATATCGTTCCCTTCTCCGGATGGGGACAGCGTAAGCGCTCTTGTGGCGGCACCGTAGGACTTTGAAGGTGGCCGCTGTGAGGGCGCTTTTTGTTTAGGTGCCCTCGCTCGGGCGCGCACAATGAAGGGAGTATGTATGAAGAGCTTTATTGCCGAGGATTCATTTTGGGAGCTGTTTCCGCAGGCAGCGGTTGGTGTGGTGGTCGTGGAGGGTATGAAGCCCACGGCTCAGATTCCCCAGGAGGACGTGGATGCGATCGCCGCGCTGCTTGACCGCGCCAACATCGATGCAGAGCGCCACCTGACAAGCGATACCATCAGCGAGAACGTGCCGGTCAAGGCGTGGCGCGAGGCCTATCGCCTGTTCAAGACCAAGAAGGGCGCGCGTTGCTCAGTTGAGAACCTTCTCAAGCGCGTGCTCAAAGGCAAGCCGGTCGGTCATATCACACCGGCGGTGGATATTTACAACACGGTGTCGCTGACCTACGCGCTGCCCGTGGGAGGCGAGGATTTGCATGCAATCGAGGGAGACCTTCGCTTGAAGGTGACCGACGGTGGCGATGCGTTCCTACCCCTTGGCGAGGAAGCGGATGACCCGACGCTGCCCGGCGAGCTCGCCTACATCGATGACGCGGGCGCCGTGTGCCGCTGCTGGAACTGGCGAGATGGCGTTCGAACGGCCCTGTCCGACGATTCGGCCGATGCGTTCCTGGCGATTGAGTGTGTAGAGCCCGAGCGCATGGGGGACTGTCAGGCCGCGATCGATCGCTTAGCCGAGCTGCTCGAGCGCTATCTGGGAGCGACGGTTGTCGTTAAGACGCTTATCACTCGCGACAATCCCCGCGTGGAGCTGTAGTAACTTCTGCAAATCATACTCGCCGGTCAAAACCACCACAAAGGTGCCAGTCCCCTTTGTGGTGGTTTTTATGTTGATGGGTTAACAAATGGGTCGCGTGGAGGCGACAGTCGCTGAGTGCGGCTAAGATGTTTACCCGTTAGCATCATGCAAACGAAAGGCGGTCGTCTCCCATGCAGCAGAACGACGAGACACGTTTTGAGGATTTTGTCGGACTGATTAGCGGGCTCTACAAGGAGATTCAGCGTATCAAGACGTCCGAGGGCGCAAGGCTGGGCCTCAAGGGCTCCGACGTCATGTGCCTGTACTACCTGGAACGCAGTAAGGACGGCATGACCGGCGCCGACCTGGCTCGCGTGGCCGGCGTGACGCGCGCTGCCGTTTCGCGCACGTTGGCGCACCTGGAGGAGGGCGGCTTTGTCGAGGTTGATGACTCGGGCGATGCTGCCGTCAAGTACCGCGCCCCGGTTCGCCTGACCACGCTGGGTGGCGAGAGCATGAACGAGGCCGACCGCATCATCCGCGAAGTGCTCGACACCACCGGTAAGGCCATGGGTGTGGAGCAGCGCGAGCAGATGTATTCGTCGCTGCGTACGATTCTCAACACCCTGCGCGAGATTTAAGACCGCCAAGGCATTTGCTTCCCATTAACAACTGCATAGTCCCGTTTGAGCGCGTATACCGTGCCGGGGCATTGCTGCCAAAATTCCCTGCGCGGGACCTGCGCAAGAAAGGATTCGCTATGTCCGTCCGCATTATTACCGATTCCGCAAGCGATATGTCGCCGGTGGAGCACCCCGCTCTGCGTGTTCTGCCGCTGTCCGTTACCTTTGGCACCGATGTGTACATGGATGGCGTCGACATCGATCACCAGCGCTTTTACGAGATGCTCGTGGAGCGCGATGAGCTGCCCAAGACCGGCCAGGTCAACCCGTATGCGTTTTCGCAGGCGATTGCCGAGGCGCGTGAGGCCGGCGACGAGGCAGTGATTATTACCGTGGGCGCCAAGCTTTCGGGCACCAATCAGAGTGCCCGTACCGCACTTGCCGAGGCGCCGGGCGGCGACGTGTTCGTGGTAGACAGCAATAACGTCACCCTGGGCGAACGTGTCCTGGTCGAGTATGCCCTGCGCTTGGTGGACGAGGGCCGTAGTGCGTCTCAGATCGCGGCGGCCGTCGAGGCCGTGCGCGACCGCGTGGTGGTTATCGGCCTGCTCGAGACGCTGGAGTACTTGGTGCGCGGCGGTCGCCTGTCTGCCGCTGCGGGCGCTGTGGGCACGCTGCTCAACGTTAAGCCCGTGGTGGCCGCCGAGGACGGCTTGATCGTGCAGCTGGGCAAGGCGCGCGGTTCCAAGAACGGCCGCAATCTGCTCAACCAGAAGGTCGAAAAGGCGGGCGGCGTCGACTTTTCCATGCCGCTGGCGCTCGGCTATACGGGCCTTTCGGACGCCGTGCTCAAGAAGTACATCGAGGACAGCGCCGCGCTGTGGGCCGGCCATGCCGAGGGCGCGCTGCCCATCCACACCATTGGCGCTACCATCGGCACCCACGTGGGCCCCGGCGCCGTAGCCGTAGCCTTCTTCCGCCCCGCCAACTAGCTTTCCGGTCAAAACCACCACAAAGGGGACAGGCACCTTTTTGGTGGTTTATGCTTGTTTCGGTTGAAAGGAGCATGCGATGGCGTCTGAGGGCTTTTTTGAGCGGGTGTATGAGGTGGTCGAGCAGATTCCCGAGGGGATGGTTGCCACCTACGGTCAGGTGGCGCTGCTTGCCGGTCGTCCGCGGAGCGCGCGCTATGTGGGCTATGCGCTGCACAGCAACCCGCGCCCCGGCCAAATTCCCTGTCATCGCGTGGTGTTTGCCGACGGCCGTATCTGTGAGGGCTTTGCCTTTGGCGGCCCCGATGCCCAGCGTGAGCTCTTAATGGGGGAGGGCGTGACGTTTACCGATCCCATGCACGTCGACTTGGCCGCCTGTCGCTGGCCTGCCGGACTCTAACAGCTCTGCCGTGGCCAAAACCACCACAAAGGTGCCTGTCCCCTTTGCGGTGGTTTTCCGTTGCAGGTTTACCTGGGCTAACTTATGGAGAAGGTGTGGCGGCGCACTTTGCCGTCAGAAAGTAAACCACGGTGAACTATATTGTATTCAGCAACGGAGTAGGCAATAGGCGATGAAAAAGCCTGCCCTGTTGAGTTTGATTCGCATTCCTCCCCTCTGTGCGATTCAACGGTGTACTTCGGGAACGGGCCCGCTGGCAACTGACTGCCGGCGGGCCCGTTCCCGTTTATCGGGGGAGTGCAATGGACGGAGCCGAGCTGGTCGGGCTCCAAAAAAGGCGGACGCCGTAGCGCCCGCCCCATAACAATCGAAAGCTCAAGCCAGCAGATCGGTCTAGTACACCATGCCCATGGCGTCCCGAACCTCGGCCAGGGTCTGCTCGGCGATCTCGTTGGCACGACGGTTGCCCTCGTGCAGCACGTCCTTCACATAGTCCAGATCGTTCTCGTAGCGCTGGCGACGCTCGCGGATCGGCGCAAAGTACTCGTTGACGGCCTCGGTCACGTACTTCTTGAGCTGGCCGGAGCCGCCCATGCCAATCTCCTCGGCAATCTCGACCTCGGATCGGCCGGTGCAGATGGCAGCCGTCGAAAGCAGGCCGGACACGCCGGGGCGGTTCTCGGGGTCGAACGTGATCATGCGCTCGGAGTCGGTCTGGCTCTTCTTGATGCGCTTGGCCGTCTCCTCGGCGGTCATCGAGATATTGATGGCGTTGCCGTAGCTCTTGCTCATCTTGCGGCCGTCCAGGCCGGGCAGCAGCGGGGTCTCGGACAGCAGCGCCTCGACCTCGGGGAACACCTTGCCGTAGCGGTTGTTAAAGCGGCGGGCGATGGTGCGGGTGAGCTCGATGTGCGGCAGCTGGTCGCGACCGACCGGCACCACGTTGCCCTTGCAGAACAGGATGTCGCAGGCCTGGTGCACCGGGTAGGTGAGCAGAAGGCCGGTAAGCTCGTGGCCCGAGGCCTCCATCTCGGCCTTGACGGTGGGGTTGCGCGCCAGCTCTGCCTCGGACACCAGCGACAGGAACGGCAGCATGAGCTGGTTGGCAGCGGGCACGGCGGAGTGTGCGTAGATCATGGTCTTGTCGGGGTCGATGCCGCAGGCAAGGTAGTCCATGACCATGTTGTACACGTTGTCCTGGATGTGCTCGGTGGTGTCGCGGTCGGTGATGACCTGGTAGTCGGCAATGAGCACGTTGGTCTTGGCGCCCATGTTCTGCAGCTCGACGCGGCCCTTGAGGGTGCCAAAGTAGTGGCCCAGGTGCAGACGGCCGGTGGGGCGGTCGCCGGTGAGCATGGTGAACTTCTCGGGCGTCTTGGCCAGGCCCTCGCGAATGGCGTTGCTCTTTTGCAGCGCGACTTCGTAGCTGTTCTCGTTTGGCATGATTGCTCCTTACGTATGTTCATGGGTCAAGATGATAACGCGTTTATTGGAGGGGTGGGGCGTAAGTAGGCGAGGGGCGGGAGAGGGGTGGCTTGTGCGATGGGCGCGGCGCGGCCGCGCTTGGCCAACGGTGCCTTGGCACATCCTCGGCAGCTTGCCCTAGAGCTTGTGGTGGCGCTCTTCTTTGCGCTCCTCGGCTGCCTGCTCCTCCTGCTTAAAAGCGGGGTCGTCGGGGGTGACCAGCTCGTCCTCGTGCGTGCGCTTGTTGTAATGGTGGCGCAGCACGGGTTCAAACAGGTGCAGGTGCTTGGCGAAGGCAGCCGAGCCAATGGCGAGCACGGTAAAGATGAGCACGCGCATGGGCACCTCGACCTGGTTAATCGCGGCGGCGCCGGCCGAAAGCATGATGCACCAGGCATAGATGAGCAGCACGGCCTGTTTTTGGTTGTAGCCTTCTTGGATCAGGCGGTGGTGGATGTGGCCCTTGTCGGCCTGCCCGATGCTAATGTGGACGCGCTTGCGGCGCACAATGGCGCTAAACGTGTCGATGATGGGCACGCCGGCAACGATGAGCGGGATGATAAGCGAGGTGAGCGCGGCGGTGCGGCTCACGTTGAGCAGCGAGATGGAGCCCAGCGCAAAGCCCAGAAGCAGCGACCCCGAGTCGCCCAAGAAGATGCTTGCGGGGTTGAAGTTGTAGCGCAAAAAGGCCAGACAGGCGCCAAAGAGCGCAATGGAGAGCGCGGCGGCGTCGATGCGGCCCGAGAGAACGGCCATCGAAAACATGGTGAACGACGCGATGCCGCAGATGCCCGTGGCCAAGCCGTCGAGGCCGTCGATGAGGTTAATGATGTTGGTGAATGCCACCAGATAGATCACGGTGATGGGGTAGGCGAGCCATCCGAGCATGATCTCGCCGGGGGCAAACGGGTTGACGATGACGCCGATTTTTAGGCCGCCCATGCAGGCGATAAGCGCGGCGAGGACCTGTCCGGCCAGCTTTTGCTTGGGCGTGAGCTGGAAGACGTCGTCGATAGCGCCGGTCGCAAAGATGACGGTAAAGGAGAGCGCCAGCATGGGATAGCTAATGTGAAGGCGCGGGTGCGGTACCAGGACGGGTGGCCAGCCTAGGTACCAGGTGCCTAGGATTTGCACAATGCAGGCAACGACCAGGCCCAAAAACACCGCCGTTCCGCCCAGACGCGGGATGGGCTTGGTGTTGATGCGGCGCTTAGAAGGATAGTCGACGGCATCGAGCTTAATTGCCAAGCGCTTGACCAGGGGCACCGCGAGGAAGGTCGTGATAAAAGCCGCCGCTGCCACGCATAGGTACGGTATGTAGCTCGGGGATGAAGCCATGAATCTAAAAACCGCCAAGCGTCGAAGGAAAAGGTCAGAAGAACGCCATGCGCAAAGGGCATAGCCGAACCATAATACTCGACCAAGGGGGGTGCATGTAATTGCACGCAGCGATAATCACGCGCTTACCAGATATTGGGATGTTGCCGATGGCTTGTCGGGATGCCGGCGGGGATCCATATGGACTGTATGGTGATTTTCGGCAAAAGAAAACCACCCCCCACGTTACGAAAATGAACCCACCTAAAACAGGTGGGTGCCCTCATCGACTGTTCCAGCGTCCTTAACAACGAAGGATACCTGTACTAGGTACGACTGTGTGGGCTCCCTAAATAAACGCGACGGTTCACCCAGTTGCTCCGCGGGGGGCGGAATACCTACATCATAAAGCGGCACTTTATCGATTCCAGTCTTGACATTACAAAAATCGTGTCGGACGATTACGGCGCCTTAGGGACGGAGCCGTCTACGCGGTCTGGCCCTTTACGTTTGAGCTGCTGAATCGTTGTTTTGGAGCATGTTTTTATGCCGACGTCGTTGACCGAACTTTTTTCGCCCGCCTGCCATTTGTGTCCGCGCCGTTGCGGTGCGGCGCGCGATGAGGGCGCGCGCGGCGTATGCGGTGCTAACGACACGCTCAGGGTGGCCCGCGCGGCGCTTCATATGTGGGAGGAGCCGCCTATCTCGGGCGAGGCCGGTTCGGGCACGATCTTCTTTAGCGGTTGCTCGCTTAAATGTATCTACTGCCAGAACCACGAGATCTCGACCGGCAATTTTGGCCTTGAGATTTCGTCTGAGCGTCTGGTCGAGATTATGCTGGAACTGCAGGACCAGGGTGCCAACAACATCAATTTGGTGACGGCGACGCACTATGCGCACCTGTTGCCTGCCGCGATTGCCGCGGCACGGGCGCGCGGGCTGGTCATCCCGATCGTCTACAACACGAGTGGTTACGAGCGTGCGAGTGCCGTGGCGGCGCTGGGCGACCTGGTCGATGTGTGGCTCACCGACTTTAAATATGCCGATGCCGGGCTTGCGCAGTCGCTTTCTCATATTAAGGACTACCCGCGCGTGGCCGTGTCGGGTCTGGCCCAGATGGCGCGCGAGATCGATCGCCGCGGGGGAGAGTTGGTGGACGAGGACGGACTTATGAAGCGCGGTATGATCGTGCGCCACCTGGTGCTTCCGGGGCATGCGGACGATTCGTGTCGCGTACTGGACCTAGTGTGGCAGACGGTGGGCGATGTACCGATCTCGGTCATGAACCAGTACACGCCCAATGCGCTTATGCGCGAGCAGGGCAGCGACTTGGCACGCGCCGTGACGCGCGAGGAGTACGAGCAGGTGCTCGACCATGCCGACGACCTGGGCTTTACGACGATGTTCTGGCAAGAGGGCGGCGCGGTAGACGAGAGCTTCACCCCGGTCTTCGACACCACCGGCGTCCTCACCAGCGCAAAGTAGGGCGTTCGTCGATGATTTTTCTGGGACGGGGATTAAAAAAGGCTCTGTTAGACCAGGATTGACATACATGTGTCCCCACGGTGCCATATCTT
>UQZM01000056.1 GCA_900545615.1 uncultured Collinsella sp.
GCTGCGGGAACGGCCTGTCCGCCTAATGTGTTCGGCTGAGATCGGAAATCAACCATGTCTACTGAGACACGCAAAGCGCCCGCTTGCTGGGGGAGCAAGCGGGCGCCTGTGAGCGAATATGTTTGCGGCGAAAGCCGCGATGAGCGGTGGGGTGGCGACTAGTTGGTCGTACCGGAATCGTCGCCCGTGCTCGTGCCCGAGCCCGAGCCCGAACCAGAAAGTGCGACCGTCAGCGTAATCGTGCTGTCGGTGGACTGTTTGCCGGTGGGGGAAACACCCGTAACGGTGGCATCTTCGTTGCCGCTCACGGGATTGCCGTTCTGGTCACAGAAGCCAATGTTATAGAAACCGGCGTTGTTGAGCGCGGTAACGGCGGCGGAAATGCTCTTGCCGTACAAGTTGCCCGGGACGGCGGCCTTGCCGGACTTCTTGGCAATGACGACGGTAATCGTGGCGCCGGGCTTCTGCTTGCCGCTGGGGTTCCAGCTGATCACGGTGCCCTCGGTAACCGAGTCGTTCTCCTGGTAGCTCACGTCGACGCCAAAGCCTGCCATATCGAGGGCGTTGCGCGCCTGGGCCTCGGTCATGTCGGTCAGGTCGGGGACGGACGTGGTATTCGGGCCGCTCGAGACCTTGTACGAGATGGTCGTGCCCTTCGCGACTTCCTTACCGGCTTCGGTGCCCTGCTCAAAGACCTGGCCCTCATCAGCCTCGTTGGCCTCCTCGGAGGCGTTGCCCTTCAGGCCAACGCTTGCCAGTGCGGCTTCTGCTTGGTCCTTGGTCAGGCCGACAAGTTTGGGAACCTCAACCTTTTCGGAGGGCTTGGGGCCCTTGGAGATTACCAGGTTCACCTTGGTGCCCTTGGTCTTCTTGGTGTTGCCGTTGGGCGTCTGCTCGGCGACCTTGCCCTCGTCGACATCGTCGTTGTAGCTTTGGTCGATGGTGCCGACCTCGAGGCCGGCTTCCTTGATCAGCTCGACGGCAGTCTGCTGGTCCTTGCCCAGCACATCGGGCACGGTGACCTGCTCGCCGCCAAAGAGTCCTGTGGCAAAGGCCACCATGATGCCGATGACGGCAACGGCTGCCACCACGGCGGCGATGATCTTGTTCTTGTTGGATTTGGGCTTTTCGACCTCGTAGGAGCCGGTGGAGCCCGAAACCGAGCTACGGGCGGTATTTTGGCCGCTCACGCCCGAGACGGGACGCACCATGGCGCGCGTCTGATCGGAAAGCTCGCGAGTCTTGGTGGCGCCCAGCTCACCGGGGGCACCGATGATGCGCGTGGGCTCCGAGACGTTGACGGCTCGGCCCGACAGGTAGCTGTTGAGCACCTGACGCAGCTCGTCGGCGGTCTGGAAGCGGTTTGCCGGGTCTTTCTCCATGCACTTGAGGATGATGCGCTCAAGGTCGGCGTCGACACCGGAGTTGATCTGGCTCGGCGGAATAGGCAGCTCGTTGACCTGCTTGAGTGCGACCGAGATAGCGTCGTCACCGTCAAAGGGAACGCGGCCGGTGGCGCATTCATACATCACGACGCCCAGCGAGTAGATATCCGAGGTGGGGCCGAGGTCCTGACCACGGGTCTGCTCGGGGCTGACGTAGTGGGCGGTTCCCAGCACGTTGTTGTCTTGCGTGAGGTGGCTGTTCTTGGCGCGCGCGATGCCAAAGTCCATCACCTTGATGTTGCCGTCGGGCAGCACCATGATGTTCTGCGGCTTAATGTCGCGGTGGATGATCTCGTGCTTGTGGGCGACCGAAAGCGCGGAGCTGATCTGCGAGCCGATCTGGGCGACCTTCTTGGGGTCGAGGGCGCCGTGGCTCTTGATGCCGCTCTTAAGGTCGGTGCCGCGCAGGTACTCCATGACGATGTAATAGGTGTCGCCGTCCTTGCCCCAATCGTAGACGCCCACGATATAGGGGGAGGAGAGACCGGCTGCTGCCTGGGCCTCCTGCTTAAAGCGCGCGGCGAAGGTTGCGTCGCCGGCATACTGCGGCAGCATAATCTTGACGGCTACCGTGCGGTCGAGGACCTGGTCCTGTGCACGGTAGACGGTCGCCATGCCGCCTGTTCCCACCTTATCCTTGAGGAGGTATCTTCCCCCGAGGACCCTCTGTTCCATTCCTGCTCCTAACATAACTATTCGCTCAACAATGTGTGTAGTACCTATGATGTGGCCGCTGGGGCCGTGTGGCGCGTTGCCGCTAACTCTTCGGCCGCGGCGCGCCTCGGGTGTCCGATTCGATCATGGGCATCACGCTCCCTGTGCGGCAAGCGCCGCGGTCAGGACGATACCGGCGATCTTGGCGGCCTCGACGTCATGCTTGTCGAAATCCTCCAAGGCCACCGAGATGGCGACCGTGGGTGAATCGTAAGGTGCAAAGCCAACGAACATCGAGTTGACGTTGGTGCCGCCGATCTCGGCCGAGCCGGTCTTGCCGGCGACCTTGACGCCGGGGATCTGGGCATCGGTGCCGGTGCCGGACTGGACGACGGCAAGCATGGCCTGCTTGACCTGGTCGGCCGTTGCGGAGCTGACGGCCTGCCCCAGCGAGCGGGACTGCGTGGTCTTGACCACGGTTCCGTCCGGGGCAAGTACCTGGGCTACAAAGTACGGGTCCATGACTACGCCACTGTTAGCGATGGCGGCGGCAATCACGGCGTTTTGCATGACGGTGGTTTGCGGGCCGGGCGTGTGGTCCATGCCGACAGGCTGGCCGGCACCGGCCCAGGCGGTCTCCCATTCGGTCATGAGCGACGGGTCGGCCATGATGGAGGCCGCGGAGGTCAGGTCCTGGCCGAGCTTTTGACCGTAGCCAAAGGCGTTGGCAAACTGGACGAGCGAGCTGGCACCGACCTCGTTTGCCACCTGGCCAAAGACGACGTTGGACGACACGGCGAAGGCCTGCTGCAGGCTGATGGTGCCGTAGCTCTCGTTGGCAGAGTTGGTGACCGGCGCGTTGCCAATGTCCATGGAGCCGGGCGCCTGGTACGTACTGGTAAGGCTGGCGGTGCCGGTCTCGAGCGCTGCGGAGAGCGTGACGACCTTAAAGGTCGAGCCCGGGGTGTAGAGCGCGTCCATGGCACGGTCGTACATGGAGCCGTCCTCGCCGCCGCCCGACTGGAGCAGTGCATCGATGTTGGTGTTGTCGTAGGTGGGCGAGCTCGCGCACGCAAGGACCGCACCGGTGCGCGGATCCATGACCACCACAGCGCCCTTAAAGCCCTTGAGTGCCTGTTCGGCAGCCGTCTGGATGCGCGAGTCGATGGTGAGCTTGGCGGTATTACCCGGCTGGGTCTGCCCCGCGAGCGACGCGATGGCATTGTTCCAGCTGGAGTAATCCTTGGAGCCGGTGAGCGTATCGTTCATGACGCTCTCGATGCCGGCGGTGCCGTATTGCTGGCTCACGTAGCCCACTACGTGCGCGGCCATGTTGCCGTTGGGGTAGGAACGGGCGTAGGTGCCGTCCTCCTGTTGCAGCGACTCGGCTAGTGTCACGCCGTCGGACGTGATGATAGAGCCACGCTGGATGTACTTGGAGCGGGCGATGGTGTGGTTGTTGGTCGGCATGTCCTGGTAATCCTTCGCCTTGATGACCTGGACATAGGTGAGGTTGCCGATAAGGATGGCGAACAGCGCCGTAAAGGCAAACACGGCACGAGTCAGACGGTTGGCAAGTGCAACGCGGCCGAGCACGCCGGACTCTGGCGTGTCGAGCAGGCGACGTCGCATGCGAGAACCCGCGGAGTGGTTGCCGTGGCTGTAGGAAGGTGCGCTGGCAAAACGCGTACCGGTCGGGGCAGCGGCGGATGCGACCTGGTCATCGGTGATGGCGGCCATGGTGCCGGTGCCGGTGAGCTCGGCTTCGCGTCCGGTTGCCTCGTCGCCGGCGCGCAGCAGCAGCGCGACGATGATAAAGCTCGCCAGCAGCGAGGAGCCGCCCTGGCTCATAAAGGGCAGGGTGACGCCGGTCAGCGGAATCAAGCGGGTTACGCCGCCAACGATTAAGAATGCCTGGAAGCTGATGGCCGCCGTAAGGCCGGTCGCGCTAAAGGCGGCAAGGTCGGACTTGGCGCGGGCGGCCGTGGTGAGGCCACGCACGGCAAAAAGCATGAACAGGATGAGCACGGCGCCGCCGCCCAAAAGGCCCATTTCCTCGCCGATGGCCGAGAAGATAAAGTCGGACTCGACGACGGGGATGTTGTTTGCCATGCCGTTGCCAATGCCGACGCCAACCAGGCCGCCGTCAGCCAGCGAGTAAAGTGACTGTACGATCTGGTAGCCTTGGCCCTGGGCGTCCTTAAACGGATCGACCCAGACCTGAAAGCGCACCTGCACGTGCGACAGGAACTTGTAGACGCCCACGGCTCCAACGGCCAGCAGCGCAAGGCCGATGATGACGTACGAAAAGCGTCCCGTGGCAACATAGAGCATCAGCAAAAAGATGGTGTAGAACAGGACGGCCGAGCCCAGGTCGCGTTCGAAGACGACGATGAGCAGGCACACGCCCCACACGGCAAACAGCGGCAGCAGCAGGCGGAAGCGCGGAATCTTGAGGCCCAGGATCTTGCGGTTGGAGATGGAGAGCAGCTCGCGGTTCTCGGCCAGATAGCCTGCCAGGAACAGGACGATGAAGACCTTGGCGAACTCGCCAGGCTGGATGGTGAAGCCCGCGATGCGAATCCACAGCTTGGAGCCCGAGATCGTGGTGCCGATAAAGATCGGCAGCATCAGCAGGATGATGCCGATAATGCCGAAGGTGTACTTGTAGCGCATGACCACATCGAGGTTCTTGACCAGCGCGAGCGTTCCCACCATGAGCGCCACCGAGACAAACAAGATGATGAGCTGCGAGATGGCGAGGTCGGGGGCCAGGCGCGTCACGAATGTGATGCCGATGCCCGAGAGCACAAAGACGATGGGCAGGATGGCGGGGTCGGCGCCGGGCGCCAGGATGCGCACGGCGATATGCGCCGCGGCGAAGGCGGCGAACAGGCCGATCGGCACGGCGAGCGTCTCAAAGGAAATCGTGGCGCCCGCGGTGAGCACGTACATCGCATAGAGCAGGATGACGGGGAACGCCGAGGCGATGAGCAAGAGCAGTTCGGTGTTGCGGCGACTCATAAGCGGCACTCCCTTTCTAATTCTTATCGGAGGCTTCGGCCTCGGCTGACTGTTCGGCGGTTTTCTCGGAATCTGACTCGGAGGTGGATTCCTGATCGGTGTTGTCGCGAATCGTTTGCGCGTCAATCACCTGACGGGTCTGCTCCTCGTCAATCTGATGGCGGTACTTGGAAATGGTGTCCTGCGCATCGTCGACATTCGTTTGCGGAATGCCTGCCTTCAGGCGGTTTTGCGTGTCTTCGGGCAGGTCGGACAGTTTGATGCTGGTTTCGCTCTCGAGCCAGTGGAGCTCGACTCCGAGCGTCTTGCCGGGCAGGCCGCGCCAGACGGCGACATTGCCGTGGTAGGTTCCCAAGTAATAGGAGCCAGTGACGCCCGTGTATGCCCAGATGCCTGCTACCAGCACAAAGACAAGGGCCAAGACGGTGGCGATGGTGACATTGCGGCGTCGGACGCGTTTTGCCTCGCGCATGACGCCGTCGTCGACCAGGTCGACGACCACCACGGTCACATTGTCGTGGCCGCCGGCGGCGAGCGCCGCGTCCACCAAGTTGTCGACACAGATCTGTGCGCTCGAGGACTGCGTAGCGATGTTCTCGATATCGCTATCGGGAATCATGCTCGAAAGACCGTCGGAGCACAGAATCAGGCGGTCGCCTTCCTCGATGTGCAGGGTAAAGTGGTCGGCATACATGGCGGGATCCGAGCCCAGCGCGCGGGTGATGACCGAGCGGTTGGGGTGGACGCGGGCCTCGTCGGCCGTAATCTCGCCGGCATCCACGAGCTCCTCCACGTAGGAGTGGTCGCGGGTCACGCGGATGAGCGTACCCTCGTGGAGCAGGTAGGCGCGCGAGTCGCCCACGTGGGCGATGGCGAGCGTGTCGTTTTCGATGTAGGCGCAGGTGGCCGTGCATCCCATGCCGGGTTTGCCCAGGCCGTTGAGGGCGGCCTCGATCACGGCTGCGTTGGCGGCCTCGACGGCTGCGGCCAGGCGCGCGGCGTCGGCGGACTGCGGCGCCGTCTTGGCGATGGTCTCGACGGCGATGGAGGATGCCACCTCGCCGGCGGCGTGTCCTCCCATGCCGTCGCACACGCAAAAGAGCGGCGACTGCACCAGATAGGAGTCCTCATTGTGCGGGCGTACGCATCCGACGTCGGAGCGGGCGCCCCACATAAGCTGCGTGGTGGTGCCGGCGTCGTAGGTCGAGTCGGTCTCGATGCGCTCGTCGGTCAGCGGCTCAAAGCTCATGGTCGAGCCGGGATCTTTGAGCTTTGCCTCTACGGCCGCGACATCGATCTCGGCGGTGTCGCCGGGGGAGACGGTGTCGGCATCGTCTCCCGACTCGACGTCGGAGACGTCCGGAAGGTTGAGATCTTCGGTTACGCGGTCGGCGGGATCGCCGTCCTGCTGCGGCTCGGCAGCCGTCGGCTCGGGCGTCGCAAAGTGCGACGGCGCAGGCGTGCTCTGGGGTTGAGCGGAGGACTCGGGAGCTGCGGCGGGCGCGGCAACGGGCTGCTCGACTTCGGCAGGCGTTGCAGATGCGGGTGCCGCCTCGCTTGCCGGGGCGACGGGGAATACCGGCGCGGCAGGCTCGGGGGCTGCAAACACGGTAGCGCTCTCGTTGATCGCCTCGGCGACGGGCTCGGCAAAGTGGGCCGGTGCGGGCGTTGCCTCCGGTTCCGCGGGCTGCTCGGCAGCGTGCGCGCCGATGGGGGCATCGAGCTGCTCGGTGTCGGCGTCCTCGTCATCGACGAGTGCCGGATATTCTTGAGTTACATGCGAAAGAGGCAGGGAGAACACCGTGTCCTCGGGCTCCACGGTCGCAGGGCGCGTCGGAGCGGCATGAGCCGGCGCAACTGCGGGTGCAGTCGGCGTCTCGGGCATGGTTGCGGACTTGTTCTCCTCGTCGATCATCGACGGTTCACCTTCATGACCACGTCGCCAATCTGGACCTCGTCACCCTCGCGCAGCGTTGCGGGCTCCACCAGCTGACGGCCGTTAACGAGCGTGCCGTTCAGCGAGTTGAGGTCTTCGATGATGAGTGCCGGGCCCTGCAGCGAAAAGCGTGCGTGCGAGGCCGAGACAAACGGTTCGTTGATGCAGATGTCCGAGGACGGGGAGCGGCCAACGATGACGGGGCCGAGCATGTCTACATGGATGCCACGGATGCCGCGCGGACCCTTGTCCACATCGATCGTCCAGATAGCGGAGTCGCGGCGCTGGCCGCGTACGAGTCCCACGCCGGTTTTCATGACGGCGAACAGGAAGATGTAGAGCAGGGCGACCAGGACGATGCGGCCTGCAAAAAGGACGATATCGATGTTCATAAGCGACTATCCCCTAAATTCAAAGGTGCTCAGGCCAAACGTCAGCAGATCGCCGTTGCGCAGCGGGCAGCGCGTGATGCGGCGGTTGTTGACGAGCGTGCCGTTGGTGGAATTGAGGTCCTCGATCGACCAGTCCGAACCGGTAAAGGTGAGCTGGGCGTGACGGCGCGACACGTTGGGGTCGCGCAGGGCGATGTCAGAAACCGAACGCTCGCGACCGATGGTCACCTGCGCGGAAGTGATGCTGTGGCTCTCGCCGCTCACGACGTCGACGAGCTGGGCGAGCGGGCGCTGCGGGGCGCGGGTGCTCGCCATGTTGGAGGCAATACCGGCCGCGGCGCCAAGGCCCACGGCGGCGCCGGTCGCGGCGGCTCCGCCCATACCGGCGAGGGCGTCACGAGAGACGGTCTGCGGCACGGGGATGGGCGCGGCGGGGTCGGGGACGTTGGGCGCAAAGGGATCGGCCACGGCGAGCGGGTCGGGAGCGGCGGCACGGGGCGTCGGCTGCTGGGGCATGGCGGCGGGGCGCTGTTGCTGCGGAGCGGCGAATTGCTGCTTACCGGCGCGGGGAGCGCTGGCGGCGCGGCTTGCGGCCGAGTTGTTCTGGCCCAGGCCATTCTGGTAGGCGCGCTCTTCCTCGTACAGACGACCGAGCGTGGGGGCGTCGACGTTCTCGGCAAAGACCGAGAACTTACCGGCACGCAGCTGCGGGTCGATCATAAAGCGAACGAGAGGTTCGCCGACAAACACATAGCGGCGCTTTTCGGCCTGTGCCTTCACAAACTCGCGGACTTCGCGCGAAAGCTCGGGGTAGAACGGGGCGAGCATGGGATCGTCGTCGGCGGCGATCAGGATGGTATAGAGTGCCGGCGCCGTGTTGACGCCGTTGATCACCAGAGTCTGATCCTCCATGTCGCGAGCGGCCTGCTTGGCAAGCTTCTTAAAGGAGAACGGGGCACGGGTGGCACCGAAGATGCCGGCCACGTGGTCCTCGAAGATGTTCAGGAAGTTCACGAAAGATCACTCTCCGTATAGGTTCTTTGGTATCCGAGCAAATATAGGCATATCCCAACGATTATAGAGGATAGGGTTCCCGCAACCGACGCCTTGGCGACGACCGCGGCTGCAAGGCTGGCAATTTCCATATGGTGTGCAAGACAGGACGCCGCTGCGCAGCCGATGCCGGTGACAGCGATGGCGGCGATTGCGGCAAGGTTTGAGCCCTGATCGGCACGCTTGGCGTGGACATTGAGCAGCGCAGATGACGCCGCGGCAGTTGCCGCGACCAGCACAAAGGCAGCCCAAAGGAGCGGGTCTCCCAGCGCTGCGGCAACGTTACCGAGCCCCAGCACGCCTCCGGCTGAAAGCGCGACCGTGGCCAGACGGGCAAAAAGCGCGCCCATGCCCGTTGCCGCGGCGGCGCTTGTCGGGCCGAGCCAAAATGACGCGACGCCGGCGGCGACCCCAGCTGCCAGGAAGGTATTGCCGGTCAGACAGCCAAGCGCGAGTGCACAGGTGAGCGCGGCGCTCGCGGCAGCCTCGGTACGACCCCAGGCGATCCACCAACCGGACATGGCGGCGGCAAAGATCACCGCGACGGGCAGCATCGACAGGATGCCCTGTGCCTGCATGGTGGCGTTGGCCATGAGCACCAAAAAGCCCACAGCCGAGATGGCCGAGCCAATCTGGGGGGCCAGGCCAGCCGCCGCGCCGATCGCGATGGCCGCAATGACCAGGCCGGGAAGCGCCGCGACCCCGGCCGTTTGCATCAGCAAAAAGCTAAAGGTGCCGCACGTTAGCGCCGAGATAGCGCGCATGGTGTAGTCGCGCGCATGGCTCCAGCGCGTGCCCGCCCAGCCGAGTGCGGGGTCGACCTCGATGGCGTCGTCCTCGTAGTGCGACGGCTCGATGCCGTCGAGCTCCTGCTCGTCATCCGAAAGCTCGCCAACCATTTGCTCCAGGCTGCGACGGCCCTCGCGCACGCTGCCCAGACCGGCAAGGAGCTGGTCGCAAAATGCCTCGATGCTGTTGGGGCGGTCCTGCGGCATGGGGGAGAGCGCGCTCATGAGCGCGCTCTCGGCTCCCGGGGGAAAGTGTGGTATCAGCTCGCTGGGATAGGTGGCGCCGCCGATGATGCGGTCGAGCGAGTCGGCGGGCGTGGCCGCCATAAAGGGAGCGCTGCCGCACAGGCCCTCATAGATCACACAGGCGAGGGCAAAGACATCGGCGCGCTCGTCGACCGTGCCGGTCTCGATATCGAGCTGCTCGGGCGGCATGTAGCCGATGGTGCCGCCGCGCGAGCCGCCAAAGCCACCGGCGGACGACAGCCGCGCCATGCCAAAGTCGGTGAGCTTTACATTGCCCGAGTGGTCGATGAGCACGTTGGCGGGCTTAATGTCCAGGTGGAGTACGCCATTACTATGGGCGAAGGTGAGCGCCTGGCCCAGGGCATCGGCAATGGCCGCGGCCTCGTCAAAGGTAAGTGAGTGGCCGTCCACGCGGTACAAAAACTCGGCCAGCGACATGCCATCGACATATTCCATAACCAGGTAGGCATAGGCTGTGTCGTGCGTAAAGTCGATGACCTGCACGATATTGGGATGTTGAAGCATGGCGGCAGTGTGCGCCTCGCGCAGGACATCCATGATGTCGCTGGCGGGCATGCCGGCACCGTTGATAAGGGGGATGCGCTTAATGGCGACGCGGCGGCGCAGGTGCGTGTCGCGGCAGATCTCGATGGAGCCAAAACCGCCGGTCGCAAGTGTCTCGAGCGGCTGGTACCGCTTGAGCAGCTCGCGAGAGCTGGTGCCCTCCAAAGGAACGTCCGGCGAGAACCGGGCGGTATGTTGCGAGAAAAGCGGCATGGCCAACCCTCGTGCGTTTAAAGTTCGTTTGCGAGCGGCGGGCGCGGGGCCGAGCCGTTCGCGGTGGCATAGATGCTGCTAGTGTAGCACGCGCAGATGGGCGACATTCAATTTAAGCTCCGTCTGGGGTCTGGACCCTGCGTCCGGCCTAGCGCTTCTTCTTGTTCTTCTTCTGCTTGCGCTGCTTGCCCTTGGCCTCCTGGGGCTTGTCGCCCTGCTTGGCCTCGGCGGCGGCCTTCTCGGCCTTCATTTTCTTCTTCTTGGTCTCGATACGGAGTTTTTTGTTGATGCGGGCCTTGAGGAAGGGACCGAACTGCTCGGCATCGCCACGGACGAAGGTGTCCTTGGGGATCGTCACGCCCTGGTCGGCGAACATGGCCACAAAGATGCGCTCGCCGTCGAGTACGTGGTCGAGCTTCTCAAACGGGAAGAACTGCGACTTGCCGCTCTTACCCCATACCATCAGACCGTCCTCGTTGGCGGCGACGCGGCGATAGCGGCCACCCATGGACTCGTCGGCCTCAACGGCGTCGATAAAGTCGCGGGCGAGGGTGTGGTGAAGGTTCTTGCTCCACCAGGCCAAAAAGGCGCCGAATACGATCAGGACGACGCCAAACTTGATCCAGTTGTCGCCGGCCACCAGCATGCCGATACCGATGAGCGCGGCAATCGCGGCGGTGACGTACAGGGAGCCGCGACGCCTGGGCGAGGCGACCAGGCGGGCGAAGTCGGTGACCAGGTCGTTTTCGTACTGGTACTCGTTGAGGTACAGGATGCCGTCGTCGGCTGCGGCCTGCTCCTCGAGCGCGACCTCGACCTGGTCGGCTGCTTCGGAGGGAACGAGGTTGCTCTCTGCGTCTGCCATGCTCTTTGGACTCCTATCGCGGCGGGCTCGCCGTACGGGTATTATGGAATACAGTATGCCGTGCGACCGCATGGCCGCCGCGGCAACAAGACTCAGTATACCCGGGGGAGCACCCATGGAATCGTTGTACCGAAAGTATCGCCCGCTCACCTTCGACTCCGTGGTGGGCCAGCAGCATATCGTCTCGACGCTCGAGCACGCCATCACCGAGGGGCGCCTGTCCCACGCCTACCTGTTCTGCGGACCGCGCGGCACGGGCAAGACCACCATGGCGCGCATTCTGGCCAAGGCGCTGCTGTGCCGCAATGCCGAGGCGGCGCGCGCCGAGGGTGCGAGCGGCTGCATGCCCGACGGTACTTGCGAGGAGTGCGAGCTCATTGCCGAGGGTAACCACCCAGACGTTTACGAGCTCGATGCCGCCTCCCGCACGGGCGTGGACAATGTGCGCGAGGAAATCATCAACTCCGTCAACTTTGCCCCGGTGCGCGGCAAGTACAAGATCTATATCATCGACGAGGTCCACATGCTCACAACGGCGGCGTTTAACGCGCTGCTCAAGACTCTCGAGGAGCCGCCGGCACACGTGATCTTTGTGCTGTGCACCACCGACCCGCAAAAGATTCTGGAGACCATCCTCTCGCGCTGCCAGCGCTTCGATTTCCACCGCATCGGCAACGAGGATATCGAGCATCGCCTGTCTTACGTGTGTGAGCAGGAGGGCTTCGATTACGACGACGAGGCGCTGGCCATTGTGGCGCGTCATGC
>UQZM01000057.1 GCA_900545615.1 uncultured Collinsella sp.
ACGTGGCGCTCGGCGACCTCGACCTGACGCCGGGGCTCATCGAGAGGGCGCGCGCCGAGAGGGGCGATGCCCCGCTGGCCTAGGCTAGAAGGAAAAACGGAATAGACGGACCGACCGTCCGGCTGAGTCTGGGAAGAGGTGCCGGGCGGCGGGCGGAGCATGGCCACCGGACCTATCGAAACACATCTCCACCGTTCCTTCAACTGGGAAAATGCCGCCCCCGGGGGCCCGGATGGGGCCTCGGGGGCGTTCGGCTAGCTGCGGGAACGGCCTGTCCGCCTAATGTGTTCGGCTGAGATCGGAAATCAACCACGAAGTGATGATTAAGATGCTCGCACCTCGACCGAGGTTCGAATCCGTGCGGTGCCGGCGTAAAAGAAAAGCCCCCGTTGCCGGAGGCTTTCAATTTCAATTGGTGCGGCGTATAGGATTCGAACCTATGACGTTCTGATTCGTAGTCAGACCCTCTATCCAGCTGAGGTAACGCCGCAGCGCAAGACATATAAAACCACTTTAGCTTATTGGAGTCAAGCTCAATCTCAAACTTTTTTGTGAAACGCAGTTTTGTCATGCTGCTCCGCATATACCGCCGTTCCCCGTACGATCGATTGGCTTTTCGATCACGTCAAACTTGGCATCAAGTTCCCTCAGGAGCGATCTCACCCGCTGGGCACAATCATAATCGGCAAACGAGATGCTCAGCATGCGCGCGACCTGGTTGGAAGTCCCAACTCCATAGAAGTGCTCCAGCGCCACAAGCCCCACGTGCGTCACAAAGGTCTCGACCACATGCGGCGACTCCTCAAAACACCATTGTGTCAACGGACCCTCACTCGTCTGTCGAACCACCAGGCCACCCATGCCAGACGGCTCACACGTTACAAGCAGGTACTCCCCACCCTCGTCGCTCTCAAACAAAACCACCCGATCATCAAACAGCTCCATCGCGTCCCCTTTCTCTCGCTCTTATTTAGCAAAAGCATAACAGGTAGATAGCTGTATACAGAACAGTTGTTCGTGTGTTTTCTATTGAGCTGTCCGCACGGCATGATATGGACCTGCGCACGAAATAGGGCGCCCCCGAAGGAGCGCCCTTGCATATCCCCTATGCAGCCAAGTTACGCGACCGGCTCGATCTTCTCGAGACCGCCCATGTAAGGACGCAGAACCTCGGGGATCGTGATGGTGCCGTCGGCGTTCTGGTAGTTCTCCAGAATGGCAGCCATGGTGCGGCCGGCCGGCAGGCCGGAACCGTTGAGCGTGTGCAGGTAGCGCGAACCCTTGAAGTTCTCGGGGTCGCGATACTTGATGTTGGCGCGGCGAGCCTGGAAGTCACCGCAGTTGGAGCAGGAGCTAATCTCCTTGTAGGCGTTGTAGCTCGGCAGCCAGACCTCAACGTCGTAGGTCTGACGGGCAGAGAAGCCCAAGTCGCCGGTGCACAGGCTAATCACGCGATACGGAAGGCCCAGCTGCTGCAGCAGGTACTCGGCCTCGGCGGTCATGCTCTCGAGCTCCTCGTCGGACTCCTCCGGCTTAGCGAACTTGACCATCTCGACCTTGTCGAACTCGTGCTGACGGATGATGCCGCGGGTGTCGCGACCGGCGGAACCGGCCTCCTCGCGGAAGCAGGGGGTGAAGGCGGTGTAGCGGCGCGGCAGGGTGTCGGCGTCGAGGACCTCGCCGGCGTGCAGGTTGGTGAGCACGACCTCGGCGGTGGGGATCAGGAAGTTGTCGCCCGAGACGTGGTAGGCGTCGTCCTCGAACTTGGGCAGCTGACCCGTGCCAAACATGGTCTGACGCTTGACGACGATAGGCGGCCACCACTCCTTGAAGCCACGGCTGGTGTGCGTATCGAGGAAGAAGTTGATGAGGGCGCGCTCCAGGCGGGCGCCAGCGCCACCGAGAACGGTGAAGCGGCTGCCGGAGAGCTTGTTGCCACGCTCGAAGTCGAGGATGTCCAGATCGGTGCCCAGATCCCAGTGCGGCTTAAAGTCGAAGTCGAACTCGCGCGGGGTGCCCCAACGACGGCGCTCGATATTCTCGTCCTCGTCCTTGCCGTACGGCGTTGCCTCGCAAGGAATGTTGGGCAGGTGAGCCATGAAGTCGTACTGCTCCTGTTCGAGAGCGGTGCGGCGCTCGGCCAGACCGTCAATCTTCTCGTTGACGGCGCGCACGGCCTCCTTGGCGGCCTCGGCCTCGTCCTTCTTGCCCTCCTTCATCAGGGCGCCGATCTTCTTGGACTCGGCATTGCGCGTAGCCTGGAGCTCCTCGACCTCGGTGATGACGGCACGGCGCTCGTCGTCGAGCTCAAAGAACTTCTCGCGATCCCAAGACGTCTGGCGGTTAGCCATGGCGACATCGATGGCATCGGGGTTCTCGCGAACAAACTTGATATCAAGCATTAGATCCTCCGGCGATATACATTCCATTTAGGTTGCAACCTTGTACATGTATGGGCAAGTATATACTTATGAGCGTTTACGACCCAACTCAACTACGCAAGAAGGCACCCAATGGACGCAGTTTTTTCCTTTTTGTTTGGCACCCGCACCGGTTTTGCCATCCTTTTCGCCAGCGGCATCCTGTTATTTGCGATTCTTGCCTTTGTAATGGAGAAGCGCACCCATAAGATGTACGTCGACCGCGGGCCCAAGTCCGAGGATGAGGAAGACAGCTTCTGGGACTAACCTGCCAAAAAGGGACAGGTTTATTTTGGTCGGTTTTATCTGGGCAAATGCAAGCGCCCCGCAACCGGTAACGATCCGGTTGCGGGGCGCTTTTCGCACATACGACAAAACCGCAGGAAAAACCTGCCAAAATAAACCTGTCCCTAAATGGCAGGTTTTACTGGAGAGTTGCGTCGATTGCCTTGACCAGGGCACTGCGCATGCCGGCGTCCTCGAGCGCAACGACGCCCTTGATGGTGGCGCCACCGGGCGAGCATACGGCATCCTTCATCGCCGCAGGATGCTGACCAGTTGAAAGCTGCAGCTTTGCCGTACCTAGCACCATCTGGCTCACAATGCGATAGGCATCGGCACGCGGGATACCGTGCTTGACCGCCGCATCGCCCAGGGCCTCGATTGCCATAGCGACAAATGCCGGAGCGCAACCACCCACCGTGCCGCCCACGAACAGCAGGCTCGTATCGAGCTCGACCACCGCACCGAGCTTACCAAGCAGATCAAGCACCACTACGCTCTGCTCATCACTAAGCGTGGAAGCCTTCTCGCAAGCGATGACGCCCTCGCCCACCGAAACCGGCGTGTTGGGCACCGTCGAGATATGCGCGACGCCCGGCAGGACCTGCTCCCACTTGGCACTGTCCCAGGTCCAGGCAACCGACAGAACGACTTTTTTGGCAAGAGCATCCTTGAGCGGGGCGAATACCTTCTCGATCATGTACGGTTTGACCGCAGCGACCACGATATCGGATGCGGCGACAACCTCGGCGGCATCGTGGCAGGCGACCATGCCGCGTGCCTCGCAGCGCTCAACCAGCGCGTCGTAGCGACCCGCGCAGGCGCACATGTCGCTCGCAGCTACACCAGCAGCGATCCAGCCATCGGCCATAGCGCTCGCCATATTGCCAAAACCGACAAACCCAATCTTCATATCTCATAGTCCTCTCAGACACGCTCTTCAAAACGAAAGCTATTGTCCCACGCCATTGTTTCGTATTGCCGACCTATTTGTGATACGGCTCGCCACGGCTGATCTTGCAGGCACGGTAAATCTGCTCTAGCAGCACCACACGCGCCAAGTTATGCGGCAAGGTAATGCGTCCAAAGCTGAGCATCTCGTCGGCTCGTGCGCGCACGTCATCGCTCACGCCGTCCGATCCGCCAATCACAAAGGCGATATCGCTGCTGCCTCGCAGCATAAGATCGTCGAGCCTCGCCGAGAGCTCCTCACTCGAACGCTCCTTGCCCTCGATAGCCAGCAGGATCACATGCGCTCGAGACGGCAAGGCAGCAAGAATCGCCGCCCCCTCCTTGTCGCGTGCGGCATCCACGCCGCCCGCCTTAGCCGGGTCGATATCGGCCACCTCGCGGATATCCACCTTGGCATAGGCGCCTAGGCGCTTGGTGTACTCAGCGCACGCGTCCTTCCAAAAGCGCTCTTTGAGCTTGCCAACACAAACGACGGTGTATTTCACGCGTGCCTACTCCTTTGACTCGTTCTGAACCTTACCGGCAGCCAGCATCTGCTCGAACATAGAGGCCGACTGCGAAAAGTCGCTCGGCAGCACGACCGTCGAGGTTTTACCCGTGCGAGCGAACTCCGTCATCATCTCGGACCACTGCGTAAACATGAACAGTTGGTTGGCCTCGTCATTGCCGACACCCGTCTCCTGGATGATCTCGAGCGAATCTTTGATACCCAGCGCAATGGCCTTGCGCTGGTTGGCGATGCCCTCGCCCGCCTTTTCCATAGCCTCGGCCTCGGCGGTCGCCTCGGTGACGCGCTTGATACGGTCTGCCTCGGCGAGCTCCTGTGCCGCAGCGCGCTTGCGCTGGGCGGCGTTGATGTCGTTCATGGAGTTCTCGACCTCGGTCGGCAGTGCGATTTTGGTGATGAGCGTCGACACGAGGGTGAAGCCGTAGGCGGCCATCTGCTCGGAAACGGTAGCGTTGACATCCTTGGCGATGTCATCCTTCTTGGCAAAGACCTCATCGAGTGTGTAGACGGGAATCGAAGAGCGCAGGGCGTCGGTGATGAAGTCACGCATCTGGTCGACGGGCTCCTGCAGCATGTAGTAGCTCTTGTAGATACCCGAATCTGCCGGGCCGGCGCCCATGTCATAGCTCACGTGGTACTGAGCAGAGACCTCAAGGCCGATGGTCACGTTGTCCTGGGTCTTAACGTCGATGCCAAAACCGTTTTTCATGGTGCGCAGACTCACCGTGGCGGCCTTGCGGTCGATCACGGGCACCTTCATGTGGAAGCCCGCGTTGACGATGCGGTTAAACTTGCCCAGACGCTCGATGATCACGGCATGCTGTTGTTCAACGACATAGCAGGCGTTGGGAAGCAGAAGCAACAAAATGATGATGGGAAGCAGAAGGCTCGTAAGGGCGGCAATGATACCGGACAACAGCATGGTCTCTCCTCTGATAGGCACACGTTGGCACTAGGATACCCGCACGAAGCAGCCACGTGACATCAACAAGAGACCCATAACAAAAAAGCTCCCATTGCTGGGAGCTCTTTCAATCAATGGTGTGGGCGAAAGGACGTCCGCGTATCCGCTGCGCGGATCCGCACCGGCTTCGCCCGCCTGCCGGCGGACTCGCCAGCTCGCTAAAACCGCTCCGCGTTTTCTTTACGCTCGCTCCTTCGCAGGTTCAAGTCCCTGCGATGGGCCCATAACAAAAAAGCCCCCATTGCTGGGAGCTCTTTCATTCAATGGTGCGGGCGAAAGGACTTGAACCTTCATGGGGTTGCCCCCATACGGACCTGAACCGTACGCGTCTGCCAATTCCGCCACGCCCGCGTGCAGGAATTAGAATAACGGAGCGCCATCGCGAACGCAAGAACTATTTTTGAAAAAGTTTGCAGGCATTTTCCCAAGCTGCTCGCGCGATTGCCTCAGCATCCTCGCCGGTACGATCGACACGGTCGTTGACCAGCGTGTTTGCCGTAATGGAGATCATTGCGGGCTCGCATTCAAGACCGCGGATGGGCTCCGGAGCCATATACGGGCAATCCGTCTCGAACAAAATTCGATCGAGTGGGGTTGCCGCAAATGCCTCGCGCACATCGTCGTTGCGCTTAAAGGTAGCCGCGCCTCCATAAGCGATATAGCAGCCCAGCTCCACAAAGCGCTCCATCGTGGCGCGGTCCTCGCCAAAACAGTGCAGCACACAACCGGCCTGGGGCACGCCCACCTCACGAAGCACGTTGTACGCATCAACGTGCGAGGTGCGCTCCCCATCCGAGTCCTCGTGACGCAGGTGCAGCTCCACCGGCACGTTACGGCACACGGCAAGCTCGAGCTGGCGCGTCATGCAGTCAATCTGCACGTTATGGGGTGCCGGCGCGATATCGTCGTCATAGTCCATGTGGTAGTCCAGGCCGATTTCGCCAATACCGGCGCATAAGGGGTCATCGAGTGCGGCAACGACCTGCGCGTGAACGTCGTCGGTATAGTCCGGCGCACCATACGGATGCACGCCGGCAAGATACTTGATCTGAGGGATATCCTGCATCGGCAGAATTTCGCGCACGAGCCAGTCGCTATAGTCCGTCACGCTGCGTTTGTCAGCGATGGGGTCGAACATCGTCACCAACAGGTCGACGCCCGCGGCTTTGGCGCGCACGAGCGTCTCGGGCACTTCTTTGCCCCAAAACGAAAGCAGATGCGCATGCGTGTCGGCAAGCGGCGCCAAGGGCACGGGACAAGCAACCGTCTTCTTTTTCTTGGTAAACGTCACGCGTTCGGCATTAAGCGTCATGGATTAGCTCCTGGGCCAGGCGGACAAAGTCGGCAACATCGAGCGTCTCGGCGCGCGTGGTGGATGCGATACCGCAAGCCTCAAAGGCGGCATCGAGCACGTCCTTGGCAAAGCCGTTGGCGCTCATGGAGTTGCGAATGGTCTTGCGACGCTGAGCAAATGCAGCATCAATCACGCGGGCCACAAACTCGCGGTCGAGTCCTTCGGGCACCACGCCGTCAACACGGTCGATACGCACGACGGCCGAGTCCACGTGCGGCGCCGGCATAAAGCAACGCGGCGGCACCTCAAAGCGACCCGTCACCTGCGCATACAGGCCGAGCTTTGCCGTATAGCCGCCATAGGTCTTGTTGCCCGGCACTGCGGCAATGCGATCGGCAACCTCCTTTTGCACCATGACGACGGCACGCTTGAGCGCGGGCATCGTCTGGAAGAACTGCAAGATGATTGTCGCCGCCACGTTATAGGGCAAGTTCGCGACAAATACCGTCGGCTCACCGCCGGCGGCCTGCTCAATCTGCTCCGGGCCCACCTTAAGCGCGTCGCCCATGATAAAGCGGAAGTTGGCGTAGTCGGCGGCGTGAGCATCGAGCACCGGCTCGAGCTCGGGATCGGCCTCGATCGACGTGACGCACGCCGCCTCCTGCAACAGCGCAAGCGTGAGCGTACCAACGCCCGGACCAACCTCGAGCACGCGCTCATCGCCTGCAAGCTCGGCAAGCTCGCAAATGCGCTCAATTACATGGTTGTCGATCAGGAAGTTCTGGCCCAGGCGATGCTTGGTCGCAAGGCCAAACTCCTCCAGCAGCTCCCTGGTGGCCGTGGGGTTTGCCAAAGGCGAAGTTGTCATGGTTGCCTCCTTAGCATGATGGCGGCGTCTTGAAACAAAAGGGCATGGACCGTGGCGGCCATGCCCTTACAGCTAAACAGCAAATTGCCGATATGGCGCGCTGCGTCTTAGCCCAGACGCGGGAACAGCGAATCGCCCTTCTCGACGGGCTGACCACCAGCAAGCAGGCCCCAAGCGCAAATGCCCTTGAGGTCGTCGCTCGCGGCCTCGTCCTCGCAGGACAGGCGGCGCAGAGCCTCGGCAGAAGTCTGGGGCATGAGCGGCATCAGCAGGTGAGCGGCAATGCGGATGGCCTCGAGCAGGTTGTAGATCACAAACGCCAGCTCGTCAGCCTTGGCCTCGTCCTTGGCAAGTGCCCAAGGCTCGGAGTCCTCGATGTAGTGGTTGGCGGCGTGGATGAGCTCCATGACCTCGTCCTTGGCTCCACCGTAATCGAGCACGTCCATCTTGGCCATGTAGCGCTCGACCAAACCGTCGGCAATCTTTGCCAGCGGGTTGTCGAACGCATCGAACGACGCGGGCTTGGCGGGCGCGCAACCGTCAAAGTACTTGCCGCTCATGTTGAGCGAACGCGAGATAAGGTTGCCCCAGCTGTTGGCCAGGTCGGCGTTGTAGACCTGCTCCATGCGCTCGAAGCTGATGGCGCCGTCGGTGCCGGGCACCACGTCGGTCATAAAGTAATAGCGATAGCCCTCGACGCCCAGCATGTCGATAACGTCCTGCGGAGCGATGGCGTTGCCGCGGCTCTTGGACATCTTCTCGGCCTTGCCGGTCTCGGCATTGCGCACGGTCAGGAAGCCGTGGGCAAAGACGTGCTCGGGCAGGGCCTCGCCGATGGCCATGAGCATGGCGGGCCAAATGACGCAGTGGAAGCGGATGATGTCCTTACCCACGATGTGGAACTGCGCGGGCCAGCGATAGGCCAGCTCGGCACGGGCCTCGTCGGTGTCGACACCGTAGCCGACGGCCGTCATATAGTTGAGCAGCGCGTCGAACCACACGTAGGTCACATGGCCCTCGTCGAACGGGACCTTGATGCCCCAGTCAAAGCTCGTACGGCTCACGGAAAGGTCGTTGAGGCCGCCTTCGACAAAGCTGCGCACCTCGTTCATGCGGAACGCGGGCTCAACAAAATCGGGGTGCTCGTCATAGAGCTTGAGCAGCTTGTCCTGGAACGCAGAGAGCTTAAAGAAGTAGGACTCCTCCTGCACGCGCTCGAGCGGACGGTGGCAATCGGGGCACAGGTGCTGGCCGACGCTGCCGTACTCTTCGTCACCCTTCTGGACCTGTGTATCGGTAAAGTAGGTCTCGTCGGGCACGCAGTACCAGCCGTCGTAGCTGCCCTTATACAGGTAGCCGGACTCCTTCATGCGCTCCCACAGATACTGCACCGCATGATGCTGGCGCGGCTCGGTGGTGCGGATGAAGTCGTCGTTGGAGATCTCGAGCTTGCTCCACAGCTCCTTGAAGTGCGGAGCCTGGCTGTCGGTCCACTCCTGCGGCGTCATGTTGTGCTTGGCTGCAGCCTCGGCAACCTTCTCGCCATGCTCGTCCATGCCAGTCAGGAACTTGACGTTATAGCCGGCAGAGCGACGATAGCGAGCCTGGACGTCGGCGATGATGGTGGAATAAGCCGTGCCCAGGTGCGGATCGGCGTTGACGTAGTAGATGGGCGTCGTGATAAAGAACGAAGGCTTGCTTTGATCCATGGGGTTTGTCCTCCAGAAAAACGTTGCATACAGGGGATGATTCTAACGCAAGGGCTGGATATCCTCCATCTATTGCATATCGAGCACCATGGCATAGACATCGCGCTTGCGGCGCGAGTACTTCTGAGACAGGCGCTTTGCCACCGCGGAGGCGGGCTCCCCCTCCTCGAGCGCGGTGCGAATGTCCTCGCGCAGGGCTTCGTCGGGGTCTACCGCTGCGGCCCCAACCGGCGCGATACCGGCCTCCTCGTCCTCACTCGGCGGCGCGATGACCAGCGCGATCTCGCCCTTTACCTCGCCACGGGCACGCAGCTCCTCGGCGAGCTGGGCAGCGGGCCCGCGCAAGACCTCCTCGTGCAGTTTGGTGAGTTCGCGGCAGACGGCGACATCGCGCTGGGGAAAAACCTCTGCCACGGCCTCGAGCGTCGCCACGATGCGATGTGGAGACTCGTAGAAGATGAGTGCGCCGGGGACGACGGCAAGGCGCTGCAGTCGGCGCACGCGGTCGCCGTGCTTGCGACCCAAAAAGCCTTCGAAGAAGAAATGCTCGCAGGGAATACCGGACGATACGAGCGCCGTGACGCAAGCAGAGGGGCCGGGAATAACCTCGACAGGCACATCCGCCTCGCGCGCCGCCTCGACCAGCGCCTGGCCGGGATCGGACACACTCGGCATACCGGCGTCCGAGGCAAAGGCGAGGGTCTCCCCCGCCAGCAGGCGGTCGACCAGGCCGGCTGCGCGACTTGCGATCACGTTCTCGTCGCAACGAACGAGCGGCTTGGAGATGCCTAGGTGCATCAGCAACTTTGAGGTCACACGCGTGTCCTCGCAGCAGACGGCGTCGGCGGCGGCAAATGCCTCGCCGACGCGCGGAGACAGGTCGCCCAGGTTACCGATGGGCGTACCGACCACATAAAGTTTGCCCGTGCGGGCGCTGTTTTGCGTCATATCAACCTATTCAATCATGCCGCGCTCGAGCGTGCCGAGTGCCGCGCGGGCGTCCCATGCTGCAATGCGCTTCTCGGTCTTCCACGTTTGGAAGAACCAACCGGCAGCCGGCGCAAACGAAGCCAGCTGGTTGGCGATAAACACGCGCTCGTAGGCATTGCGGCCCTCGGGCGTAACCGACGAGTTGGCGAAGATCGCCGCGCCCGACCATTCGCCCACCAAAACGGGGAACCCAGTTGCGACCGCCTCTTTGAGCTCACGCTTGTTGCGCGAAATCGCCGTCGTCAGACCGCGGGGGCTCGTGATGTCGAGCGCATACTCGTCGCGGTAATGGTACAGGTGAAGGTCCATGTAGACGTTCTTGTACTTGGCACCGCGCATAAAGTGCTTCCACTCGCCAGGGTGTCCCGAAGAGGAAAAGACGACGATCTTGTCCTCGGGCATATACGAACGAACGAGCTCGTAGGCATCGCGATAGAAATTGCGCAGGTAGTGGGCCGGAATGCCATCCGTCATGGTAAAGAGGCTCTTGCGTACGCTCATCTGCGGCGTATCCAACAGCTCGATGCCCAGCAGGCTCTCGGCCTCACCATAGCGATCGGCCAGGCGCTCGAGCACATCGAGCGCAACGTGACGGCCGTTGGTGGACGAATGCCACTCGGCAACAGCCTCCGGCGTGGTTGGCGAATCATTGGAATCGCCCTGACCGCCGGGTACAGTCGCCAGATCAAGCAGTACGCGGATGTTGTACTTGTCGGCCCACTCAATAGCACGGTCGATATAATCGACGACCGAGATGTAGGAAGCGTCGGACTCCTGCGAGCCAAAGGCATACCACGGCACCGGCAGGCGCACGGCGTTGAGACCGATCTGCGCCATACGGCGAAAATCGTCCTCGCTCACAAACGTCTCGTAATGGCGACGCATGCGCTCGTTATAGGCAGCGGTGCCCATGGCCCCCTGCAGCTCGGCTGCATTGGATGCTCCGGTCGCTGCATAGAGCGACGGGGTCACCCAGGGCTCGGGAATAAACCAGCCAGAGAGATTAACGCCGAGAATCCTCTCCATCACGGCCCCCTTCGAATCGCGCAGGTCGAACCTGCATCGCATTGCATAGGAAAAGTATCGTTTTGAGTATACCCGCGCGTGCGGACAGGCGACCGAACGGTCTACAAAGTGGCGCAAAAGTGGGAGGAATGTCCGGGCAGACGGAACCCGAGATGCACACGCCAAGATGCACACGTGCGCCGGAAGTAGGCGGCCGGAAAGCGTGCCCCGTTTTTTCGCAAAAGACTGGGATGCATTTTCCGCCAAGAGCCGCAAAAGGAAAGCGCGTCCCATTCTGACGCCGGATTCCGGTCCACACTTTCCCAAACAGGCTCAAAGCGGAAAGCGCATCCCGCTCTGAAGCCAAATTCCGGGATGCAGTTTCCGCAGGAGCCCTCGGTAAAAGAAAAGGACCCCTTTGCAGAGGTCCTAGTCAATTCAAGGTGGCGGGGAAGGGAATCGCGCCCGCGCTCCGCGCGTGCGGACCGCTGCGGCGCTTCCGCGCCTTGCGAGCTGCGCTGGCAAACGCTCACGCGTTTACTCAGCTCCGCGCCCTCACGGGGTTCGATTCCGCGTGGGGGCCGCATAAAAGAAAAGGACCCCTTTGCAGAGGTCCTAGTCAATTCAAGGTGGCGGGGAAGGGAATCGAACCCCTGACACGAGGATTTTCAGTCCTCTGCTCTACCAACTGAGCTACCCAGCCATTTGAGGTGTGCCTTGTTTCAAGGCTTGATTAGTATAACCAAGGACGCGCTCCGGTCAACCGAGAATTTTAAAAAAGTTTTTGAGCGCGACATCGGCCACAATCTCCTTGATTCTCATTTTCATTGCAACAGCCTCAGGACTCAGCGCAACGCGTTGCGC